>JAPOYG010000307.1:0-6643 GCA_026706755.1 Acidobacteriota bacterium
TATCCGGGGGCCGTGCCGGTGGAGCACGCCTGGCTCGGTGCGTTCCCCGCCTGGTGGCCGGCGTTCCTTCCGCGGTCACCCGCGTTCCTCATCCCGGCGCTGGCGATCGCGTTCCGCTTTACGTGCTACTACTACCGGGGCGCCTACTACAAGGCCTTCGCGATGACTCCGCCTTCGTGCACGGTCCGAGGCCTGCCCGCGCGGTACCGGGGAGAGACCCGCCTCCTGTGGTTCCAGAACCTGCACCGCTACACCCTGTACGCCGCCCTCTTCATCCTCGCGTGCCTCTGGTGGGAGGGCCTGGCCGCCTTCTTTCGCGACGGCCGATTCGGCATCGGCGTGGGGACGGTGGTCATGCTGATCAATGCCGGCCTCATATCAGGCTACACGTTCGGGTGTCATTCGTGGCGCCACCTCATCGGCGGGAAGCTGGACTGCTTCTCCTGCAAGGGAGTGGTTTCGCGGCGCTACAAGCTGTGGAAGAACTCGACCTGGCTGAACGAGCGGCACATGCTGTTCGCCTGGATCAGCCTCGTCTGGGTGGTCTTCACCGACCTCTACATCTATCTCGTCTCGACGGGCGCGGTTACGGATCTCAACACCTGGTAGCTGGAGAGGCAATGGCTCCTGCAATCGATCCCTGCTGGATACGACGGACCGGTGATTCCGGATATGCAGGCCGAGAGTGCCCCGGCCGTCAGGGCGCCGCGGCCTCGGCGATGCGGTAGAGCTTCGACCGCGTCCGGATGAACAGGCTGCCGTGGGCGATGGCCGGCGTGGCCATCGTGAACTCGCCGAGCGGGTTTCGGCCGACGACCTCGAAGGTCTCCCCGGCGCTGATCACGTAGGTGTCGCCGTCCTCGCTGAGCGCGAAGATCCTGTCGCCGTAGGCCCAGGGCGAGGCGGTGAACGCCGCGCCGACCGCGATCCGTTGGCGCGAGTAGATCTCGTCGCCGGTCCGCGCGTCGTGCGCGGTGAAGAACCCGCGGTCGAGGAGCGTGTACAGCACGTCGCCGTAGAGGATCTGCGAGGGGTTGTAGGGCGCGGCCTGCGGCAGCGACCACGCGATGAACTCGTTGTCGGTCTCCGACCCGCGAAGCGAGATGTCGCCGCTGGCGCCGGGGCGGATGGCGAAGACCGGGCGGTTCTGATCGCCGAGGTACCCCGAGCCGATGTAGAGCAGGCCGAACTCGGCGAAGGGCGTGGCAACGGTGATGGACGACATGCCGGTGAGCTCCCAGAGCAGGTTGCCGTCGAGGTCGTAGGAGCGCACCCGATCGGTGCCGTTGGTGACGATCTCGGTCCTCTGCTCGTTCTCCCAGATGAAGGGGGTCGCCCAGTTCGTGCCCTCATCCCTCGGGATGCGCCAGATCTCGTTGCCGGTCTCGGCGCTGAGGGCGAGCAGATACGACTGCCCGTCGTTGTCGTTCACGATGTAGAGGCGGCCGTCGTGGAGCACAGGCGATGCGGCAGTGCCCCACTCGAGCCGGGTAGCCGCGGGCGCGACGTCGTGCGACCAGCGCACCCCCCCGTCCGCCGCGTCGAGGCAGAAGACGCCGAGATTGCCGAAGTAGACGAACAGCGAGTCGCCGTCGGTCACCGGCGTCTCGGTCGCCAAGGTGTTCTTCATGTGGTAGCCGCCCGCCGGGGCGCCGCGGTGCACCTCGCGTTCCCAGCGCACGGCGCCGGTGTCGACATCCAGCGCGTAGACCAGCCACCGGTGCTCTGCCGTCGAGGCGCTCCAGGTCTCGCGTCCGCGGTAGAGCCCGCCCAGAGGCTCTTCGACCGGCTCGGCGCTGACGACGGTCGTCACGTAGACGGTGTCGTCCCAGACGACCGGCGAGCTCCATCCGAGGCCCGGCAGGTCGGCGGCCCACGCGACGTTCTCCGTCGTGCTCCAGCGGGTGGGCAGCCCGGAGGCCTCGGAGACGCCTCGCGCACCCGGTCCACGGAACTGGGGCCAACGGTCCTGGGCAGCGGCGGGGGCGCACCAGACAACGACGAGCAGCAGCACGAGCGTGTATCGACTCATCGGGTTTCCTTCTTGGGTGTGGCGCGAGGAAGGTCAACTCGGCCTTCGCGTCGTTTGCCAGTCCTCGACAACAAGTCCGGAAACGCGTTCGAACTCTCGGACGTTCCGGGTGACCAGCGTCAGGTCGAGGGCTCTCGCATGGGCGGCGATGAGCAGATCGTTGTGGCCGATGGTCCGGCCGGCGCGCTCCAGCTCGCTGCGGATCGCCGCGTAGTGGGCGTCCGCCGGCTGTGCCAGCGGCAGGATCACCAGGGCGGCCAGGATGGCCTCCAGTTGCCTGGTGAGGCGTGCCGATCTCCGGCGCTCGGCGCCGTACCGAAGTTCGGCCGCCACGATGATGCTGACGGCGAGAGTGCGCGGTTCAAGCGCGGCTGCCTTTCGGGCAGCTTCGCCATCCGGCCGGCGCACCAACTCGGAGACGACGTTCGTGTCCAGCATGTAACGCAACACTGGCACGTCAGAGAGTGTCTTCGGGATGGACCGGCGGGTCTGCGATTGGGGGGAAGTCCTCGTCGAGCCGCGTCAATCGTGACAGGACTGTCGCCAGCGTGGGAGCGCGGGGGACGGGCTCGACGACGAGGCGATCGCCTTCACGGTAGATGATGACCTCGTCCGCCGCCAACTCGAACTCTCGTGGGATTCGAAGAGCCTGGTTCCGCCCATTTCGGAAAAGCCGGGCGTGGCGAGCCGGCCGGTCCGTGCCGCGTCCGCCGGGAAGCATATGCGAGCCTATGCGGTCAGCCCGTCCGTTGTCAATGCAGTCGCGAATCCGACGACCCGCTCGATGACCCAGAAGCGTGCGACGATACCCAGGCCTTACGCCCTCGTCCGAGTCAACCCCCGACGACGCGCAACTGTCCAGCCGGCAACGCTGCCAGAGTGTTCAGGATGCTGTCCACAAGCGGTCGCAGATGAACCATGCGGTTCGAGGGCGCTCGAACGATAACGATGCGCAGGCGAAGGGCACGCAAGTCCTGCTGGTGGGGAAGACCTCGATCCATGCTCAACAGGACATCGAAACTCCGGTTGGCACGCCGTAGCAATTCTCCGTTCGTCGTCCCCGACCAACCCGTTGCCTGCACGGTGCTGACCTCGTGTCCCGCCAACTCAGCGGCGAGAGCACGTGGCAGATTCTCGTCAAGCAGAACGCGCACGGGCCAGAACAGAATCCCGAGCCAGATCGAGTGCGGCAACCGCTTGTTGCTTCGAGACCGACGGGAACTGATCGAGGAACTGGTCGAGGGTCTCTCCCCCTTCCAGATAGTCGAACATCGCCTGGACCGGCACCCGCGTGCCGCGGAAAACGGGCACGCCCCCCGAGATTTCCGGGTCGCTGTGGACGACCGAACGCGCATCGACCATTCCGGCCATCATACGCCATCGATCCGGTAGTGGCGCCCGCCGCCGGGCTGGCTCGTCTTCGAGCTCCGATCCGGTCCGGGTCCACCGGCCGGGGCCTATCCCGGCTCTGGGCGCCCGCGTCTCACCCCCAGAATCCGGCGACCCGCTCGATGACCCAGAAGCTCGCGACGGCGCCCAGGCCGTACGCGGCGGCGCGATCGAGCCGCGCGCGCCGGGCCGGCGTGCCGAGGAGCCGGTAGCAGCCCCACAACACGACGCCGCACACGGCCGCGAACGCGATCTGCCCCAGCTCGATGCCCAGGTTGAAGAGCAGCAGCGTCATAGGGATGTCGCGGCCCGCCAGGCCGGTGTCGAGCAGGGCGCCGGCGAAGCCGAACCCGTGCATCAGCCCGAACGCGAACGCCATCGTCCACGGCCTGGCCGAGGCGGGACGCGCGTCGTCGCGTCGCAGGATCTCGAACGCCAGATAGACGATGGACAGGGCGATGAACGCCTCGACCGGGGGGCCCGGCACGCGCACCACGTCGAGGACCGTCATGCCGAGGGTGATGGAGTGCGCGACGGTGAACGCGGTGATGGTGGCGACGAGGCGGCGCCACCCGCGGACCAGCAGGATCATGCCGGCGACGAACAGGAGGTGATCGACGCCCCCCAGGATGTGCTCGACGCCGAGCACGAGGCGGTCCCAGGTCCCCGCCGAGTCCGGACGCAGCGGGATCTCGGTCAGGGCGCCCGATGCCACCCGGGTCAGCCGGTTGCCTTCCTCGTCCTCGACCCGCACCAGGACGTCGACGAACCCGCCCGCGAGGCCTGCGAGGCCCATCACCGGCGCGCCGCCGGACTCGTCGCAGGAGAACCGTTGCTCGACGACCAGACTATCCGCCTGTCGGGTGCGGCGGTCAGGGCCCCGGGGCGCACAGGTCGCGGGCAGCCGCACCTCGATCGGCCACGCGGTCGCGCCCGTCACCGGGATCTTCAGGACGGACACGAAGTCGCCGGGCGCCAGCGCGCGCACTTCCAGGAACGCCAGGCGCGTCTCGTGGCCGTGCGCCGGCGAGGCGAGAAACCACAACGCCATCGCCGCCAACACGCGGGCCGCCGCCCTCATGGCGGTCCAGTGCTTGAGGCATCGGCCTCGGTTCTGTACACTTTCAATGTACGTCTGGCGCCAAGGGGGGCAGCCTATGGCCAGGATTGTCGGGGCGGCCGAGTTCAAGGCGACGTGTCTCCGCGTCATCAAGCAGATGGGAAGAGACGGCGAACCGGTGACGATTACCAACCGCGGACGGCCGGTCGCGATCTTGTCGCCGGCCCCCGCATCCGGCTCCGCGCCCTCGATCATCGGCGCGATGCGGGGCTCCGTCCTGAGCTATGACAGCCCGTTCTCGCCGGCTGCCGATCCGTCGGACTGGACATCGGCCCGGTGATCGTCCTCGATACCCACGCACTGATCTGGGTCGTTGACGGTGACGCCCGCCTTGGACGCACCGCCCGCGCCGCCATCGAAGAAGCGGAGCGCGCGGACGGGGTCGCCGTCTCCGCCATCACGCCGTGGGAGATCACCCTGCTGGCCGACAAGGGTCGCCTGCGTCTCGGGAGTGACGCCGCCGTCTGGATCAACACCGTCCTCGACCTGCCCGGCGTCCATCTGGTGCCCATCGAGGCTGCCATTGCCATCGACAGCGTGCACCTGCCGGGCAGCTTCCACGCCGACCCGGCCGACCGCTTGATCATCGCAACGGCCCGCTACTGCAGGGCGTCGCTGATCACCGCCGATGGCGCCATCCTCAAGTACGCGGCGGCGGGCCACGTCCCCGTCATCGACGCGCGTCGGTAGGGCAAGCATCACGTCTTCGTGCCGCGAGCGCAGCACGGTCGGGTGCTGCCGGTGGTGCGGTCTTGCCGTCGACACGCGGGCCGTGGCGCTTCATGGCTGCACCAGGTCGCCGATGGCGTCGAACGGCGCCACCTCGACCTCGTAGCGGGCGCGCATCTCGGCGTAGCGCTCGGACTCGCGGGCAGCGATATGGTCGCGGCGCCAGTCTTCGACCACGGTCTCGCGGACCTCGTCCAGCGTCCGCGGGCGTCCCTCCGTGTAGGCGTCCAGCCGCACGAGGTGCGCGCCGTACGCCGAGGGAACGGGTCCGAACCACGCGTGCCGCAACCCGGGCCGCGCCGCGTGCTCGAGCACGGCGGCGCGGAACGCGGTGCCGAAGATGCGCTCCAGCCGGTCGGCGTCCTCGAGTGTCAACGTCTTGGCCGCGTGGAAGCTGTCGTCGTCCACCGTCCCACCGGCGACCAGCGCATCGAGCGCCCGGTGGGCGTCCGCTTCGGCCGAGTCGCCCCGGCGGTCGCGGCTGAAGAATCGATGGGTCAGGGTCAGCCGGGCCGGCTCGACGTAGCGGTCGGCGTGCGACTCGAAGTAGCGCCGCAGGTCGTCGGCGCTCGGCTCGGCCGTGGCCGCGACATCGTTCAGCGCCATCTCGAGCTTCTCCGCGAGGCGGCGGCGGACGAGGACATCGTTCTCGTCGAGATCGAGGGCGAGGGCCTCGCGGTACAGGACCTCCTCGCGCACGCGATCCACGACGAGCCGCGTCAGCTCGTCACGGGTCGGCGGACGCCGCCACTGAGCCTGCCACAGCGCGGCCAGCGTCTCCAGCTCGTAGCGGTCGATGACGATGTGGCGGTCGTCGGTCGGCGCCCGGCCTCCCACGAGTGCGTACAGCACGAAGAGCCCGGCCCCGGCCGCGAAGAACCGGGTCAGGGGCTCACGCCAGATGCGCCGCCACGGGGATGCGTTCATGAAGCGGCTGGCACGGCCGCCGGTCAGTTCTCCGGCATGTACCAGATCGGGGACGTGTACGCGCGCTCCTGCAGCGTCGGCATCACGTCGCCGCGCGGGGGCAGGCCCGCCGCCGCGGTGTCGTAGGTCGACCAGCGCGGGGTGGGGATCTCGATGACCCGCACGTAGTAGACCGCGTGCACGTCGGGGTCGAAGTCGGGGTCCCGCCAGACCGCCTCGAGCGAGGCCGCGCCGATGTCGTTGGTGTAGGTCGCGCGCATGACGTCGACGGTGTTGCCGACCGGCGGCGCCTTCCCGGTGGGGCCGACCTGCCGGCCGTCGGACAACGCGACGTCGTGGATGCGCTCGAAGGACTCGCCGCCCGCGCTCCAGCCCTTGATGACCTGGATGCGGTCGAGGTTGGCCGCCACGGGATCCTTCGCGGCCCGGATGACGAACGTCGGCGC
>JAPOYG010000307.1:7142-11233 GCA_026706755.1 Acidobacteriota bacterium
CCGATGGCGCGGTTCGCGGTGAGGAGCTCCGGGAACAGCTCGAAGTCGGCGAACTCGTCGTTCGGGGACAGGACCGGGTGGGTCTCCGACGTGCCCTTGGCCTGCGTGATCTCCACCACCGGCTCGTTGCGCAGGCGCTGCGCCGCGTAGTCGGCGGTCATCGGCGCCCCCGCGAAGTCGACCAGCGCGAACATCCTGCCGTTGCTGACGTTCGAGTTGTGGGGGATGGCCAGCGCCTCGACGCCGTTGGCGCGCTGGGTGTCCAGGAAGTCCCAGAGGTCTTCCGGATTGTCGGAATCGAGCCGCGAGAACGGGAAGGGCAGGTCGTCGGTGCCCGCGAAGATCACGTTGCGGTGCAGGTTGCCCTCGCGCGTTCCCACCGTCCACTCGTAGGCGGCGAACGTGGTGAACTCGCCCGGCGCGTAGTGGCGGACCGCCGCCGCGACGATGTCGGCCCAGACCGCTTGCCCCAGGTTCGGGTCGGGGTCGGGGCCCGCCTGCACGCGGCCGATGTTCTCCGCGTGGTCCGTCACGGCCAGGAAATCGAGCGGCGTCCGGAGCTGAATCTCGATGCCTCCGACGTGCGGGACCGCCTCGCCCTTGGCGTAGCGGTAGGCGTCGTCCGGCGTGCGCGTCGTGCCGAATATCGCGGCGTCGTTCGAGTAGCGCGTATGCAGGTGCAGGTCGCCGAAGTAGACGTTCTCCGACACGGCCGGGCCCTGGGCCGCGACGCCCGCCGCGAGCAGGATCACCGGCCACAGCCGCTTGACGACACTCATCGATGCGTTCTCCAGGCGATCGGCCCCGCCGTGGATAACGAGGTCGACACGTCACCCGGCGATGTCGCCGGGGCCGGCGTTACCGAGAGCTGCGAACTGCAGGCAGAACATGATCTCAGGGACGTGGTGCGAATGGCCAGACTGGCATCCACGTTGCGGCCAGTGCGCCGGTCAGCACCCCGGCCGGCGCCACCCGGCCCCCGAGCGGCGCCGCTCCTCCCCCGTCGCGCGGTTGAAGCGAGCCGCGGCGTGGGGGTAGTCCGTGCCGACGACGCCGCCGTCGCAGTCGCCCGCCGGCGGGATGACCCAGTCGCAGCCGGGGGTGTTCTCGGGGCCCTGCTCCCAGCACGCGACGAGCTCGGCGTAGTCGGCGGCGAACGATCCGGGGGCGTGGGGCGGCATGTGCTGGTTGGGGTCCCAGTGATCGCCGGTGTACTCCGCCAGGGTCTCCATGCCGATGCGGTGGCATCCCAGGCAGCGGTTGCCCTCGATGTGGATGGTGCGCATGTCCCAGTCCTGCCCCCCGACGACGTAGTAGGGCGGGTCGGGGCCGCGAAGGACCGGAACCACCGGCTGGCCCGGGTCCTCGGGCAGTCGCGCGCTGTTGATCCACGGGTTGTGGTTGAACGGGTCCGCCTGGTGGCACTTCACGCACTGGACGTCCGGCACGGAGTAGGCCTGGTCGAACTCCGGATCGTCCGGCCCGGGCAGCACGCCGAGCAGGCGGTTGTTCTCGTCCACGTGCGTCCAGGGCCGGTTGTCGCCCGACTCGAAGAAGCAGGTCGCCCCGGTCTCGTAGTTGTAGCCGATCAACTGTACGGAATCGGGCATGTCGAAGTTCACCACGTCGTCCCGTCCATCGTGGCGGCAGAAGCTGAGCCACACGACGTCGGGCCGGGGCGTGCCGTCGGCGTTCCGGCCCCCGTACCGCTGCAGGCTCGAGCCGGGCATGCAGTCGCCGATCTGCAGGCTGGCGTTGTCGCACTCGTGCAGGCCGGGGTCCTCGAACACCTCAACCCCGTCGACGGTGATGGGAAGGAGCACGCCGGCGCCGCAGTCGACGATGGGGGCGACGCCGAGCTCCAGCTCGCACATCGCGGCGTACTCGCGGGCGCTCGACGGCATGCCGCCGCACGTCGTGCCCGGAATGCAGTCGCCGGCGGGCGCCCGGGCGGCGCGTTCCCCGGTCGCGCTCACCCCGAAGAACGCCGCTGCGCACAGCGCCGTGAGCGCCGCGCAGCATGCAAGGCGTACTCGAAGTCCAGTCATGGTCCGGAAGTCTGCGACGCAGGTCGTTGCGATACCAGTTTGCTCCGCGCGAGCGCAGACTCCCAAGCGTGCCGCGCGGGGCACACCAGCCCGGTCGAAGTGCTCGACCTGCCCGCCGATCTATGGCGGGGTGCTCCGTCCGCTACGGAGCGACCGCGTACTTCGTGAACGCCCCACCTGCGAAGCGCAGCGAGTTCGGCCCCTCGGCGGCGTAGACGTTGCCGTCCGCGTCGACGGCGACACCTTCGCCGGCTGCGCCCTGGTACGGCCGCGTATCGGCCTCGAACGGTGGGATGTAGCCCGTGACGCGATCCTCGTCCACGTGCCCGATGCGCACGCCGTTCACCCAGTTCGGATGGCTGGTCGGGCTCGACTCGGAGTCGATCGCGTACAGCATGTCGTCCGCGGTGATGAAGATGCCGCTGATGCGTCCGTACGAGTAGCGGGAGTCGAGGTAATTGCCGTCCTGGTCGAAGATCTCGATGCGGTGGTTGCCGCGATCGGCGACGAAGAGGCGGCCCTGGGAATCGAACGCCACCGCATGGGGCGTGCGGAACTCGCCGTGCAGCGTGCCGATTCGTCCCCATTCCTTGATGAACGTGCCGTCGGGGGCGAACTTCAGGATGCGGCCCGTGGCGCCCGATTCGCGGCCCGCCTCTATCGCCCGCGCGGTGGTCATGCCCTGGCCGCCATGTCCGTCCGCGACGTAGATGCTGCCGTCCGGCCCGGTGACCACGTCGTTCGGCTGGTTGAACTGGTTGGGGCCGCTTCCCGGCTGGCCCGCCGTACCGAGGCTCATCAGCAGCTCGCCCGTGGGGCTGAACTTGTGGACCTGATGGCCCTTGGTCCCCTCCTGGTTTCCTACGAAGTCGGTCACCCAGACGTTGCCTTCGGCATCCACGTGGATGCCGTGCGGGGTGACCATGACGCCGCCGCCGAAGTTCGCCAGCACCTCCCCGGTGTGGCGGTCGAACTTGAAGATCGGGTCGACGGGGTTGGAGTCGCAGTTGATTCGCACGCCGCCGCCGAAGCTGCCGGCGCCGCAGCGCTCGTAGGCCCAGACGTGACCGTCGTGCGGGTCGATGTCGATACCGGCGGTCGAGCCCCACTGCCGGCCTTCGGGCAGGTCGCCCCAATTCGCTATCACCGTCGCGGTCGGGTTCGGCAGGCCCTCACCCGTAATCGTGTTGCCCAGGACCGGCCCGGTCTCTGTCTGGGCCCCGACGGCGCGCGCCCCCAGGACGAGAGCGCCGCAGACGAACAACGTGCACATCAGGCGTCTGGACGACGACATGGCATCCCTCCCATCCCGACCCGCGTTGCAGTGAGATCGGAAAGTCGGTTCCGGCCGCCTGCCGCCATACCCTCTCGGCAGACGGTCGGATCATAGCCCGAAACCCGCGGGCCCACTTCCATACGATGCGCACCGCCCGATGGACGAGCCGCAGGTGCTCTCGGGGCCGCTCCGCCGGTAGACGAAGCGATCGCGAAACATCTCACCCCGCCCATCGGGGGCGGGGCGTGCCCCTGACGCTTGACGATCAGCCTTCGCGTGGGTACGGTCTGGCGAGCCTGGAGCACCCGCTCGGCGACGGACGAAGCCCGCTTGCCGATGGCGGCGATCGAACCCCGTTCCGCACGAGAGACGACGATGTCCAACACGCCCATCCATCCTGCCACCATCGCGGCCCTGGCCCTGGGGATCCTGGCCGCCGGATCACCCGGACTCGCCCAGACCCGGGATGCGGAGACGCGCCACGCCGCCGCGGAGGCGGCCGCGCGCCAGGCGCTGCAGACGTTCATCACGCAATGGAACACGGCCGAAGACGCGCACCTGCGGCGGGCGATGCACTTCCCCTTCGTGACGGTGCCGGGCGGGGGGGCGCTGGTCGTCGACGACCGACCGCAGGACTTCTCGGCCGGCTTCGACCAGATGCGGGAGCGCGAGGGGTGGAGAAGCAGCTCGTTCGATTTCGACTCGTTCACGGTGGTCAAGTCCTCGCCCGACAAGGTGCACGCGGAGGTCGGCTTCAGCCGCTACGG
>JAPOYG010000125.1 GCA_026706755.1 Acidobacteriota bacterium
GCCTCGGCCGCGGCGGGCGGCGGGGGCGGCGGGGGCGGCGGGGGCGGCGGCGGCGGCGCGGCCACGAACGCCATCATCGAGCTCGGCGTCGGCAGCGCATCGACCGCCATGAGCGGCACGATGACGATCGCGCCGATGCCCACGACGTGGACCGCGATCGAGAGCGGCACCGTATACCACTTGCGGGTACCCACCTGGAACGAGGGGTTGACCACCTCGCCGAACATCTGCGGTCCCTTCGGCTTTGCAGCCGCCGGACCTGACGGTTGAGCCTTGCCCTTAGTCTCGGCCACCCTGGACCTCCTCGCTAGCCATGAGCGCGGACTCCGCCATTGAGAGCGTTGATTATACCCGCCCCGAGGCGGCTGTCAATCGTACGGGGCCTCCGACGCGACCCGCGAAGCGGTGCATATTACCCGTGCGCCGGAGGCGAGTCAATGCCGCGCATCATCCCATCCAGGCGACGACGAGCGGCGCGAAGATCACGGCCACGATCGTCATCAGCTTGATCAGGATGTTGAGGCTCGGTCCCGACGTGTCCTTGAAGGGATCGCCGACGGTGTCGCCGATGACCGCCGCCTTGTGCGGCTCGGAGCCCTTGCCGCCGTGGTGCCCTTCCTCGATGTACTTCTTGGCGTTGTCCCAGACGCCGCCGGCGTTGGCCATCATCAGCGCCATGAGCACGCCCGTCACCAGCGCGCCGGCCAGGAGCCCGCCCAGCCCCGAGACGCCGAGCAGGTAGCCGGTCACCACCGGCGCCAGGACCGCGATGAGCCCCGGGACGACCATCTCGCGGATCGCCGAGCGGGTCGAGATCTCGACGCAGCGCGCCGAGTCGGGCTCCGCCTGCCCCTCGATGAGGCCCTTGATCTCACGGAACTGCCGCCGCACCTCCTCGATCATGTCGTTCGCGGAGCGGCCGACCGCGTTCATCGTCAGCGCCGAGAAGAGGAACGGCAGCATCCCGCCGAGCAGCATGCCGAGCAGCACGTTGGGGTTGTCGAGGGCCAGGCTGAGGTGGCGCGGGTTGAAGGCCGCCTCGCCGCCGGCCTCGGCGACGGCGGTGGCCGCCGTGGCCCGGAACGTGCTGAACAGCGCCAGCGCGGTCAGCGCCGCCGAGCCGATGGCGAAGCCCTTGCCCATGGCCGCCGTCGTGTTGCCGACCGCGTCGAGCGCGTCGGTCCGCTCGCGCACGAACGGCTCGCAGCGGCTCATCTCGGCGATTCCGCCGGCGTTGTCGGCGACCGGGCCGTAGGCGTCGACCCCGAGGCTGATGCCGAGCGTGGAGAGCATGCCGACGGCGGCGATCGCGATGCCGTAGAGCTCCGCGAACGTGTAGCTGGCGTAGATCGCCAGGCAGATGACGAGGATGGGCAGCGCGCACGACATCATGCCGACGCCGAGGCCGGCGATGATGTTCGTGGCGGGGCCGGTCTCGGACTGCTGCGCGATGCGGTGGGCCGGCGGCTTGTCCTTGCCGGTGTAGTACTCGGTGATCTGGCCGATGGCCACCCCGGCGACCACGCCGAAGACGACGCACCAGAGCACGGCCAGGGGGATGCCGAGCAGCACGATCAGCGCGCCGGCGCCGAGGAAGACGAGGACCGACGCCACGAGCAGGCCGCGGTGCAGCGCGCTCCCGATCTTGGTCTCGTCGTCGGTGCTCACCACGAAGGTGCCGAGAATCGAGGCCAGTATGCCGGTGCCGGCGAGGAGGATCGGGAACACGACCAGGTTGCGCTGGAGCGCGCCGAAGGCCGCCTCGTCGACCCCCCAGAGGGCCGCCGCCGCGCCCGCGTCGAGCGCCCAGGCCAGCGCGATCGACGAGATGATGCTGCCGACGTAAGACTCGAAGAGGTCGGCGCCCATGCCCGCGACGTCGCCGACGTTGTCGCCGACGTTGTCGGCAATGGTTGCCGGGTTGCGGGGGTCGTCCTCGGGGATGCCCGCCTCGACCTTGCCCGACAGGTCGCCCGCGACGTCGGCCGCCTTCGTGTAGATGCCGCCGCCGACGCGGGCGAAGAGCGCAATCGAGGAGGCGCCGAGCGAGAAGCCGAACAGCGACTCGACGGCGCTCTGCCCCTCGCCGGAGAGCCCGCCGAAGGCGTAGTAGAGCACCGCGATGCCGAGCGTGCCGAGCGCCACGACGGTGAGCCCCATCACGGCGCCGCTCGAGAACGCCACCCGCAGCGCGCGCGACAGGCTCTCGGTGGCGGCGTGGGTGGTCCGCACCGCCGCCCCCGTCGCCGTCCGCATGCCGATCCAGCCCGCCGAGGCCGACAGCAGCGCCCCGACGAGGAAGCTGAGCGCCGTCAGCAGCGAGTTCCCCGGCAGGAAGAGCCACAGCACCAGGAACATCACGGCGACGAAGCCGGCGAGCACGGTGTACTCCGTGCGCAGAAACGCCATCGCGCCGGCCCGGATAAGCGCCGCGATGCGCTGCATCGCCTCCGTCCCCGGCGACTGCCGATTGATGGTGCGAATCAGGTACAGGGCGAAGAGGGCCGACGCGAGCGGCGCCCCGCCGCCGAGGACGAAATACAGTGTCTGATCCATTACCTCCCTCACGCAGCGGCCAAACCCCGCACCCTAACCGAGCCCCCGGAAACGTGTCAAGACGCGGTCCGCCGCAACCGCTCGGCCGCCGTCCGGAGCCGCTCGGAGAGCGCCATGCCGCCCGTCAGGAACACCTGCACCCCTTCCTGGACCGTGATGTCCGGGAAGGTGACCACGGAGCGCGGGTAGATGTGGATGTCGCCGAAGTAGATGTGGTTGGTCGGCACGTAGACGGCCATCAGGTGCTCGGTCCCGTGGTCGCGCTCCAGGCTGAACTCCTTCGTCAGGAAGCCGAGGACGAGGCCGCGCTTCGGGTCGTCGGCCAGCACGACGCGCTTGAAGCCGAGCTGGTTGTCGGGCGAGAAGGCCGCCACGAGCTGCTTGACGGGACCGTAGACGGCCCGGAAGACCGGCAGCCGGAGGAGATACGCCTCGCCGCGATCGAAGAGGCGCCGCCCGAGGACGTTGGTGGTGAGGGCGCCGACCACGAGCACGACGGCGAGCAGGGTGACGAGCCCCAGGCCCGGAATCTCGCGCCCCAGCCACTGCGCGTAGACCGGGACCATCACACCGTCGACCACCTGGAACAGCCAGACGAAGGCCACGACGCTGATGACCAGCGGCACGGTCACCACGAAACCGGCGACGAGACTTCGACGAAGCCACTGCATCGCGTCACCCGAACGCGGCGGGGGCGCCCTTCACCGCGCGAGGAGGACCATCGCCGCAAGGCCGATCCGGTAGCAGGCGAACGGAACGAGCGTGTGCCGCGCAACATACCGGAGAAACCCGAATATCGCCACGTAGCCTACCAGCCCCGACGCGGCGGCGCCGACGGCGAGCGCGGCCAGCCCCCCCGGCGGCGCGCTCCCCGCAATCGCTTCCAGGGCCCCCTTCCCGCCGGCCCCGAGGATGGCCGGCACCCCGAGCAGGAACGCGAAGCGGGCGGCCGGCTCGCGGCGCAGGCCGAGCAGCATCCCGACGGTCAGCACCGCCCCCGAGCGCGATACGCCGGGGACGAGCGCCGCGGCCTGCGCGATGCCGAGCCCCAGCGACGGCAACCAGCCCGGCGGGCCGTCCGCCCCGGAGCGGGAGCCCGGGTCGGAGGCGCGGGCGGCGGGACCTTCCGGAGCCCGGCGGGGGCGGCGGCCGGCGCGCTCGGCCGCCAGCATCGCGACGGCCCCCACGGCCAGGCTTGCCGCCGCCACCCCGGGCGTGCGCAGCGAGCCGGCAATCGCGTCGGCCGCCGCCAGGCCGACGACAGCGACGGGGAGCGAGGCCACGGCCAGCGACCACAGCAGGCGCCCGTCCCGATCGGGCTCGAACCAGGTCGCCGGACGCAGTGCGGCCCGGGCCAGCGCCCGCAGGTCCGCGTGGAAGTAGGCGACGATGGCGGCCAGCGTGCCGACGTGGCAGGCGACGTCGAACGCGAGCGCGAAGTCGTCGTCGAGGCGCCATCCGAGCAGGTCCCGCACCAGAATCAGGTGCGCCGAGCTGGAGATCGGGAGGAACTCGGTCACTCCCTGGACGATTCCGAGCAGGCCGGCCTCGAGCGCGCTCAAGGTGGCGAGAGAAGCCTCACGCCCGCGCCCGCCGCCGCTGGCGCTTCGGGCGTGCATCGCGCGCCCGTTGTGCCGCGGGGGTGCCGGCCGCGGGCAGCGTGTCCGCCCGCGCCCGCCGCTCCGCCCGGCCCTGGGTGATGAGAATGGCGATGGTGGCCGCGATGAAGATGGTCGAGTAGGTCCCCGTGGCCACGCCCACGAGCATCGTGAACGCGAACCCCCGCAGCACCTCGCCCCCGAAGAGGTAGAGGGCGAGCACGGCGAAGCCGGTCGTGCCCGACGTGATGATGGTGCGGCCGAGCGTCTGGTTGATGCTCTTGTTGACCACGCGGTCGAACTGGTCCCGCCGCATCAGCCGCAGGTTCTCGCGGACGCGGTCGAAGATGACGATCGAGTCGTTCACCGAGTAGCCGGTGATGGTCAGCATCGCGGCCACGACGTTCAGCGACAGGTCGTAGCCCAGGAACGTCAGCATCGACACCGTGACGAGGATGTCGTGCGCGACCGCCACCACCGCGCCGACCGCGAAGCTGAAGCGGAAACGGAGACTGATGTAGATCAGGATGCCGATCATCGCGAAGACGAACGCGTTGATCCCGCGCTGCCGGAGCTCCTCGCCGATGACCGGGCCGACGAGCTCCTGCCCGATGATCTCGAACCCCCCGAGGTCGCTCTCGCGCAGGGCGCCGACGACGGCGTTGGCGCCCTCCTCCAGGCTGGTTCCCACCTCGGGCCCGGCCTGCGGCAGGCGCACCAGGATGGCGTTGTCCACCGCGTCGCCGTACTGCTGGACAACCTTCTCCTCGATGGCGTCGAGGGCCTGCCGCACGGCGCCCTCGCCCGCCGGCTGCTCGAACTCCACGATGATCTGCGTTCCGCCCGAGAAGTCGAGCCCGAGGGGCAGCCCGCCGCGCACGACCAGCACGGCCACGCCGGCGGCGATGATCAGCGCCGAGACCCCGAAGGCGTGCCAGCGCCACCGGAGGAAGTCGAAGTTGGGCGTCTTGAAGATAGGCATGACGAACGGCCCGAGACTCCTAGATGCTCAGTGTCGCCGCCCGCCGGCGCGACAGGATCGTCTCGAACAGGGTCCGGGACACGAACACAGCCGTGAAGATGTTGGAGACGAGGCCGAAGAAGAGCGTCGTGGCGAACCCCCGGATGGGCCCCGATCCGAACTGGAACAGGAACGCGGCGGCGATGAGCGACGCGACGTGCGTGTCGATGATCGTCAGCAGCACGCGGTCGAAGCCGGCCGCCACCGCCGCCGACACGCTCTTGGCGGAGCGTAGCTCCTCCTTGATCCGCTCGAAGATCAGCACGTTCGAGTCGACGCCGATGCCTATGGTCAGGATGAGCCCGGCGATGCCCGGCAGCGTCAGGACCGCGTCGATGTAGGCCATGCACCCCATCAGGATGACGAGGTTCATGCCGATGGCCACCACCGCGTTGATGCCGGCCAGCTTGTAGTAGCCGAGCATGAAGATCGCGACGAGGATCAGCCCCGCGAGCGACGCGGTGACCCCCGACCGGATGGAGTCGGCGCCGAGCGTCGGGCCGACGGTGCGCTCCTCGAGGTAGGTCAGCGAGGCCGGCAGGGCGCCCGAGCGGAGCGTGATCTGCAGATCCTCCGCCTCCTGCATGGTCACGCCGGTGATCTGGCCCTGGTCGGTGATGCGGCCCTGCAGGATCGGCGCGGAGCGCACCTGCCCGTCCAGGATGATGGCCAGCGCCCGGCCGATGTTGTTCCCGCTGATGTCGCCGAACTTGCGCGCGCCCTCCTGGTTGAGCGTGAAGCTGACCGCCGGCTGGTTGAACTCGTCCAGCGACGGACGCGCGTTCCGCAGGTCGCGCCCGGTCACGGCGGCGACGCGGCGGACCAGGTAGTAGAGCGGCTCGGCGGCGCCGCCGGGGTTGAGCAGGCTGGAGACCTGCGTGACCACCTCCATCTCGGGCGGCACGACGCCGTTGCGCGTCTCGAGCAGCGCCTCCCGGCTGGGGGCGGGGCCCTCCTCGACGAGCTTGAGCTCGAGGAGCGCCGTCGAGCGGATGAGCTCCTTGGCGCGGGCCACGTCGGAGACGCCGGGGAGCTGGACCAGAATCTGATCCCCGCCCACCCCGTGGGGGGCGACGATGGGCTCGGCGACGCCGAGCTCGTTGACCCGGCGCTCGATGGTCTCGAGCGCCTGGCGGACCGCCTCCTCGCGCAGCGACTGCTCCACCGGCGCCCGCATGCGGTAGATGTAGGAGCCGCCCGGCCCCGACTCGCGGTTGTAGGAGGCCGAGAGGCGCTCGTCGGCAAGCTGGCGGAACTCCGCGTCCCGGGGCCCGGGCACGCCTTCGATGCGGATGGTCGTCGAGTCGTCGGGCAGCACCGAGGCGGTGTCCATGCCCTGCAGCGAGAGCTGCTCGCCGAGCTGCTCGGCCGCGGTCTCGGTCTCCACCTGGAGCGCGTCCTCCGTCTGCACGCGCATCACGAGGTGGACGCCGCCCTCGAGGTCGAGGCCGAGCCGGATGCGCTCGTCGGGCGGATAGACCGCCCACGCGGCCAGCACCCCGATCACCAGGATGGCCAGGATCTTCCACTGCAGGTTCTTGCGCATGGTCCACCCCTACTGGTTCGACTCCGAGACGACGGGATCCTTGCCCTGGTAGCCGCCGATCGCCGCGCGCGAGATCTCGATGCGCACCTTGTCGG
Organism: Acidobacteriota bacterium; assembly: GCA_026706755.1. GTDB lineage: Bacteria > Acidobacteriota > Vicinamibacteria > Vicinamibacterales > UBA8438 > JAGWAJ01. The sequence continues at coordinate 6,817 of JAPOYG010000125.1, forward strand.
CGATCTGGAGCTGCACGGACTTCTCGTGCAGCTTCTTGACCGTCCCGTAGATGCCGCTCGTCGTCACCACCCGGTCCTCGACCTTCAGTCCGCCCTGGAACTCCTGCACGCGCTTCCGCTGCCGGCGCATGGGCAGCAGGATGATGAAGTAGAAGATGAGGAGGATGAGCGCGAACGGCAGGAACTGCACCAGCAGGGGCTGCTGGCCCGCCGGTTGCGCCATCGCGAACAGGGCCGCGGTGTCGAAAGCCTGCATCAATCGCCCGGGAGCTCGTGCCTCGGTCGGCGGGAGTACGTTCGGTGGAAGGCCTGCCGGAACACGTCGAACGAGCCGGAACGTATAGCTTCCCTCATCCGCTGCATGGTGTCAAGGTAGAAGTGCAGGTTATGCAGCGTGTTAAGGGTGGCCGCGGTCATCTCGCGGGCCACGTACAGGTGCCGCAGGTAGGCGCGCGAGAAGTGCCGGCAGGTGTAGCAGCCGCAGTCGGGGTCGGGCGGCCGATCGTCCTCCGCGTGGACGGCGCCCTTGATGGAGAGCGGGCCGCGGCGGGTGAAGAGCTGGCCGTTGCGGGCGTTGCGGGTCGGGAGCACGCAGTCGAACAGGTCGACGCCGCGCGCCACGGCCTCCACGAGGTCGTCCGGCATGCCGACGCCCATGAGATAGCGCGGCCGGTCGGCGGGGAGCCGCTCGGCCGTGAGGCCCGCCGTCGCATGCAGCACCGGCGGCGGCTCGCCGACGCTCAACCCGCCGATGGCGTAGCCGTCGAAGCCCAGCGCGACGGTCTCCCGCGCGCTCGCCTCGCGCAGCCCCGGGTGCACGCCTCCCTGCACCACCCCGAACTGCGCCTGGCCGGGCGTCGTCATCGACTCGCCCCCACCGGCCCGCCCCGCCCGCCAGGCGAGGAAGCGCTCCCGCGCGCGCCGCGCCCAGCGGAGCGTCCGCTCCATCGACGCGCGCGCCTCGTCCGCCGTGGCGGGGTACGGCGTGCACTCGTCGAACGCCATCATGAGGTCGGCGCCGAGCCGCACCTGGACGTCGGTGGCGCTCTCCGGCGTCAGCCGGACGGGGCGGCCGTCGAGGTGGGAACGGAACGACACCCCGTCCTCGTCGATTGACCGCCGCGCCCCGAGGCTGAACACCTGGTAGCCGCCGCTGTCGGTCGCGAGGGGTCCGCTCCATCCCATGAAGCGGTGCAGGCCCCCGCGCCGGGCGACGAGCGCATCGCCGGGGCGCAGCAGCAGGTGATAGGTGTTGGCGAGCAGCATCTGCGCCCCGGCGTCGCGCAGATCTCGCGGCGTCACCGCCTTCACCGCCCCCTGCGTGCCGACGGGCATGAACGCCGGCGTGTCGACGGCGCCGTGGGCGGTGGTGAGGACGCCGGTGCGGGCGGGGCCGTCCGTGCGGGTGACGCGGAAGCCGAACGCGGCCGACACTGCGATATGGTACATACCTCCTGTGCAGCGCCTGCGCGTCGGCGTGATCTTCGGCGGCCGCTCGAGCGAGCACGAGGTTTCGGTCGCATCGGCCGCCGCCGTCCTCGCCCACCTCGATCCGGCGCGCTACGAACCGGTCCCCATCCACATCGACCGCGGCGGCCGCTGGTCGCTGCCGGAGCGCCCGCCGCTGGAGTCGTCCGCGCGCGCGGTGATCGAAGGGGCGCGCGGGCCCGGGGCGGGCGCCGCCGAGGGGGCCGGCCCCGGCCCGGATGAAGCGCCCGTCGAGGCGCACCTGGTCGCCCATCCCCGCCGCGACACGATCGTCACCATCCGCCGCGAGAGCGCCGGCCGGGGCGCGGGCCGCCGGGACGGCGACGGCGCAAGCGGTGCCGGCCGGGACGGTGCCGGAGCGGGCGGTGCGGGCGGCGGCGGCGCGCACCCGGCCACCGTCGCGGGCCTTGCGCTCGACGTGGTCTTCCCGGTGGTCCACGGGCCGTACGGCGAGGACGGGACGCTGCAGGGGCTGCTCGAGCTCGCCAACGTCCCCTACGTCGGGGCGGGCGTCCTCGGCTCGGCGGTCGCGATGGACAAGGCGGTGGCGAAGACCCTGATCGCCGCCCGCGGGCTGCCGCAGGTCGACCACTGCGTGGTCGCGGGGCCCGACTGGGACGCGGACCCGGGGCGGGTGGCCGCGCGGGTCGAAGCGGCGCTCCCCTACCCGGTGTTCGTCAAGCCGTGCAACCTCGGGTCGAGCATCGGGGTGTCGAGGGCGGCCGACCGCGGGGAGCTGCGCCGGGCGCTGGCCCGCGCGCGCGAGTTCGACCGCAAGCTGCTCGTGGAGGGGGCGGTGGCCGATGCGCGCGAGATCGAGTGCGCGGTCCTCGGGAACGACGCGCCGGAGGTCTCGGTGCCGGGCGAGATCGTCCCCGCCGGCGACTTCTACGACTACGACGCCAAGTACCTGGACGACGGCTCGGAGCTGATCATCCCCGCGCGGCTTCCCGCGGCGCGGGCCGACGCGGTGCGCGAGATGGCGGCGGAGGCGTTCCGGGCCGTCGAGGGCGCCGGCATGGCGCGCGTCGACTTCCTGCTCGCCGCCGGCGACGACCGCATCTACGTGAACGAGGTGAACACCATCCCGGGGTTCACGACCATCAGCATGTACGCGAAGCTGTGGGAGGCGTCGGGCCTCCCCTACGCGGCGCTCCTCGACCGCCTGATCGAGCTGGCGCAGGCCCGCCATGCCGCCAAGCAGCGGCTGCGCACGAGCCTGACGGACTGAACGTACGCTTCAGACGCCGTCCGCGGGGCGCTCGCCCGGCGGCCGGCGCCCGTCCCACACCAGGATGCGGCGGATGCGGTCGCCGGGCAGGAGGGCGTCGACCACCTCCATGCCGGCCACCACGCGGCCGAACGCGGTGTAGCGGCCGTCGAGGTGCGGCTGCGGCGAGTGGGTGATGAAGAACTGGCTCCCGCCCGTGTCGGGCCAGTCGAGGGCCATGCCGACGGTGCCGCGCAGGTAGGGCAGCGCGTTCAGCTCGTCGCGCAGCGTGTAGCCCGGCCCCCCCTCGTTGTCGTGGCGCGGGTCGCCGCCCTGGACGACGTAGTTGGGCACGACGCGCTGGAACGAGAGCTCGTCGAAGAAGCCCCGGCGCGCGAGGCGCATGAAGTTGTCGGCGGTGAGCGGGGCGTCGAGGACGGCCAGCTCGATCTCGATGGTGCCGCGGTCGGTCTCGACGTAGATGCGGGGCGAAACCGACGGCGCCACGAGGTCGGGCGCGGAGTAGTCGGTGCCGGCGCCCGGCGCGGGCCGGATCGCCCGCGCGTAGTCCCCGTCGCCCGGGGCGAGGTCCGCGAGCAGCTCCGCGGCCACGACACGGACCGCCCAGTCGGGATCGTCGAGCGCCGCCTCGAGCGTCTCGCGCGCCGCGGGGAGGCCGTAGGCCGCGAGCGCCCGGAGGGCGGCGGCGCGGGCGAGGTAGGACGCGTCCCCCAGCCCGGCGCGATAGGCCTCGGCGAGCGCTTCGGCGCCGGCGGGCGGCCGGAGCTCGCCCCGGAACCCGCCGCGGAGCCGACCCTGGAGCTCGCCGATGACGCGCGCCGCCGTCGCGCGCACCACGACGTCGGAAGCCGCGAGGTGCGCGGTCAGCGCGGCCTCGACGCCGGGCGCGCCGACCGCGGCCAGCGCCTCCAGGACGCCGGGCACGACCCGCTCGTCCGCATCGTCGAGCATCGCGGCCAGGCGGCCGGCCGCCGCTTCGGGATCGACATCCCGCATGGCCCCGGCCACGGCCCGCCGCACGCGCCAGTCCGCATCCGCCCCCAGCCCCGACAGCATGCGCAGGAAGGCCTCGGGATCGGTGGCCGCGAGGGCGCGCAGCGAGGCAGCCCGGAGCGGCGCCCAGGAGTGCGTCATGAGCTCGATGAAGACGGGGACGGAGGCCTCGCTGCGGTGACGCGCCAGGGCCTCGACCGCCTCCAGCCGGAGCATGCGGTCGAGGTCGCGGATGCGCACGAAGCGGTCGAGCTCGGCCGCAGCGGCCGGATCGTCGATCGCGCCGAGGGCGCGGACGGCGCTGACGACGACGCGGTCGTCGCGGCGGTCGCGATCGAGGAGCGCCGCGAGCGTGCCGACGGCGCGCGGATCGCCGAGCGCCCCGAGGCCCCGCGCGGCGAAGGCGACGCCGATGGAGCCGCGAATGGTGGCCAGGGTGGTGAGGGCGTCGAAGGCGCGGGGGTCCTCGACCTGCCGCAGCGCATAGGCCACGGGCCACCACCACAGGATCGGCTGGCCGTCCTCGAAGAGGATCGCCTGCGCCAGGGGCTCGTACTCGCCGAGGCGGGCCAGCGCATAGACGCCGAGCCGGAACGCCTCGACCTCGTCGTTCAGCGG
>JAPOYG010000072.1:0-8511 GCA_026706755.1 Acidobacteriota bacterium
CAGGTCCAGATGTACGACCCCGAGACGGGGGAGGTCACCACCGTCAACACCTGCTTCGGGACGCACCACCTGAACTTCGCCTACGACGACAAGCTGTGGTTCTGCGGCAGCGGGCCGGTGGTCGCCTGGTTCGACACCAAGGTGTTCGACGAGACCGGCGACGAGGAGCTGGCCCAGGGCTGGACGGTGCAGGTGCTCGACACCAACGGCAACGGCCGGCGGGACGAGTACGTCGAGCCGGGCGAGCCCATCGATCCCGCGAAGGACGCGCGGATCGAGCGCGGCTTCTACGGCGTCGCTCCCAGTCCGCTCGACGGTTCGATCTGGGGCTCCACCCTGGGTTTCCCCGGTGGTCTCGTGCGGCTCGTGCCGGGCGACGATCCGGTCAACACCGCGCTGGCGGAGTTCTACGAAGTGCCGTGGAACGAGCCCGCCGCAGCGGTGCAGGGGTTCTCGCCGCGCGGCATGGACGTCGACAGCGACGGCGTCGTCTGGACGGTGCTGGCGAGCGGCCACTTCGCGAGCTTCGACCGCACGAAGTGCACGGGCCCGCTCGACGGGCCCACCGCCACCGGCCGGCACTGCCCGGAGGGCTGGACGCTCCACCAGTTCCCGGGCCCGAACTTCCAGGGCGCGGTCGACTCCGGGAGCGCCGAATCGGCGTACTACAACTTCACGGATCGCTTCAACCTGCTGGGACTCGGCGAGAACGTCCCGCTGGCGACCGGCAACCTGTCCGAGGGCGTGCTGGCGCTGGTGGACGGCGAGTTCCACAACTTCCGCGTGCCCTACCCGCTGGGGAGCTTCTTCGGCAAGGGCCTCGACGGGCGGATTGACGACCCCGACACGGGCTGGAAGGGCCGCGGGATCTGGACGACGTCCGGGAGCCGGGCCCCGTTCCACGCCGAGGGCGGAACGGAACGCGTCGCGCCGGTCTTCAAGTTCCAGGTGCGGCCCGACCCGCTGGCGCACTAGCTTCGTAGCATCGACCGGATACCACGCCGAGGTGCGCTCAAGACCCCGGGGTCGCTCGGGCGGCCGGCTTCAGTCGAGCGGCGCGAACGGCGACGGAATCACGGGCTCGTCCGAGTCGTACCACGTGTCGGAGCGCCAGATGCGCTCCCGGAAGCGCCAGCCGTCCGGGGTCTTGACGAGCCGGTCCTCGTACTTGCCCCACACGGTTATCTCCGTCTCGGCAGCCTCGCCCCGACGCTCCAGGCCGAGCATGTAGGCCGAACCGCGCGCGCCTTCCTCGGTGGGCACCAGGACCAGGTTCGTCGAGAAGTGCCGCACGCCGTTCCGGGTCATGCCGGGCGGGACGTTGCGGTAGAACTCCTGCAGTGCGTCGCGGCCGACGATGCGGGCGCCCTGGACGTCCCACACCCCGTCATCCGTGTACATCCACGAAGCGTCCCGCTGCGTCCCCGAATCGACGTCGCGCGCGTAGTACGAATAGAGCTGCTGAATCTCCAGGTAGTCCTCGGGGGGCAGCATGCTCGGCAGCCTCGACTGCTGGCCGTACAGCCAGACCGTATTCATGGCGGCGAGCGCGACCGCAGCGCACGACAGACATTTCCACAGCTTCATCGATTCCCCCTTCTTCGCGGCGTCACCGTTTCGCACCATTCGACCTGGGAGCCCGATGTCAGTCCCGATCGGCCGTTCCCTGCCATTGTCGAACGCACTACCCTGGTAACTCAAGTGCGCTTCGCGCTGTCCGGCTCGCGGTGACCGACTCGGTGTGCCATGATGGCGGCTGGATGCAGGCATGCTCGCCGGCAGGTTCTGCCTTGCGTGAAGGGGCGCGCCCCGGCTAGAACAGTATCGACGCGTGAGCCCTCTCGACGCGCTGATCGTCTTCGCCTTCGTCGTCTACGCCGTCGCGGTCGGCCTCCGGAACCGGCGGCAGGCGTCGAAGAACCTGGAAGAGTACTTCCTCGCGGGTCGCTCCCTGCCCGGCTGGAAGGCGGGGCTCAGCATGGCGGCCACGCAGTTCGCCGCCGACACGCCGCTGCTGGTGACGGGCCTCGTCGCCACGGCCGGGATCTTCGGGCTGTGGCAGCTCTGGATCTTCGGCGTGACCTTCCTGGTAATCGGCTTCGTGCTGGCCGGGGCGTGGCGCCGGGCGGGCGTGGTCACCGATGCCGAGCTGACCGAGGTGCGCTACGGCGCCACGCCGGCGGCCGTGCTGCGCTGCGGCAAGGCGCTCTACTTCGGCACCATCATCAACTGCGTCTCCCTGGCCTGGGTGCTCTTCGCCGCCGCCAAGATCGCCGAGCCGTTCCTGCTGTGGCACGAATGGCTGCCGGCGGCGCTCTTCGGGCCCCTCGTGAGCCTGGTCGAAGCGGTGGGCGTGCCGCTGACCATCGGCGGGCTCGCCGATCCCGAGGTCTGGGTCAAGACCGCCAGCAACCTCCTGTCGCTCGGCATGATCCTGGCCGTCGTGGCGCTCTACTCGGCCACCGGCGGCCTGCGGAGCGTCGTCGCGACCGACATCGGCCAGATGACCGTCATGGCCCTCGGCACCCTCGCGTTCACGACCTTCGTCGTCTCGGAGGCCGGCGGTCTCGGAGCAATGACCGCGAAGGTGCACGAGACGTTCGCGGCCGGGGGGCCGGGGGGCATCCTGCCCGACGAGATCCTGGCGTTCACGCCGGGGCGCGGCAAGGACGTCACGCTTTCGGTGCTGTCGCTCTTGGGGTTGCTCTGGCTCATCAACTCCGTCTCCGACGGCAGCGGCTACCTGGCCCAGCGCGCGATGGCCTGCCGGAGCGATCGCGACGCCCGGACGGCCGCCGTCGTCTTCACCTACGCGCAGATCCTGGTGCGCAGCCTGCTCTGGCTGCCGCTCGGCGTGGGGCTGCTCGTCCTGTTCCCGCCCGATCCGGCGCTCGCCCCCGAGCTCGTCCAGGCCGACCGTGAGGCAACCTACGTCCGGGGCATGGCCGAGCTGCTGCCGGCCGGCGTCGCGGGACTGATGCTGACCGGGATGCTGGCCGCGCTCGCGTCGACCGTCGATACGCACCTGAACTGGGGCGCCTCGTACTGGACCAACGACATCTACAAGCGGTTCATCTGCCAGGCGTGGCTGAAGCGGGAGCCGAGCGGCCGTGCCCTGGTCTGGGTGGCCCGCGCTGCGAGCGTCCTGACCCTGGTGATCGCCATGGCGATCATGACCCAGTTGACGTCCATCAACCAGGCCTGGCAGATCAACCTGCTCTTCGGCGCCGGACTCGGCGTGGTGCTGGTGCTGCGGTGGATCTGGTGGCGGATGAACGCGTGGGCGGAGATCGCGGCCATGGTCGTCGCCTCCGCCGTCGCGCCGCTGCTCATCGTCTACCTGGGCGACGACCAGCAGCCGCTGCGGCTGCTGCTGGCGGCGACCGCATCCACGCTCGCGGCGCTGGCGGCGATCCGGATCAAGGGGCCGGAGGACCGGGCGCGTCTGGTCGCCTTCTATCGGCGCGTGCGGCCGGTCGGCTTCTGGGGTCCCATCGCCGCCGAGCTCGGCGAGCGCGCCAACCTGGGCCCCCGGCGGTTGGCGCGGGCCCTGGGCGCCGTAGCGCTCTGTTCGGTCACCCTATTCGCCGCGCTGGTGGGAATCGGGAGCTGGCTGGTCGGCAGCCCGCCCCCGGTCTGGCTGCCGTCGGCGCCCCTGTGGATCGGCGGGCTGCTGGTGACCGGGCTTGCGTTGTGCCCGCTCTGGTACCGGCTGGGGTTCGGCTCGAACGGGACACCGTAGGATTTCCCGTCCGCCGGCAGGGATCACCGGACCCGGCGCGCAAGCCTCCACTCTCGGGCGAGACGCCGGGCTTCGGCGAGCTGAGCTGCGGACATCCTCTGCGCGGCCCGAGCGAGACCCTGTATGGCGCCATCCCGCACGGCGCCGGTGGCGTACGAGGCGGCGAGGCTCAGCCACATGTGGGAGCGCACGTAGTCCTGCGCTCCATACCGCCGCACGGTGCCCGCACCACGCTCCGGTAGCCCGAGGCCCTCGCCGTACATGAACCCCAGATTGGACTGCGCCGCCGGGTGCCCCTGGTCCGCCGCAAGCGTCCACCAGCGTATGGCTTCCGGACCGTTCGGTCGGACCCCGTTGCCGCGGGCGTACATTCCCGCCAGGTTGTTCTGGGCGTCGGCGTCGCCCTGTTCCGCGGCTCGTCGATACCAGCGCATGGCGTTCGCGTCGTCTTGCGGAACGCCACGGCCCTCGCGGTAGTGGAAGCCGAGGTTGAACTGCGCCGTTGCGTTCCCCTGATCGGCCGCCGCCCGGAACCACCGTGCAGCCGCCGTGTCGTTCGGAAGGAAGCCTTCGCCGCGACGGTATCTGAACCCGAGCGAGACCTGGGCGTCCGCTTCCCCCAGCTCCGCCCGCTCGTGCAAGTCGATCAGCTCGGCCGAGATCTCCGGGGCCGGTGCCTCGCCGATGCCCGTGCTCGCGGCGACTGCGATCGCCACGAGTGCGATGAGCCTCACGCGAAGCCTTGGCATCGGCTCTTCTCCGCCAACCGAGCCTGCCCCTGCAGGGCGCCCCCCTACCAGTCGATCCGCTCTGGGTCCCCCGCGTAAACGGACCGGATGAAGGCCAGGATCTTCCAGACCTCGTCGTCGGTCAGCACGCTGTAGACGGTCGGCATCGTCTGGTCGGGAACGTCGCCCTTGATGAGCCGGTACAGCACCTCGTCGGTGCTGCCGAAAGTCCAGGCATCGTCGATGACGGATGTCGCCATTCCGCCGCCCCCGCCGCCGCCGTGACAGCCCTGGCAGCCGACCTGGAAGTAGAGCGCCCGGCCCTCCGCGGCCATGTCGGCGTCGCCGGTGAACGGGTTGAGCTTCGCCGGCACCGATGATGCGGGCTCGCTAGGCGGCAACGCGTCTGCTGCCGCTGTCGGCTCCGCGGGCGTTGCCGCCGGTGTTGCAGGTGCGGCGGGGGCCGGCGGGGGTGCCGGCGCGGGGAGCGGGGCGGCCGGGGCATCCCGGGTCGCCGCGCCGGATCCGGGGCCGGCGGGGGCCAGCGGCACGCCGTACTCTTCGAGAATGGTCAGGATCTCGGCCTGCCGCCGGTCGATCGCCGCCTCCAGCCGGGCCTTCAACGCCTCGTTGCCCTTCTCGACGCCCATCGAGATGTCGAAGGCGAGCGGCACCCCCGGCTCGTCCGCCAGCGGCACCAGCTCCAGCGGCGCGTTCAGGCGCGTGGCGGCGTAGCCGGCCAGCGGGCCCCAAGCGACGGCGACGTCCACCGTGCCGGCCACCAGGTCGTCGAGCAGCTTCAGGGGCCGGTCCCGGTCGCCGCGTGGATCGAAGAACAGCGAGTAGGTTGCCACGTTGTCGAGCAGGCGGCGCCGCGCGAGGCTCTCCTCGGGCGGCGTGTTGACATGCACGCCGATGCGAAGCTGCCGGAGCTCCGGCGCGTCCAGCGAGCGGAAGTCGTAGCCCCGGTCGTTGCGGTAGGCCATCACGTAGGACGAACGGTAGTACGGCTCCGTCCAGAGGACGAAGTCGAGCCCTTCCGGAACGCCGAAGATCACGTCGCACGTCCCCGCGTCGATGGTGTTCCGGACCAGCCCGCGCTGGTGGGGCCACCAGGCGTAGACGGGAGTGGCGCCCAGCTCGTCGGCAACGACCGCGGCTATCCGGTTCTCGAACCCCTCGAGCCGCTCGTTCGAGTACGGCAGGTTGTCGGGGTCGCCGCAGACGCGAAGGGTCGGCGCCTGCGCGGGAACGGGAGCAACCGACTGCGCACGCGCCTGCGGAAACGCGTGCGCCGCCAGCAGCGCACCGGCAACCGCGACCGCAGCGCTGCTGGCGATGACGACGCGGCCGGCGGCGCCAACGCCTCTTGAAGTACGGGTCACGCCAACCTCCGCGCGCTCAGGAGTCCGAGCCGCAGCACGGCGCGGACTCCCGAAGAGGTCGTCAGCGGCATGCGGAGCCGCGCGACGACGGTCTCCGGACCCGGAGTCTGCGCCGCAGGACGTACGATGCCGGTATTCCGCGCGCGCGCAGACTCCCAACGTGCCCGCGAGGGCACGCCTAGTCTTCGAGGGCGAAGACGTGCAGCGTGCCCCCCACGGAGGTCACCCGGTCCAGCCCCGACTCGTAGGCGGCGCCGACCGCGCCGAGCGCGCCGAGCGGATCCTCGCGCGAGAGGTCCGCCGCGACGGGCAGGCCGAACCACCCGCCGATGCCGGAGTAAATGGCGACGTACTGCTTGCCGTCCGGTGCGGTGAACGTCATCGGGTTGCCGATGGATCCCGATGGCAGCCTCGACTGCCACAGGATGTCGCCGCTCCTGGCGTCGACCGCCTTGAACCACCGGTCCATGGTTCCGTAGAAGGCCACGTCGCCGGCCGTCACCAGCGTGCCGGTCCACACCGGGAACGGCTCGGTGATGCCCCAGACCTTCTCGGCCGCTTCCGGATCCCAGGCCATGAACTCGCCCTGGTAGCCGCCCGGCCCGGCGAAGATGCGCACGTTGGCCCCGACGTAGGGCGCGCCGGCGATGTAGCGCACCTCGAAGCCCTCGTAGTTCATGCACAGATTGTTCGTGCCGGCATAGATGAGACCCGTCCGCGGCGAGTAGGAGACGGGCTGCTGGTTCTTGGCCCCCATGGCGGCGGGACAGATGTCCAGGGTGTTCACGCCCTGCCGGGTGCGCTTCTCCGGCACCTCCACGGGGCGGCCGGACTCCAGATCGATGCGCTCGGCCCAGTTCGTAGCCTCCACGAACTTCTCGGCCGAGAGCAGCGTGCCGTCCGTGCGGTCGAGAACGTAGGCGAAGCCGTTGCGGTCGAAGTGCACGAGGGCCTTCACCTCGCGCCCATCGATGGTCAGGTCGAGCAGCACGTGCTCGTTGATGCCGTCGTAGTCCCACGCGTCCCACGGCGTCATCTGGTAGGCCCACTTCGCCTCGCCCGTATCGGGATCGCGGGCGAAGATCGTCATCGACCACTTGTTGTCGCCCTCGCGCGGCGTCGGGTTCCACGTCCCCGGGTTCCCGGTGGAGTAGTAGACGAGGTCGAGCTCGGGATCGTAGGCGTACCAGCCCCAGGTGGCCCCGCCGCCGTTCTCCCAGCGGTCGCCCGGCCACGTCTCCGTGCCCGCCCCGAAGCGGCCGTAGTGCGGGTTGGCCTCGTTGAAGTCGGGGGCCAGCAGGACGTCCTCGTCCGGACCCATGCTGTAGGCCTTCCAGAGCTGCTCGCCCGTCTCGACGGCGTAGGCCGCCACCCATCCGCGGATGCCGAACTCGCCGCCGGAGACGCCGACGATGTACCTGTCCTTGACCACGAGGCCGGCCATCGTCATCGTCTCGCCGCGCAGCGGGTCGGCGTTCCGCACCTTCCAGAGCTCCTCGCCGGTGTCGGCGTCGAGCGCGAGGACGTGTCCGTCGAGGGTCGTCATCAGGATCCTGCCCTCGACGTAGTTCACCCCGCGATGGACCAGATCGCAGCAGGCGACGGGCACGGCGCGGTCGTCCTGGACCGGCGTGTAGCGCCACTTGATGGGCCAGCCCTCCTCGGCGAGGTCGATGGCGTAGACGTGGTTGGGGTACGCGCTGTGCACGTACATGGTCGAGTCCACCACCAGAGGCTGCCCTTCGTGCCCGCGCAGGGCGCCCGTCGAGAACGACCAGACCTGGGTGAGATTGGTGACGTTGTCAGCGGTAATCTGGTCGAGCGAGCTGAAGCGGGTCGCCGCGTAGTTCTTGCTGGGCAACACCCACTGGTTGTCGTCGGTCTGCCGCGACTGCAGGTCGTCGTTCGCGGCGATCGCCAGCGGCAAGGCGAGTACGAGAGCGACGACGGCATAGATGCTTCGCTTCATGTTCAGGCTCCTAGAAGTCGTCGGGCGCCGGCGCGTTGTTGCCGTCCCAGTCCTTCACGTTGCCGTCCGGGTCCTTCAGGAACCCGAGCAGGCAGCCCGGGGAGCCGTCCCGGACGGGATGGCAGCGCGCCTTCACGGCGTCGCCGGGCTCGAGGTAGCCGCGGGTGATGCCGCTCTCGGCCAGGTGATTGCGGTCGCTGGCCTCGAGCGCCCAGATCTGCGGCTCGCCGTCCGGGCCCTCTACCTCGATGTAGAGCCAGGAATGCGGAACCAGCAGATGGAGCTCGGTCACCACTCCCTCGATGTCCGTGAACTCTTCCGAGTAGTTGCCGTGGGAATGGTGTCCCCACGCCGGTAGGACGAAAGCAACCGCGCAGATGGCGGCGAGAGCGAGCTTGAACCGCATGACAACCCTCCTTGCCGGCTTCGACCGTCCGCGACGACGGTGCAGGCCACGGACCGCGTTCCCTACCGGGACCGGCCGGGTCCTGCCTCTCAGAACACGGCCGGGACGCGGGGCGGCGCCGGGAATCCGTTGTTGTAGGGGGACTCGTATCGCAACCCGTTCCCGTTCTCGTCGAGCCATCCCAGGGACTGCTGGAAGAGCGCCGGCTCCGGGTAGCCGCGCGGCACCGTGCCCTCCGCGACGTAGAGCTTGTTCTCGTGCATGTAGATCGACACGAACGT
>JAPOYG010000072.1:8797-11084 GCA_026706755.1 Acidobacteriota bacterium
TAGACGCGCGCCGGCAGCTCGGCCCCGAACTCGGACGTCCAGGTGGTCTCCGTCACGGTCGGCTCGCCCGGGAAGTTGCAGGTGAACCGATCCTCCAGGCTGGCGAACTCGGTCCAGTCCTGCGCCAGCCCCGGCGCGGCCAGGAACACGACGGAAGCCGCCGCAACGACTGTAATCAGGCGCATGGTCGTTCCTCCGGTGAAGATCCTCCGTCAGGGGTCCTGCCGGCAGCGGTCCGCTCCCTGCCCGCGCCCCTCGGCCCCCACGTCGCGGTACACCTTGTGGCAGTTGTCGCAGGCCTCGTTGAGCAGGTCGGTGACCGCGATGGCGGCGTCCCAGTCGCGGGACTGCGATGCGCGGTAGGCGGCGCGCCCCGCCTCGACGACGGCCGCCGTGTACTCCTGCCAGTCGGCCCGGTCCACGGGCACGGGCCGGCCGTTCTCGCAGCGCCGCCCGGCCACCAGGAAGAGGGGCGCGGACTCGGCGAGCGCCAGCGCTGCGAGGTCGATGGCCTCCCATCCCGGATAGACCGTCGATCCCCACTCGACGAAGTCGAAGGACCGCGTGCCCGTCGGCGGCGGCACGTCGTCCGCGGGGTTCTTGATCTGCACGTTGAACACGATGTTCGAGGCGGGGAAGGCGATGGCCCGCATCAACTGGGCGAGGTTGGCGAGCGGAGCCAGGGGGACGTCCCCGCCCCCGGCGGACACCGCCGGGCCCGCCGCCGTCGGGAGCGCGATTCCCGCCAGCCCGGGGTCAGCGAGCGCCGCCTGCCCGGCCGGGAACCCGCCCGCCTGCAGGACGTACGCCGTCAGGTCGATCGACTGCTCCCGGGAGAGGGGCTCCGCCGCCTGGAGGGGCATGGTGTTGTGGATCTTGTCGACGAGCTCCACCACCGGCCGCGCGCTCCAGATCGACAGGAAGCCGTCTCCGGCCAGCGGGGGCCCGACGAGGCCCTCGAGCGCATCGCCGTGGCAGCTCGCGCACTGCTCCTGGTAGACCGGGCCGCCGCGCGCGGCCTGGTCGGCGGTGTATACGCCTTCCGTCACGGATCGCTGCTGGGCGAGTGCGGTCGGGGTGAACGCCGCCACGAGCGCTGCGGCGCAGGTCGTCGCGACAATCGAGATCACGCGCATTTGGAGTCCTACCTTAACCGATGCGCATCTCAGTAGATTACGAGGAACCGATCGTCCTGCACGACCGCCGCCGCGACGCTTCCCGTGAGGATCATCCCCGGCCCGCCACCGGGTTCCCCCAGCGGGCGACCCGCGGAGTCGAACACCTGCCAGTGAAGCGAGCCCCCAAAAGCGAAACCCGGTCCGTCTCCCCAGGCGAGCAGTGTGTCCCCGCGGGGGTCGACCGCCACGACCGGGTTCTTGCGCCGGAAGCGGGCCCGCCCCGGGGGCGAACGCACGGCGTCGAGCCGGTCGACGTCGGCGAAGTAGACCTGCCCCTCGGTCTCCCATGCCACGGTCGGGCCGCCCGGACCGGCCGCCAGGGTCGTGGTCGACACCGGGCATGCCGCCAGCGTCCAGGGATCGATGAGCCGGTCGGAGAAGGTACGCCCGGCATCCGTCGACGTCAGCAGCCGCTGGCCGCGACGCACGTTGTCGCCGGCTCCGCGGTAGGCGACGTTGAGGTCTGCGGCCGGGCCGCTCATCGCGGACAGGCCGCAGCAGGCGCACGCTCCCTCCGCGTCCGAGCTGACGCGGCGCGCCGGCTCGAAGGTCGTCCCCCCGTCGCGCGACGCGGTCAGGTAGACGCTCCGACGGGCGTCCTCGTCCGCGCCGGCATGCCAGAAGGCGAAGACGCCGCCACCATGGTCGACGGCGACCGCCGGGCCGGCTTCGAGGTCGCCTTCGTCTCCGGTCGAGAGCTCGCGCTGCGGCTCGAAGCCGGAGCCGTCCTCGCGGCTGCGCGTGTAGACGAAGCGGGCAGGCTCCGACTGCAGCCAGACGACGTGGACTCGACCGTCGGACCCGATCGCAAGCTGCGCGCCGTCGATCGGCCCCACCCCGGCTACCGCGAGCGCCCGGCTGTTGACCCGTTGCGGCTCGGACCAGCCGGGGGCGCCCGAACCGTGCGTCACATGGAACAGGTTGCCGCGGTCAGTCCCGTCTGCGACATAGACGAGGTGCACGGTGCCCTCGGCATCGACGACGGCCCGGGGCATCCGGCCGCCCTCGGGCATCCGAAGCGTCGCGACGCTCCCCGCAGGGCCGCCACCGCCTCCGCCTTCCGCGCGTGACGGCTCGGCCGCCGGGCCGGGCGAGATACCCGCCCAGGT
>JAPOYG010000244.1 GCA_026706755.1 Acidobacteriota bacterium
GCGTGGACCGTCTCGCGCTACGTCCGCAGTTTCGAGGAGGGAGACCGATGACGAGCGAAGTTCAGCACCCCCGTTGCCGCCGGTAAGGCGCGCTGACGGCGACCGGGACCCGCTCGACAACCTGCTCGACGAGGCGAAAGAGAAGGAAGCTGACGCCGCGCGAGGCGGTGGCGATGCTCGCCGAGCGTGAGGTCGCCCGCCAGGACGAACGCCGGGTCCGTCAACGCGCTCGATCCGGCCACGTCGCCGCGCGCGTATCACCCGGAGAATCTACGCCCACGGGGAGACCGCACCACCCCCGCGGGCAGGAGGCTCTTTCGGCCCACCCGCCCGCCCCGCTTGACGACACGACCAGGGGAGCCTCGAACAACCCGCTACCGGGTGCCACGGAGTCGGTCACGAACGCTGCCCATCGGTCCATCAGCACGCGACGCTGCTCGAACAGATCGCTGCGCGAGTAACGCCGCTCGACAGCCCCGCCCACCACGTGCGCAAGGGCCAGCTCCGCCGCGTCCCTCGTCGTACCGACGCTCCGCCGCCCACGTCCCGGAAACGCCGTGAACGTCCGCATCCGACCCGCGCGGCGTGCGGCGCGCGACGCCGGACCCGTGGGTGACTGAGCCCGCCCTCGTGCTGAGCGACGTCGTCGCCGGCCCGCATCCCCGGACGGGAACGCTCCTCGACCCCGACCGGCCGCGGCCGGTGCCGGTTGGAAGCCCGGTCCGCAGCGCGGGGCTGGCGTCGGCGCGCCGCGGCCACTCGATGATGGGGCTCGCCCAGTCGCGCGACGAGGCCAACCGCTGGTTGGAGGACGCGATCCGCTACCGCGCCCCGCGAGCAGTGGGCCGAGGCCCGTGAGACCGGACGACCGCCGCTGACCGCTAGCCGAGAGTCTACCGCCGGGTACGCCGAGCCGCGCGATGACGAAGACGCTCGCTGCCATCAGCTGAGAGCAGGGCGCACCGTTGAGACAGGCCGGCGGCTCGTTGTACGCTATCGGTGACGGGGTCGAGTGTCGGCTCCCGAGGTCCAGCTCGGTTTGGTCGCGGATCAGGTGACCGCCGCCCGACGCCGGGCGCTCGCCGACGCGGCGACGGTGGTCGACCCGGCGCACGCGGCCACTTGGCGGTCCGTTCTCGGTCTGGGAGGTCTTGCCGTTTTCGGGGCGGGTATGGTCACCGGTGCAGTTTGTCGGGAGTGATCAGGCCGGGGCGAGTGCAAGCCGAATCTTCAGGAGCGCGATCGTTAGCAATCGCGATGGAGAATCTTCCAAGCTGGCTTGCCCTGCTCGTCGCTCTGGCGACCGTCATTACGTCTATCGCTACTCTCCTGGTTGCCATCAGTTCGCATCGAACAGCCAAAGCGGCTTTGGCGCAAGCACGACTGGCTGAACTGCAATTCAGGGCTGATCGGGTTCCATTGCTTACCGCCGAGTGGCATGATCCCCGAGTGCAACTTGGTGGGAAGAGCCTAGCGTTTCGAGTCAGTTTGAAGAATGCATCGGATGACGTTCCAGTGATCATATACGGAGACAAGATTACTGGCAGCTTTTCAAGCTATACACCACGTGTGCAGGTTCGAGAAAGGGGATACCTGTACTGGGTGTTCAGTCCTGGTGAGTCCGGCGACCTGCGGTTCAAGATTCCGCTCGATCACTTGGAGTATCCCTGGCACGGCAAGTACGGTGGCTCCTTGACAATCGAGGTTACGGTCGCCAGATTCGGGCTGCAAGATTTCACTGAAACGTGGTACTTCATTGCACAAATTGTGGCTGGAAAATACCCCAGGAAGTACGCCATCGGTCGTGCCTATGCACAACTTGAGGGTCAGCGACCAAAATCGAACGACGTGACCGGTCGTCTTGCCAAGCTGAAGAAGCGGTGGCAGGAGATGAAAGACGAGATGGTTCCTGACTAATCGTACTCCGATGACGAGACGGACCGGCATCACGATGGTCGACGAGCCGAACGATGCTGCTCCGGACGCCGCCGCGATGAACCGAACGGCGTAGCGACCCACCGTGCGATCTCAGCGGAGACGGCGATCTCGAGCCCGGACGGCCTTCGCCAGCGCCGGGCACGTCACCGGCGCCTCGGTCGTCTGCGGCGAGCCCGAGCCCGAGCTGACCTCGCTGCGGGCAGCCGCCACCAGCGCACCCGCCAAGGGCGAGGTCTGGCAGGGCAGCGACGGCGCCCTCGACCAGTAGCTCGACGAGTTCATGCCCGAGGGGCCGCAGCGGAGGCCCGCTCACTTGCCCGCGACCTGCCGCGACGTCCCGCGGGTCGCCGACAAGTTCGGGCAAGTGCGGGTGGACAAGGTCACCTACTCGGTGCCGATCCGCCACGCCTACCGGCCGGTGTGGGTGAAGCTGTACCACGACCACGTGGCGATCGCGGTCGGCGCCGAGGTGGTCGCCGAGCATCGCCGTGCGTTCTGCCGGGGCGCGAAGGTCCTCGATGCGCTTCACGTGCTGCCGCTGCTGGAGCGGAAGCAACCGGGCCGCGGCCGAGGCGACGGCGCTCCTCGACTGGCGGCTGGCTCCGGTGTGGCAGCAGGCGCGGGCCGAGCTCGCCAAGCACACGCGCAAGCCCGACCAGGAATGGGTCCGGATGCTGCGGCTGATGGAGACCCACCCGGCCGCGGCCGTCGACCGCGCGGTGACGGCCGCCCTCGAACGTCATTCCCCGCGCCTGGAGACGGTGCGTCTCATCGTCCGGCAGCAGGAGGCCGGCCCGCCGCCGATGTGCCCGCCGGTCACGGAGATGCGTCCGGAGCTGGCGCGGATCGCGGTGCCGGTTCCGACGTTGTCGGCGTATGACGCGCTGGTGGAGGGCGCTCGCTGATGGCCGCCGCGATTGCCGAGCCTCCGCACCTGGCCGCGGACCTGAAGGCGCTGTGCCTGTCGACGGTCGCGACGCAGTGGCAGCCCTTGGCCGAGCAGGCCGTCCGCCAGCGCCAGACGCCGGCCGACTACTTGGCCCAGCTGATGCACCTGGAGGTGACCGCACGCCGGGAGCGCCGCATCCAGCACCGCATCCAGGACGCGCGCCTCCCGATACTGAAGACGCTGGACGCCTTTTCGTTCGAGGCGCAGCCGGTCCTTGACCGCGACGCCGTCCTGCAGGTCTTCGACTGCCGCTTCGTCGCCGAAGCCGCCAACATCGTGTTCGTCGGCGGGTCGGTACGGGAAAGACGCATCTGTCGATCGCCTCGGGGATGGCTTGCTGCCAGCACGACTACCGGGTGCGGTTCGTGACCGAGGCCGAGCTGGTCACCATGCTGGTCGAGGCGCAGCAGCAGGGCCGGCTGGCCCGCAAGCTCAACCCGACGACCGCCGGCACGGACGGCCGACCGTCGGCAGACCCGCGCGGCTCAGCTCCGATCGGGGGCGTTCGTTCCGGCGACCGGGGCGGGTTACCGGATAGGCACGGGGCCGGTCACGAACGCCGCCCATCGGTCCATCAGCACGCGACGCTGGTCGAACAGATCGCTTCGCGCGTGACTCCGCTCGACAGCCCCGCCCACCACGTGCGCAAGGGCCAGCTCCCCCACGTCCCTCGTCGCACCGGAACGCCCCGCCGCCCACGTCCGGAAGCTCGACCGGAAGCCGTGAACGTCCGCATCCGTCCCCGTCGCTCGCCGCAGCGCCAGGACCAAGGTGCCGCTGTTGAGTGGCCGCCCGCCGACGCCAGGGAAGACCAGCGAATCGGCCGCGCCGCCAGAATGCGCCGGCATGGGCAGAAACCAAGATCAGGCCGGCCGCTACGCCGATGAGATGGCCTGTACCTGCACGTCGACCCGTCCGAGGCGCGACGCTGGGTGTAACGGCTGGTCATCCGCGGCCGGTCCCGGGCGCTCGGTCTCGGCAGCTATGCGCTGGTGTCGTTGGCCGAAGCCCGCGAGAAGGCGCTCGCCAACCGCAAGACCGCACGCGAAAGCGGCGACCCGCTCGCGGACCGGCGACGCTCCGAGGGAATCCCGACGTTCGAGGAGGCGGTCGAGAAGGTGATCGCCATCAACAGCGAGGCGTGGCGGGCCGGCAAGACCCCGAAGCGGTGGCGCGCGAGCCTGCGCGAACCATGCGCTTCCGAATCTCGGCGGCAAGAGCGTCGACCAGGTGACGACGGCCGACGTGATGACGGTCCTGCTGCCCATCTGGACGCGCAAGCACGCCATGGCGCGGACCGTTCGCCACCGCATCGGCACGGTCATGCTGTGGGCCATCGCGCGGGGCTACCGCAGCGACAATCCGGCCGGCGACGCGATCACGGCGGCGCTGCCGAAGCGTCCCGTGCTCGTGCAGCACCGGGCGGCGCTGCCGCACGGCAATGGGGTTGGCATCTGGCAAGGTCGGTGTCAGGCATCGTCGGACAATTGCCGGCGTGGAGTCTGGCGCTGGACGCCCACCGCCGTGTGTGCTACTGTCACCAGCCCGTTTCGAGCAGGCTGTGGGTCGGCCCGGCGGAGGGCTGGGCGGGGCCCGGCATGCATCACCGTCGGCCGATAGGCGATCGGCCGGCGGCAAGGAGGAATGATCTGAGATGTTGAAGCGCTTTCTGTTGGCTTCTTCCCTGGCGACTGCCTTGGTGACCTCCACTCTGACGGCCGGCTTCCTGACCTCCGTCGGAGTGCAGCAGTTGCAGGCGCAGGTTCCGCCGTGCATCGTCATGGTCTACTGCATCGTCACCCCTGCCGGGTCGGAGTGCTGGGAAGTCACGATCTGCGGTTAGGAATCCCAGCATTCAAGTCGCGTCGGCCGGCCCGGCACCGGTGTCTCACGGGTGCCGGGCCGCGTCGGTTGGATGCACGAAGAACAGGATGAGAGGCTAATGGCGTCGACTGTACGGTGGTGGCTGCTGCAATCAGGTATCGTCGCCGCGCTGTTCGTCGGTATCTCGGCGTGCACGTCGGAAGAGGAGCCGACCGTCTCCACCCAGCAGCGAGACACGGTGGCGCAGGCCCGGGAAGCGGCCCTGACCGCGGATCGGGCCCTCGCCGAGCAGGGAGACGCAGAAGCGCAGGCTCGGCTCGGGCACGCGTACTACGCCGGCGACGGCACAGCACAGGACTTCGGACACGCAGTTCGCTGGGCTCAACGCGCCGCGGAGCAGGGGAATGCCCTCGGTCAGGGGGTGCTGGCGGTCGCGTTCAACACCGGAAACGGCGTGGCGCAGGACTTCGGGGAAGCAGTGCGCTGGGCTCGGCTCGCCTCTGAACAGGGAGATGCCCGCGGACAAACCGTCTTGGGGAGCGCCTACAGGAACGGTCGCGGCGGCGTAGAGCTGGACTACGAGGAGGCGGTGCACTGGACCCGGCTCGCCGCTGAGCAGGGGGACGCGAGCGCGCAGGCGTTCCTGGGAATGATGTACGTAGCCGGCCAAGGCGTGGAGCGGGACTACGTCTCCGCGTACATGTGGCTGACCCTAGGTGCGTCCGGCCCGGGCATCGGGGGAGCCCGCGAGGTGCTCGACACCTTCCTCGCCAAGCAGATGACGCCCGAAGAGATTGCGGAAGCTGAGGCCCGCGCGCGCGATTGGCGAGAGTGACTACTCGAAGTGGAGCATCCTCATCGGGTCTACCCGCAACGCCCGCCGGGTGGGGAACCAACAGGCGACGAGCGCAACGGCTACCAGTAAGGTCGGCGCCAGCAGGAACGTGAGGCCGTCGGCAGCCGAGACGCCGTAGAGCAGGGTCTCCAACATCCTGTTCACCGCCGCCGCTGCACCCATGCCCATGAGTGTGCCCACGCCCACGAGGGCCGCGCCCTGTCCCAACACCAACGCGATGACCTGCGCGCTCCCGGCACCCAGCGCCATGCGGATGCCTATCTCGCGCTCACGTTGCGCCACGGTGTAACTCAACAGACCGTAGACGCCAACGGCGGCGAGCACCAGGGCCAGCGCCGCCAACGCCCCGACGAGGAACGCGTAGAGCCGCGGCCAGGCGACCGCATTCAACAACCGCGCCTCCATGGTCGTCACTTCACTGATCGTCGCTTGCGGGTTCGCCGCGGCTATCGCCTCACGGAGAAACGGAGTCACGGCCAGGGCATCACCGGCTGTTCGGACCACCACCGCCGCCCCCTGGCTAAAGCCGAAGAACCTCTCGTTGGCCTGCGCCACTAGGAAGTACGCCTCCGCCTGAACCTGCCCGGTGAGGTCGAGCCCTCCGTATACGATATCTCCCACGACACCGACGATCTCCCAGGGCTCGCCCTGACCCACGATAACCCGCTGGCCGACCGCTGGGCGACTCCCGAAGAGTCCGCGGGCCAGCGTTTCGTTGACCACCAGCACGCGAAGGCCGCTGCGCCCATCCAGTGGGGTGAAGGTACGACCAGCGCGCAGGCGGAACTGCATGGCTTCGAGGTAGCCAGGACTCACGACCTGAAGCTTGGTTTGCGCCATCTCGTTCGGATCGTTCGGCACGGGGGTGCCAGCCAAGCGGAGCGGGACTTCGCTCGGCAAGTTGCGTCCGAAGGGCAGGTTCCGAGACAACCCGATCGCTTCAACGTCCGGCAGAGACCCGAGCCGCGCCGTCACCTCCTCAAGAAGGCGCTCCTGAAGCTGCTGGTGCTCCGCCCGCACCTCTGTCAGTCGCCCCGCCATCTCGTGAGGTGCGACCCCCAACGGATTCGTGACCGTCGCGGTGACTACGTTGGACGGATCGAAGCCGCGGTCGAAGGTGAGAAGCTGCGCGAGGCTGCGAAGCAGCAGCCCCGCCCCAATCAGCAGGACGACCGCCGCCGCGACCTGAAGCGCTGACAGCGTCGTGCGCAAGCGCTGCGTCCGAAGCAACCCGGAACCGCCGGCCGACTGCGCGGTCGCATCGTTCAGCGTGCGCACGAGGTGGATCTGCGACCACTGGAACGCCGGCCCTGCTCCGCACAGCAGCCCGACCATGATCGACAGTCCGGCGGTGAAGGCGAACACCACTCCGTCGATCCCTACCTCGTCCAGGCGCGCGACATCGCCCGGGGCGAGCGCGGGCACGGAGCGGAGTACGGCGGCTGCGACGGCCAGGCCGACCACACCGGCGCCCACACTCAGCACCGTGCTCTCGGTCAGGAGCTGACGCACGAGTCGGCCCCTGCTCGCCCCCAGCGCCGCACTGATCGCGAGCAGCCGACGTCGCGCCACACCACGCGCCAGGAGAAGACCCGCCGCGTTCAAGCCAGCGATCAGCAAGACGAGCACGGTCACCGCGGTCAGTATCGACAGCGCCGGCCTGTACTCGCCAACCATCTCCTCCAGCAAGGGAACCACGCGAACGCCGCGCTGCCCGCGCCCGGCGGCCAGGACCGGGAACGCATCTCCGCTCCCTTGCAGGATCCCGCGGGCTTCTGACTCGGCCTGCTCCGCGGAGACCCCCGGGCGCAGCCGCCCGAGCACCCGGAACAGGACGGAGCTGGTGAAGCGAAAGCTGCCAGGTCGCGCCGGCACGCTGGCCGCGGTCGCCGGCGCGATGACGTACGGCATCCAGTACTCGCTATCCGGAGTCGGGAAGTGGAACCCCTCCGCCAGTACGCCGACGACGACGTGCGGGTCGCCGCCGAAGTCGACGGTGGTGCCAACGATGGCCGGATTCGATGAGAAGCGGTTCCTCCAGGCGTCGTAGCTCAGCAAGACGACGTGCTCCGCGCCGGTCCGCGCCTCTTCCTCTAGGAAGAGCCTCCCCAGATGAGATGGCACTCGGAACAGCGCGAACAGCGACGGCGAGACTTGGGCACCGCGCAACGTAACGCCGTTCCACTCGGTGGAGACCTCCTGATAGGCGGCGAGCTGCTCGAACGACCCCGCGTGCTCCTGTAGCAACGGCATCGAGCGGTTCGACAGGCGCAGGTCTGACACGCCTCCTAGGCCCACAGACTCGCCTACACGCACGATCTCGCCCGGCTCCGAATACGGCAACGGGCGTAGCAGGACGCCATAGATGATGCTGAACATCGCGGTGTTCGCGCCGATGCCGAACGCCAGGATGAGCACCACGGTGGCCGCAAAACCGGGGCTCCGCTTCAAGGCCCGGAGAGCCTGGCGCATGTCGCGCCCCACATCGTCGAGCCACCTCCAACCCCACACGTCTCGCGCGTGTTCCCGAATCAGCGCCGAGTTCCCGAGCATCCGCTGCGCCACTCGTAAGGCCTCCTCATCCGCGAGCCCGGCTTCGTGCTGTCGCTGGTGTTCGAGCGCCAGATGCAGCCGTAATTCCTCCTGTAGGCCCTCGTCGGCTCGACGACGCCCGAGGTGCGGGATCCATCGGTACAGCCAAGGCCTCCACTTCATCCAGGCTCGTCAACCTCCACGCCGGCAGTACAACCGATTCAGCAGGTGTTCGGCAAATCCGACGGCCCGGCGGCGTCGACGGCAGGCGTGCCCGATCCCGATGCGAACGCCGGTACGCAGTGGTCGAAGCGGTCGAGCGTTGAGCCGTCGTCGGATCTCATCCCACGTTGCCAGCCGGACCTCACCGGACCGCGCGGTGAGCACCCGAAGCTCGAAGGCCAGCTTCGTCCCGACCCAGGCCGGCGACCCCTTCCACGCCGAGATCTGACGCGTCAACACTTCTCGACTCGACGACGACGAACTTCCCCCAAGCATCCATCAGCACGCGACGCTTCGCGAGGAGGTCGCCACGACGATACGCCCGCTCGACCCCGGAGCCGACCGCATGGGCCAAGGCGGTTTCGACGACGGCGAAGTCGTGGGCGGTCTCCTCGGACGCCCAATCGCGGAACGAGGAGCGGAAGCCGTGGATCGTGCCGGCGATGCCCTGCACCGTCCTCGTCAGCCCCATCTGCGACAGGGCACGGCCGGTGCGCTCGGACGCGAACACGAGCCCCCCCTTGTGCAGTCCGCGTCGTTCCTCGAGGATCGCCAAAGCCGGGTCGCTCAGCGGCACGACGTGGGCCCGCTTGCTCTTCATGCGTTCGGCGGGCAGCGTCCAGGTCCTGCCGCCCAAGTCGATCTCATCCCACCGTGCCCCCCGGGCCTCAGCCGACCGGGTGGCCGTCAGGACCAGAAAGGCGGCGCAGGCTCGAGCGGAATCCGCGGCGTGACTGCCGAGAATGCTGCGGTACGCGCTCGGAACATCGCGGTAAGGGACCGCTTCGTGGTGGCGCCTGACGCGCTCCTGGACCGGGAGAGCCGCCTTGATGCCGCCGTTGGCGGCGACGTTCTCGGAGACGTGGCCGTGGGCCAGGCACCAGTCGAAGACGGCGCGAACTCGCTGGAGCGCCTTGCGGCTCTCGGCCGGCTTCGAGGTCCAGACGGGCTTGAGCACGCCGATGATATCCTGGCGGCTGATGGCGTTCACGCGACGCTGGCCGAGCACGCTGAGGACGTTGCAACCCCGAAGCGGCTGCAGGAATGCTCGGGCGCTGCTCTCGGACCACCGCCCGCGATTCGCCGCCAACGTCGCCTCGGCGGCGTCCCGGAACAGCGGCTTGACGTTGTGGGGAGCGGTGAAGGGGTCACGACCGTCGAGCCGCGCCGCCCGGCGGTTTGCCGAAGCGAGGGCCCGCGCCTCTGCGAGCGTCCGCAGGGGCCATCCGCCGAGGCCGCGGTCGACGCGCTTGCCGTTGACGGTGAGCCGCTGCATGAACGCCCGCGAGCCGGACGGCTGCACGACGACGAACAGGGTCTTGCAGTCCGAGTCCCCGTGGCGCCCGGCCGGCAACGCGCCGATCCGCCTCTGGGTCAACTTCATCGCACCTCCCACGCCCCTGACATCCACGAACTATACCACGTTTTGGTCGGGCTTTCAGCGCGATTCCTGTGGACGCACAGGGATTGATCGGGACGCAAAAATCGCCATAAGCATCTCTAAATGAATACGTTACGTGGACGCCATGGGATCACTTCCGACTTCCAGCGACACTGGGCGTGTAGTTCCGCTGGTACTACCAGCACCTGAACGATCACTGGGACCTCGACCATCCCTTCGAGCGCATCCTGGTCGAGACCGCCGTGGCGCCCGATCCCTCGGAGGTGAGCTGGATCAACCCACGCCTCCGGCCCGGCGAGGTGCGCCGCGTCCTGACGGGCATTCCCGGCAAGACGGGTGTGGTCTACACCCTCGACCGCGAGACGGGCGAGTTCCTGTGGGCGACGCCGACCGTCACCCAGAACGTCATCAGCAGCATCGACGGCGCCACCGGCGCGGTGACGGAGAACGCGGAGGTCGTATTCAGCGCGGCGGGCCAGGAGGTCTTCGCCTGTCCGACCTGGAACGGCGGCAAGGACTGGGAGGCGGGCGCCTACAGCCCGCGGACCAACACGATGTACATGCCGCTCCGCAACACGTGCGCCCGCATGCTGGCGACCCGGACGTTCGCGGACGACACGCCCGCCGCGCGCACCGAGAGCCGCTCGCGCACCTATGCCATCGCCTACCGCCACCAGTTGGCGCCGGGCACGGAGTTCGCAGGCACCGTGCGGGCGATATCGGCGGAGACGGGCCGGACGACGTGGCTGCACGAGCAGCGCGCGGCGACGATGTCGCTCGTCGCGACCGCGGGCGGACTGGTCTTCGGCGGCGACATCAACGGCCGCTTCCGGGCCTTCGACGACGAGACCGGCGAGGTCCTGTGGGAGATCAACCTCGGCTCGCCGGTGAGCGGCTTCCCCATCAGCTACGCCGTCGACGGCCGCCAGTACATCGCGGTCGGCACCGGAACCGGCGGCACGTCCGCGCACTTCGGCGCCCTGACCCCGGAGCTCCGTCCCAGCCGGGGCAACACGCTGTTCGTGTTTGCCCTGCCTTGATACCCCGTAGAAGTCCGCTGGCGTCCTGGCTCGTGCGGTAGAGTCCATAAACTTCTTATTCATAATCACTTGTGGTTCGTCGGCGTGGACCGGGCCGAGTCAGGACGTGTTGCAGAATCCGGCTTGGTCCCGCATATAATGGTGGGATGAATGTTGTAGCCAGACCCGCCCCCTCGCCCCGCAGAACCAAGCGCCGAGGACGCCATCCCGACAAGGCCCTCTCGGCCGCCTTCGTCCGTTCCGCCCCGCCCGGACGCCACGCCGACGGCAACGGCCTGTACCTGTTCGTCCAGCCCACCGGA
>JAPOYG010000593.1 GCA_026706755.1 Acidobacteriota bacterium
AGTGGTGGACCGCATGGGATTCGAACCCACGACCTCTGCGTTGCGAACGCAGCGCTCTCCCAGCTGAGCTAGCGGCCCGTCCGTCGGGGTGGCAGTGACCGCCGGCGCGCCTCCGCGCCGCACGGCCGACCCGACATTGTATACCGGCTCCGCGGCGGCGAATGTTCGGAGCGGGGAGAGCGCTCCGCGATGGACGGGACGGCGTTCCGCGACCGGCGTCCGTGGGCGATCCCGGGGGGCGTGGGGCGTGGGACTCTTCAGGCCGGGCCGTCGAGGAGGTCCAGGTACTTGAGCGCCCCGCCGGTGTTGAACAGCACGACGCGGTCCGAGGGCGCAATCGTGCCCCGGGCCAGCAGGGCGCGCAGGGCAACGAGCGTTGCGCCGCCCTCGGGAGCGGCGCTGAGGCCCTCGGTGGCACCCATCTCGCGCATGGCGGCCACCATCGTGTCGTCGCTCACGGCCAGGGCCGTCCCGCCACTGTCCCGGAGGGCGCGCAGGATCAGGAAATCGCCGATGGCACGGGGCACGCGCAGGCCGTCGGCCGCCGTCCGGGCGCCCTCCCACGGCTCGGCCCGCTCGGCGCCGGCCTCAAACGCGCGCACGATGGGCGCGCACCCCTCCGCCTGCACGCTCACCATCCGCGGACGCCGGCCGGCCGGCATCCACCCGAGGGCCTCGAGCTCCGCGCACGCCTTCCACATGCCGACGATGCCCGTCCCGCCGCCGGTGGGATAGATCATCCAGTCGGGCCACTCCCAGCCGAGCTGCTCGGCCACCTCGTAGGCCATCGTCTTCTTGCCCTCGACGCGGTACGGCTCCTTGAGGGTCGAGACGTCGTACCAGCCGTGCGCCGCGCCGGCCTCCGCGGCGATCCGCCCGGCATCCGTGATCAGCCCGTCGACGAGCGTGACGTCCGCGCCGTAGAGCTCGCATTCCCGCACGAAGGGAGTCTTGACGTCGCGCGGCATGAAGACCCTGGCGGCCACGCCCGCTCGCGCAGCGTAGGCGGCCAAGGCGTTTGCGGCGTTGCCGGCGGAGGGGACGGAGATCGTTGCCGCGCCCAGCCGGCGCGCAACGGTGACGGCCGCCGACAGCCCGCGTGCCTTGAACGAGTTGGTCGGGTTCGCCGACTCGTCCTTGACGTAGAGCCGGTCGAGACCCACGGCGGCGCCGAGCCGCCGGGCATGGAGGAGCGGCGTGCAGCCCTCGCCCAGCGAAACCGGGCCCGCCCGGCCGCCGGACGGCAGCACTTCCTGGAAGCGCCACATCGTCCGGGGGCGGCCGGCGAGCGACGCGCGATCCCAGGACCGCGCCGCAGTAGCGAGGTCGTACTGCGCGAGAAGCGGCATGCCGCACGCAGGGCAGAGGTGTTGGGCGCGATCCGGGTCGAACGGACCCGCCCCGCACGACGCGGAGCAGGTGAGCGAGGTCAGGGTCGAGGTCATGCGGGTGCCGTGCCCCGCGGCTCGGGCGCGCGGTGCCGGTACCGCGGGGCAGGCAGCTAGCGGTTCAGAAGCTCGTCGTCCTTCGACTTCTGCAGGTCGTCGATGGACCGGACGTGCTCGTCCGTGAGGTTCTGGATGTCGTCGAGGGCGCGGCGCTCGTCGTCCTCGGACAGCTCGTGGTTCCGGAGCAGCTTCTTCAGCGCGTCGTTCGCGTCGCGGCGGACCTGCCGCACCGCCGTCTTCCCCTCCTCCGCCAGCCGGTGCACGAGTCGGGACATCTCCTGGCGCCGCTCGTCCGTCAGGGCCGGAATCGGGATGCGGATCACACGCCCGTCGTTGCTCGGGTTCAGGCCGAGGTTGGCGCCCTGTATGGCCCGCTCGATCGCTCCGATCTGCGACGCGTCGAACGGTTCCGCCACGATCAGGGTGGGCTCGGGCACCTTGAGGCCGGCCACCTGGTTGATGGGCAGCCGGGTGCCGTAGACCTCGACCTGCACGGAATCGAGCAGATTCACCGAGGCGCGCCCCGTGCGCACGCCGGACAACTCGCGCCGCACGTGCTCCACGGCTCCGTCCATGCGTCGTTCGGCTTCGGCGTGGGCCGAGGCCGGGTCTGTGATGTTCATCGACATCCCCTCCGCCGCGTTCCGGGCCCGGCTCACGCCGAGACGAGCGAGCCGACCCGTTCGCCGCACACCGCGCGCCGAATGTTCCCCTCCGTGCGCAGGTTGAAGACGACGATCGGCATCCCGTTGTCCATGCAGAGCGAGATGGCCGTCGAGTCCATCACCTTCAGCCCCTGCTCGATGACCTGCAGGTGCGTGAGCTTCTCGAGATGCGTGGCGGCCGGATCGGTAAGCGGATCCGAGGTGAACACCCCGTCGACCTTCGTTCCTTTCAGGATGATGTCGGCCCGAATCTCCATCGCCCGCAACGCCGCCGCGGTGTCGGTCGTAAAGTACGGATTGCCGGTGCCCGCTGCGAACAGAACGACGCGCCCCTTGTCGAGATGTCGCAGCGCGCGACGGCGGATGAAGGGCTCGGCGACCTCGCGCATCTCGATGGCGGTCAACACGCGCGTGGTCGCGCCGACCCGCTCGAGGGCGTCGGACAACGCCAGGGCGTTCATGACCGTCGCCAGCATGCCCATGTAGTCGGCGGTGGACCGATCCATGCCGCGCGCGCTGGCCGCGACGCCGCGGAAGATGTTGCCACCGCCGATCACCACCGCCACGTCCACGCCGAGAGCGCGCACGTCGGCGATCTCCTGCGCGAGCTGGTCGGCCACCGCGGAGTCGATGCCGAAGGCCTGGGAACCGATCAGCGCTTCGCCGGACAGCTTGAGCAGAACGCGCCGATAGGCGGGCGCAGGCATGGCCGCCGGGATTATAGCGCAGGGCCTCCGGCGGCCCCGCCGGCGGATGGGCTGCGCCCGCGCCCTGACGGGCGCGTCGGGAGTCTTCGCGGGCGCAACGCCGTCCTGCGGCGCAGAGTGCTAGGGGCTTGCGCCGCGGAACGCAACGGAGTGAGTGCCTCGGCGCAAGCCCCCAGGCCGGCGAGGCTGGGGCCGAACACGGAGCCTGCGACGGGTTTGGCGGCGCTAGTCGGCTCGCTCGCCGACCTTGAAGCGGGCGAAGCGCGCAACGGTGATGTTCTCGCCGAGCTTGGCGATGGCCGCCTTCACCATGGCGCCGATGGTCGTCTTCGGATCGCGAATCGAAGGCTGATCCAGCAGGACTACCTGCTCGTAGTAGCTGTTCAGCTTGCCCTCGACGATCTTGTCGATCACCTGCGGCGGCTTGTTCGAGCCCTCGAACTGCTGGCGGTAGATGGCCTGCTCGCGCTCGCGATCCGCGGCCGGCACTCCGTCGCGGGAAACGCACAGCGGGTTGGCCGCCGCGATGTGCATCGCGATCTCCCGCACGAGGGTCTGGAAGTCGTCCGTGCGGGCCACGAAGTCGGACTCGCAGTTGACCTCCACGAGGACGCCGACCTGTCCTCCCTGGTGGAGGTAGTGGCCGACGAGTCCCTGCGAGGTCGTGCGCCCGGCACGACGACCGGCCTTGGCCAGGCCCCGCGTCCGGAGGAGCGTGACGGCCTCCTCCAGGTCGCCGCCAGCGTCCGTCAGGGCCGCCTTGCACTCCATGAAGCCCGCGCCCGTCTTGTCGCGAAGGGCCTTCACCTCGGTTGCACTGATTGCCATCTGGGAACTCCGGGCGTGCCGGCGGCCGAGCCGCCGGGGATCGTGTCGACAGAGGAGCGTGAACGCTACGCGGACGCCGGAGCCGGCTGCGCCGGAGCCGGGGCGGGTTGCGAGCCGGCCCCCGCGCTGGCGCCCGGATTTCCGTTGCGGTCGGATGTCGGCTGGGAGGCTTCCTGGTGCCTGCGGCCGGCGATGACGGCATCGGCTATGCGCGTGACGAACAGGCGAATCGACCGCAGCGCGTCATCGTTGGCCGGAATGACGTAGTCCACGTCGTCGGGATCGCAGTTGGTGTCCACGAGCCCGATGACCGGGATCTTCAGCTTGCGAGCTTCATCCACCGCGATCTTCTCGCGCCGCGTATCGACGACGAACACCGCGTCCGGCAGGCGCGACATCTGGCGGATGCCGTCGAGATTCTTCTGGAGCTTGCGCTTGTCCTTCTCGATGCGGGCGATCTCCTTCTTGGACAGCGTATCGTAGCGCCCGTCCTCGGCCATCGCCTCCAGCTCGCGCAGGCGTCCGATGCTGCGCTGAATCGTGGTGAAGTTGGTCAGCAGGCCGCCCAGCCACCGCTGGTTCACGAAGAACATCCCGCAGCGCTGGGCCTCGCTGACGATCACGTCCTGGGCCTGACGCTTCGTTCCCACGAACAGAATCGCCCGGCTCTCCGCGGCCAGGCGGCCGACGAAATCCTCGGCCTGGCGGAACAGCTTCTCCGTCTTGCCCAGGTCGATGATGTAGATACCGTTGCGCTCCCCGAAGATGAATTGCTTCATCTTCGGATTCCAGCGCTTCGTCTGGTGGCCGAAGTGCACGCCGGCCTCCAGCAGCTCCTGCATCGTCAACGGCGTCAAGCTTCCTCCATCTGCTTACCGCTTGCTGAACTGGAAGCGCTTGCGCGCTCCCGCCAGCCCGTACTTCTTCCGCTCCTTCACGCGCGGATCGCGCGTGAGCAGACCCGCCTTCTTCAGGGGAACGCGCAGCTCGGGGTCGGCCTTGACCAGCGCCCGGGCGATTCCGAGCCGGAGCGCGCCCGCCTGCCCCGAAACACCTCCCCCGGAGGCCGTGGCGAGGATGTCGAACTTCTCGGTCGATTCGGTCACGACCAGAGGATCCTTGATCCGCGTGCGCACCGATGCGGTGGGAAAATGCCTCTCGAGCGCGACGTCGTTGATGGTGATCGCACCGGAGCCCGGCCGGAGGAAGACGCGAACGGTCGACGTCTTGCGTCGCCCGGTGCCGTAGTATTCAAGCGCCACGGTCAACCTACCTCGTACGGCGCGGGCTTCTGCGCCGCGTGCGGGTGATCGGGACCCGCGTAGACC
Organism: Acidobacteriota bacterium; assembly: GCA_026706755.1. Lineage (GTDB taxonomy): Bacteria > Acidobacteriota > Vicinamibacteria > Vicinamibacterales > UBA8438 > JAGWAJ01. Next base: position 4,977 of record JAPOYG010000593.1, read on the forward strand.
TTCAGCTTGCGGTACATCGCCTTGCCGAGCTTCGTCTTGGGCAGCATCCCGCGGACCGCCTGCTCGACCATGCGCTCCGGCTTCCGCTGGCGCACGGTCACGGCCCGCTCCTCGCGAAGACCGCCCTGGTAGCCGCTGTGCCTCCGGTACAGCTTGCGGCCTTCCTTGTCGCCCGTCAGCCGCACGCTGCCCGCATTGACGACGATCACGTGATCGCCCGTGTCGAGGAACGGCGTGTAGCCCGGGTGGTGCTTACCTTGCAACAGACGTGCTGCGATGGTGGCCACGCGTCCGAGCACCTTGGCGTCGGCATCGATGACATGCCAGGCGCGCACGCGGTCGCGCAGGCTGGGGACGAACGTTCGTGCAGTCATGAACGGATTCGGTGGCCTCGGCGGTCCTCTCTCCCGCAACCGCCCCAAGAGAGAGAGCTTACGGAGCATCGGCCGGGGTGTCAAGACGCGCCCTCCCGCGGGGCGGGACGGGCCTCTTGGGCCGACGACCTCGTGACCGAGCGGATCCTCCCTCGTCGATGCCTCATCGGGGGTAACGGGAGTGTACGTCTATGTCGCACCTGTGGCGCATGAGTGGACTCTTCGCCCGGCGCTCTGCGGCGCTCGTCGGTCTCGACATCGGCTCGAGCGCGGTCAAGGCCGTGGAGCTCGAGACGACGCGGACGGGTCGTAGAGTCGTCGCGGCGGCCGCCGCGCCCCTGCCGCGCCACGCCATCGCGGACGGCGCCATCCTGGACGGCGACGCGGTCGCGGGCGCGATCCGCGGCGCCTTCGACGCGCACCCCTTCCGGACGCGGGCCGTGGCCGCGTCGCTCTCCGGGAGCGACGTCCTGGTGCGCACGATCACGGTGCCGCGGATGAGCGACAGCGAGCTCGACGAGTCCCTGTACTGGGAGATCGATCAGTACGTTCCGGTCGACGTCGGCGACGTCGCTCTCGACTACCAGGTGCTCGACCGCGGAACGGACGGCGACCCCGACACGATGGACGTGCTGCTGGTCGTCGCGAACCGGGGCCGTGTCGCCGGCCTCGCGCGCGTCGTCGAGCGCGCGGGGCTGGTGCCGGTCGTTGTCGACATCGACGCGCTGGCGCTCTGCAATGCGTTCGCGTCGAACGGCGGCGCCGGCCGGGATGCGGTCGTGCTCGCTCACGCGGGGGCGGGCAGCGTCACCGCCGTCGTCGTGCGGGCGGGCCGCCCCGAGGTCTTCCGCAACTCTCCACTGGCACCGTACCTGCATTCCGGCCGGGGCGAGGAGCCGGGGTCCGGAGAGGACGGGGCGTTCGCGAAGGGCGGCCTCGAAGCGCCGACCCGGGCGGCATCGGCGGCGGCGCAGGTGGCCCGGGAGGTCGAGAGAGCGATGGAGGATTGCCGGGCGGATGTCGACGCCGATCCGATCGACCGCCTCGTGGTCAGCGGCGGGTGGGCGTGCGCTCCCGGATTCACGGACATGCTCGCGGATCGGGTGGCCGTGCCGGTGGAGCGACTGGAGCCGTTTCGGGGGCTGGCGGCGGCGGGCCGGGCCGGCGACGACCTGCTGGCCGGCGACGCTCCGGTCGCTGCCGTCGCGGTGGGGCTCGCGCTGCGCAGGAGCGACGAACGTTGATCCGCATCAACCTGCTGGCGATCGAGTCCCATCGCACCGCCGGCCGGGGCCGGATGCGGCGCAGGGTGTTCGCCGCGTGCGGCGCGGTGGTCATCCTGACCGGTTCGGTCGTCGGGACCCGCGTCTGCTCGGTGCGCCGGGAGAGCGACCGGCTGGCGTCGGCGATGGCGTCCGCGGAGCGCGAGGTCGAGGACCTCGCGCCGGTGCTCGAGGGCGTCCGGGACCGTGAGGCCGAGCGCAGCCGACTGGCGGACCGCGTGGCCTGGCTCGATGCCCGCCGGAGACAGCAGGACGAGCCCGTGCGCCTGCTGGACGAGGTCGGGCGAAGCCTGCCGGACGGCGCGTGGCTGACGGAGCTGCGCCAGGAGGCCGGCACGCTGGTCCTCCGGGGCCGTGCCGCGAGCCTGACCTCCGTGTCGGACTTCGTTGCCGAGCTGGAGCGGGCTGCATCGTTCTCCGCGCCGGTGGAGGTCGTGGACAGCCAGGTCGACGATCGGGGGAACGTCGGCGATCCGATCCGCTTCGAGCTGCACGCCGCTCTCCACGGCCCCCCCGGGCCGACCGGAGCGCGCTGATCGCGAGACGAGCGTGGGCATCGACTTCAACCGGTGGCGGTGGCCCGGGCAGGTGGGCGCCGTCGGAGCGATCTGCCTCGCGGGCCTGCTCCTCTTCGAGCTGTCGTGGGACGGCCCGCAACGCGAGATGCTCGCCGCGCGCCGCCGGGCGCTCCAGGAGAAGAGACTCGAGCTGGAGCGGACGCGGCGGGCGGCGCAGCGGTTGCCGGCCCTGGAAGCGGATGTCGGCCAACTGGAAGCGCGGCTCGCGCACCTGCGCGCCCGGCTGCCGGCCCGCCGGGACGCGGCGGCGCTGCTGCGGCGGCTGGAGGCCGCGGCAACGCGCTCCGGCCTCACCATGCGCGCGTTCTCGCCGCGCCCGGTGGTGGAGCGCTCCTGGTACGCCGAGTGGCCGATTCGGCTGGAGCTCGTCGGGACCTACGAGCGCCTCGGGGCGTTCTTCGACCGCATCCGGCGCTTCGACCGGATCATCAACCTGCAGGACATCGCCGTTCGGGCGCTCGAGACGCCAGGCCCCGACGAAACGGTCGCGGCGGACTGCACCGCCCTCACCTTCGCGGTGCACGACACCGAGCCGGGCGGCGCGCCGTTCGGCGGGCGCACCGAGGGCCGGACGCGGTGAAGGGAAGCGGCCTTCTCGCGCGCGTCCGCCGCGCCGCGTTGGGGCTCGTGGTCGCGGCCCTGCACGCGGGACCCTGGGGTGCCCACACCGGGGGGCGCCTCGCGCAACCGGTCCGGGCGGCCCAGGCTCCGGCCGCGCAGGTCGGGGAGGGTACCGCACGTCGCCCCCGCGACCCTTTCCGGCCCGTCGCCAGGCGGTCGGCGGAGCCGCCGCGCACCGCCCCGGACCGGCCCCGGGGCCTGCCGGGCCTGCGGGTGGGCGAGGTGGAGCTCGTCGGCACCGTGGAGACGGAGGACGCGCGGCTGGCGGTGCTCGAGGCCCCCGACGGGCGGAGCTACGTGACCCGCGCGGGCGACCGGCTTGCCGACGGCCTCGTCCGGGAAGTCGCGGACGAGGCTGTCCTCTTCGCGGTGTGGCTGGAGGACGGTCGTGAGGGGGCGGTCCCCGGGCGCGCCGTGCGCAAGGTGCTGAGGGAGCCTCCCCTCGGACCATGACCGCGGCCGCCGGTGCAGCACGTGCAGATCCAGGGCGTCGTCGAGCGAGCGCGCCCGGCGGCTGGCGGGCAACCCGAGTTGTCGGCTGGTCGACGGCAACGCGGACCGCGCCGGCGGGTGCCTTCGCTTCCCCAAACGCACGTCCCGCGCCGCCGAGGAGCAACCGTGGTTGTCGGTCCGCGCGGTGGCGGGCGGCGCCCTGCTGCCGGGGGGCGCTCGCCGGCGGCCGGGACGACGCCGGGCCGCCCGGACGCGACGTCTGGCGCGCCGCTTGCACGGTGGGTAGCGATTCGGGCCGCGCCCGCCGCGGCGACCGCAGGAAATCCGGAGCCGAGGAGACGGGGGCGGCTCCCGCCATGAGGGCAGCAGGAAGACGAAGACGAAGACGAGGAGCGGCACCGCCGCGCGTGGTGGTGCTGGCGGTGACGGCGCCGGCTCTGGCCTTCGCGCTCCTGGTGCCGGCGGTCGGCGCGCAGGGCGGCGTGATCGGCCGCGGGGGTCAGGGCGGCGCGGCGGCGGGCCAGCCTGCGGCAAGCCTCCGGGAGCGCGAGTACGCGGGCCGTCCGGTGTCGATGAGCTTCCAGGACGCCGACCTGCGTTCCGTGCTGCGGACGTTCGCCGAGATCAGCGGCCTCAACATCGTCATCGATCCGGGGATCGAGGGGCGAGTCGAAGTCGCCCTCGTCGACGTCCCGTGGGATCAGGCACTGCACGTCATCCTGCAGGCCAATCGGCTCGGCTACGACCTCGACGGCTCCGTGCTGCGCGTCGCCCCGCTCGCCGCCCTCGCCGAAGAGCGGCGGCAGCAGCGCGCGCAGGCCCAGCAGCGGACCCTCGAGGGGGAGCTGCGCGTCCTGGTGCGCTCCCTGAGCTACGGGCGGGCGGCAGACCTGGGACGACTCGTGACGCAGTCGGTTCTGTCCCCCCGCGGGCAGGTGCAGGTGGACGAGCGCACGAACACGGTCATCGTGACCGATCTGGAGTCGCGGCTCGACACTGTCCAGGACCTGCTCGAGACGCTGGACCGGGCGGAGCCGCAGGTCGAGATACGGGCCCGCATCGTGCAGGCGCGCAAGAGCTACGCGCGAGAGCTCGGGATCCGCTGGGGAGTCACCGGCCGGGCGGCGCCGGAGCTCGGCAACTCGACGCCGCTGGTGTTCCCGAACCGCGGCGGCGTGACGGGCAGGGTCGGCGGAAGGCAGGGCCCGCGGGCCGCCGGCGCCGACGAACGCGCGCAGGCCACGGAGGACGCGGGGACCGCCGTGAGCCTCGGCGCTCAGGCGGCAACGTCGGCCCTGGGACTCGCGCTCGGCGCGGTCGACGGCTCCCTCAATCTCGACCTCGTCCTCTCGGCGGCCGAGCACGAGGGGCACGTCGAGACGCTCTCCAGTCCGCGCGTGACGACACAGAACAACGTCCAGGCCACGATCGTGCAGGGCGACCAGATCCCCATCCAGACGGTTGCGAACAACACCGTGACCGTGCAGTTCAAGGACGCGGCGCTGCGGCTCGCAGTCACCCCGCAGATCACGGCGGCGGACACCGTGATTCTCCAGCTGGAGATCGACAACGACTTCGTCAACTTCGGCGAGTCCGTGAACGGGGTCCCGCCGCTCGTGACGCAGCGCGCGGTGACGACGGTCCAGGTTGCCGACGGGGCCACGACGGTCATCGGGGGCATCTACCAGCGGGGCCGCCAGCGGCGAACGGACGGAGTGCCGGGCCTCAGCCGCATCCCCTGGCTCGGACGGCTGTTCCGGCGGAGCGCCCGGTCGGAGAGCACGGACGAGCTGATGATCTTCCTGACGCCCCGCATCGTGCGCTGAGGGACGATGCGACAGCCACATCGGGCCGGTGCGCGAACCGGGCGGCATCGGAGGCGCGCGCCGCTGGCGGTGCGGGCGCTGGCGGTCTCGCTGGCGGCAGGGCCGGCGTGCATCGACCCCGCGGTGACGGGCTCGCGCGCGGGCGCGGTCCTCATCATCGAGCGGATCGTCGCCGCCCCGGGCGGCAAACCGGACCGGCCGCCCACCACCTACCTCCAGTCCGACGTGTGCGTGCGGGACGAGGCCGGCGACTCGTGCCGGGTGTTCGACGACATCGGGCAGGTGACGACGCGCCTGCGGCTCAAGGACCCCGGCGCTCCCGAGAGCCCGGCGGCGCCGAGCGCCGCCAGCTTCGTCACGATCAATCGGTATCGAGTCCGCTACGTCCGGAGCGACGGTCGCCACCGCCCCGGCGTGGACGTCCCCCACCCGATGGAAGGCGCGATGACGGCCACGACGATGGCGGGGAGTCAAACCGCCGCGTTCACCCTCGTACGCGCATCGGCCAAGCTCGAGCCTCCGCTCCGGGCTCTGACCGGAGGGGGTGGGGCCGTGATCGTGAACGCGACGGCGGAGATTGACTTCTACGGACACGACCAGACCGGTGCCGGGGTGGTGGCGTCGGGCCGCATCGGGGTGAGCTTTGCCGACTGGGCGGATTGATGCGGCCCCTGGCCGGGGCCTCGGGGGCGGGCGGGGCGCCGCCGGATGGGTCGGCGGGGCCGGTTCGCGATCGCCGCGGGCCCGGACGAGGCGCGGCACCGGGGCCACCGTGGCCGCCGGCCTGCTCGCGGCCGCCGCATGCGTGCAGGATCGGGCGCTTCCGCACCCGTTCGTCGGTCCGTCCGAGCTCGCGCTGTCCCTGCAGCTCGCTGCCGTTCCCGACGTGCTGCCCCTCGACGGC
>JAPOYG010000252.1:0-1058 GCA_026706755.1 Acidobacteriota bacterium
AGCTCCGGGGATTCAGGCAGCGCCGCCAGGCCCGCCTGCAGGACCTGCGCCGCCAGCGCCGGCTGCGACAGGCGCACGTAGGCGTCCGCCAGCGCGAGATGGGCGGGCACCAGCGTCGGATCGAGGAAGACGGCGCTGCGCCAGGCGCTCGCCGACCGTCGGTCGTCGTCGCGATAGGCGTGGACCCACCCCAGGAAGAACGCGGTGAGGGCGCGGCGCGGTGCGTCCGTGTCGGCCGCGAACGCCGCGTCCAGTGCGTCCGCCGCGCCCGCGAAGTCGCCCGCGGCGAAGCGCGCCAGGCCCAGCAGGGCGAGCTCACCGAGCGCGCGCTCCTCCCCCGCATCGGTGTCCGAAGGAGAGAGCATCGCGCCCGCGCCCGGCCAGTCGTCCTGCTGCGCCCGGGCCAGCGCCGCGGCCGCCCGACCGCCCACGACGACGGTGCCGAGGGAGGAGAGGTAGCGGGCGGCCAACTGGCCGCGCAGGACCTCGATCGCAGCGGGCCTGCCGGCGGAGTCCGGCGCGAGGCGCGGACGCGAGCCGTGGACGACGTCGAGCTCCCGCCGCACCTGCCGGACGGTCTCCCCGTCGCGCGAAACTTCGATCTCCGCCACGTAGCGGCCCGCGGGCAGCCCGTCGAGAGGGAGCTCGAACCGGACGACCCGGCTGCCGTCACCGCGCCCCGCGTCCACGACGTCGAGATCGGCGGTGCGTATCCGGCGGGCGGCGTCGCCCGCGCCGGCCGGATGGAGAGAGAGCCGGACTCCCGCGGCGTCGACCTCCGCCGGTGCGCCGTACAGCTCCACCACGCCGCTCAGACCGTCGTCCGCGTACGCCGTTGCGCGCACCGGGAAGCGGTCGGCCGCCGGCCCGAGGATGATGTCGCTGGACGACACGGCGGCCGCGGTCGCCGACGGAATCTCGAAGCGCCGGTCCGCGCTGCCGATCTGCCCCCCCGGCTCGCGAACCACGGCCCGCATCAGGTAGATGCCGGGCGGCGCCTCGAATTGCACCCGGTAGGCTCCCCGCCCGACGGGGCGGTTGGCGACGGCGGCGGACGG
>JAPOYG010000252.1:1279-11003 GCA_026706755.1 Acidobacteriota bacterium
CGTCGATGGCCTGCCGTCGCCCGCGCATCGCGGCAGCGCCCGCCTCCATCGCGTAGCCCGTGCGCGTGCGCACGCGCGCGCCCGGTCGGGTGACCCGGACGCTGACCCTCCGGTAGTCGCCCCCGTCGTTGCCGTCGCCGGCCGGCTCGAACCCGACGATGTAGTGGTCCTCGGACCGGCGCCCGATGGCCGCGAGCACGGTGTCGAGTCGGGTCGCGGCGCGGACGAAGAGGTCTCCGTCGGTCTCGGCGGCCAGCGTGCCGAGCGGCGACACCCGGCTCTCGATGGCCGTGAAGCGCTGGCCCCCGAGCGGGTTCCGTTCCTCGATGTCCGCGTCGCGCCGGTTGATGTCGAGGGCGTGGACGGCGCTGTAGGACTGCGCCGCGGCCGCCGCCACCCGCTCGAGGTCGCGCCCGACGTTGTCGCCGTGGAAGCCCTCGGAGACCAGGATGACGTCCTTGCGGCCCTCGATCCGGCGCAGGGCTCGGATGAGGTCGGCGAACGTGTCAAGAAACTGGCGGGCCTGGGAGTCCGCCCGGCTCACGACCGAGCGGCTCGCATCCCGCACGTCCATCGCGCTGACGCCGAAGCCTGCCTCCTCGCTGAGGCGCAGCAGGACCTGCTGCAGGACCTGCCGGTTGCCGCGGTCGATCTCGAACGCCTCGAACTCCCGGATCTCGCCGATGCCGGTGAAGCGGGCCCGCTCGCGAGATCCGGACAGGTTCGGCAGGGCGGCGATCACCCTGCCCACGTCGCCCGTGAAGCCCACCCGGGCGCCGGGACCCGGAAGGGCGTAGAGAGCCACGCGGTCGCCCGGGCGGACCCGGGTGCGGAGGAAGCGTTCCACCGCGCGCCGGGCGACCTGCTCGTTCCGCGGGGAGATGTGCGACTGGTCGAACGCGAAGACGTAGAGGCGGCCGCGCGGGGCGCCCTGGTTCGTCGAGACCTCGCCGCCGATGGTGCGGCGCGCCGCTTCCGCGAAGGAACCGAGCGGCGCCCGCACGTGCTGCAGGAGGGCGACCGGGCGCCGCACGCCCCCCTCTTCGATCTCCACTTCCTCGGCGCGGAGGTCCCGGATGGGCCGGCCCCGCCCGTCGGTCACCTCGATGTCGAGGCGGGCCAGCTCCACCCCTGCCGTGAAGGCCGGCCCCTGCTGCGGTTGTTGCTGCTGCTGCCGTCGTTGATCCGCCGGCGGCTGCTCCGCCGGTGGTCGCGCCCTCGCGGCGGCCGACCCGACCGCGACCACGAGAACGCCGACCAGGCACGCCCGGCGGCCCGGACGTCTGCACCACCGAACGCGCGATGCAGGAGTCCCGCTCCGGCGCAGGCACCCGTGCCCCTCGTCAGGACGCGCGAGATCGCCCATCGTTGCCCCCTCGTCTCCCGAGAAGACGCTCCGAGCCCCGGTGAGGTTCCCCCGCGCCAAGGGTGCGCGCGGCGGCCCCGGGCTGGAGTCTGCGCCGCAGAACGTGCGATGCAGCACATTCCGCCGGCGCAGACTCCCAACGCGCCCGTGAGGGCGCGCCACCGCGCTCCGGAGGCGAGCGGCGGCGCGAGCCGCCGTCAGTCGACGATCGCCTGGTAGGTCAGGGTCGCCAGGTCCTCCCGGATTCTGAGGTGGGTGTAAGGCCGGACCTGCGTCAGCATGATGCCGATGAGCTCCTCCGACGGGTCGACCCAGAAGATCGTGCCGAAGGCGCCGCCCCAGTAGTACGAACCCTCCGACCGGGGGGTGGCGGACGGCCCGAGGTCGGTCACGACGGCGTAGCCGAGCCCGAAGCCGTACCCGGGGCCGGCGAGCCAGATGCCGTAGTCGCCGGTGTGATTGGCGGTCATCAGCTCGATGGTCTTCCGGCTCAGCAACCGCACGCCGTCGAGCTCGCCGCCGTTCAGCATCATCTGGTGGAAGCGGAAGTAGTCGCGCGCCGTCGACACCAGGCCCCCCGCCCCGCTGAAGTAGACGTGCGGCTCGCGCACGAACCGGCTCTCCGCCGTCGGCGCCTCCGTCAGCACGATCTTCCCGTCGTCGCCCGGCCCGTAGAGGGCGGCGAAGCGGTCGAGCTTGGACTGCGGCAGGTAGAAGTGCGTGTCCGGCATGTCGAGCGGATCGAAGATCCGCTCACGGAAGAAGTCGTCGAGCGTCTGGCCGGACATCACCTCGACGAGCCGGCCCACGACGTCGGTCGCCCGCCCGTACTCCCAGCGGTCTCCCGGATGGAAGTTCAGGGGCAGGCGGGCCAGCCGCTTCACCATGTCCGCCACGGTGTCGGTCGGCTTGCGCTCCGCCGTCATCGCCTGGAAGTCGGTCTGGGTCAGGCCGCGGTAGGTGTTGGCCAACCCCGCCGTATGCGTCAGCACGTGCTGCACGGTGATGGGCCGCGCGGCCGGCACGAGCTTGTAGCGCCCGGCGATGCGCTCCTGCTCCGGCGACGGCACCGCGACCTGCATCCCGGAGAACTCCGGCAGCCAGCGGGAGATCGGATCGCGAAGCTGGAAGTGCCCCTCCTCGTAGAGCATCATCAGCGCCACCGAGGCGATCGGCTTGGTCATCGACGCCATCCGGAAGACGGTGTCGTGGGTCATGGGGCGCTGCTGCTCGACGTCCCGACGGCCGGCCGCCGAGAAGTGGACCACCTTGCCGCGGCGGGCGACCAGGGTCACGACGCCCGCCACGTCGCTGCGATCGACGTAGCCCTGCATGACCCGGTCGAGGCGCTCGAGCCGCTCCGACGACATGCCGACCGACTCGGGCTCGGCCGTCGGCACGCCGTCCATCTCCGGCAGGTCCGCCGTCGCCCCCCGGAGCCCGGCGCCTGCCGCCATCAGGATTGCCGTCAGGCAGACCACACCGTACAGCGACCACCACCTTCCGCTTGACGTCTTCATCGATTCCCTCCGTGCGGGAGTGTTTCCGGCCGCGCCGGCCGCTCGCCCGGCGGCTCGCCGCGCGGTAGCCCGCCCGCCGGGGCAAGGCCAGGGGTCTGCGACCTAGTGCACGCCACCGCCACCCATCTGCAGCAACGAGGGGTCGGCCCCCATGCGCCGCAGCGTCGCCTCCCAGAGCTCGTTCGCCGCATTGTCGAAGATGAGGTCGGGATCGACCTCTGCGTGCAGCCAGGCCGACGCCGCCAGCTCGCGGTCGAGCTGCCCCGCGTCCCATCCCGCGTACCCGGTCAGCAGGCGCGTGCGGGGAGGCGGCGGGGCCTCCAGGAAACGTCGCAGGAGGCTCGGCGACGTGGACAGGAAGACGCCGTCGCAGACGCGGACCGATTCGGCATCGGCCGGCTCCGTGCCCATGAGAATCCAGCCGCGCTCGCGCTCGACCGGTCCGCCTATCCAGAGCTCGAGGTCGCTGGTGGCGTTCACCGGCGGGGTCAGGCGGACGACGTCGGCCGCCGGGGTGTCGGTCGGCCGGTTCAGCACCAGGCCGAAGGCGCCATGCTTGCCATGCTCGCACAGCAGGATGACCGCGCGCCGGAAGTTCGGGTCGTTGAGTTGCGGCATCGACACCAGCAGCGACGGGGCCAGCGAGGGGTTCGGTTTCTTGCCGTCGTCGTTCATCGCGCCTGCCCCGGGGGTCCGGTTTCATTCTCTCACGATCCGTCTTCCGCTCCCACGCTCCGACGGGCGGGGCCCGTTTGCCGAGGCGGAGCTTGCGCGGCGCACTACGATTGCACGGACGGAGGAAGGAGAAGGACCGCTCATGACCCCACGCCGACCGCTCTCACTGGCCGCCGCCGCGGTCACGCTGACGCTCTCCGCCGCCCCCGGCGGGCTCGCGCAGGACGCACCGGTCACGCTGCGGGCCGGGCTCCTGATCGACGGCGCGGGCGACACCCGGTCCAACGCTCGCGTCGTCGTGAACGACGGCACGATCATCCGGGTCGACGGGCTGCGCGGCGCGGTGAGCTACGACCTCTCCGACCTCACGCTGATGCCCGGGTGGATCGACACCCACGTCCACCTGACGTCCCACTTCGGCACGGACGGACGGCTGCACCAGGGTGGGGGCGGGGAGGCGGACGCCACGCGGACGATGCTGCACGCCGTCGGCAATGCATACCGGACGCTGATGGCCGGCTTCACGACCGTCCAGAGCCTCGGGAGCCCGCTCGACGCCGAGCTGCGCGACGCGTTCGCCCGCGGCGACGTGCCGGGGCCCCGCGTGCTGACCTCGCTCCGCGCCGTGACCGCCGCCACCGGCGACGCCGACGCGATTCGCGCGTACGTCCGACGGCTCAAGGCCGACGGCGCCGACGTCGTGAAGATGTTCGCCTCCGGCAGCATCCGGGAGGGCGGCCTCCGGGCGCTCAGCGACGAGCAGATCGAGGCCGCCTGCGACGAGGGCCGGGCGCAGGGCCTCCGCGTCGCCGTCCACGCCTACGGCTCGGAGGTCGTGAGCGCCGTGGTCCGCGCCGGCTGCACGTCGATCGAGCACGGCAACCGATTCGATGCCGACACCATAGCCCTGCTTGCCGAGCAGGGCACCTTCCTCGGGTTCCACGTCGGCCTGTTGTGGGACAACTACGCCGTCAACCGCGAGCGGTTCATCGGCATCGGCAACTACACTCCGGAGGGGTTCGCCCGGATGAGCCAGGCGCGGCGCATCGGGCTGCGCACGTTCCGCGAGGTGCTCCGGAACCCGGACGTCCAGATCGTCTTCGGCACGGATGCGGTGGCCGGCTCGCACGGCCGCAACGTCGAGGAGTTCATCGTCCGCATCAACGAGGGCGGCCAGCGCCCGATGGACGCCATCGTCTCCGCTACGTCGCGCGCCGCCCGCTCGCTGGGCCTCGGCGACCGCCTCGGACAGGTGGCCCCCGGCTTCATCGCCGACCTCGTGGCCGTCGACGGCAACCCGCTCGAGGACATCGGTGCGCTGCGCCGGGTCCGGTTCGTGATGAAGGACGGCATCGTCCACCGCTACGAGCCGTAGGAACCTGCTCCGGCGAGCGGTACGGTCGTCAGGTGCGACTCGATCGCCGCGACCGCGTTCGCAGCCAACGGGAGGTTGAGTTTCTCGGCGCGCCAGTGCTGTCGAAACAGAGCGACCGTCTCGCGGGCCGCGTCGAGAACCACACGCTCCGGAAGCAGAGCCCGCGCGGCCAGGTGCGAGAGCTCGTCCTCCGAGAACTCGGAGAAGAACCTCGTCCGGCTGTACTTCAGGGCCGCCCTGTCGTCCGGAATGTAGGCGATCGTCGACACGAAGTCGTACGCCGGGGCCAGCACGGCCCGCCGCCGGTCCGGGTACATCAGCGCCCAGTTCTTAAGGTGCAGGTCGGCGTTGCCGATCAGCGTGTTGAAGGTCAGCCGTCGAATGAACTCCGCCACGTCGGCGGACGTCCCCTCCGCCCCGACTACGGCTGCGACGTTGCACGCGCTCGCCTGCCTGTACTTGCTCTCGGGATGGACGCCGAACACCTGCGCGAAGTCCTCTACGTGCACGGGGCCGTCCGGCGTCCGGTCGAAGCGCGCGACGGCGAGGGCCGTCCCACCGAAGCGTCCGATGCCCTCCGGCAGATCGGCGACGTCCCGAACGTCGATCAGCCGCACCGCAGGCACGTTCATCCCCATCAGTCCGGCCAGCGTCATCATCGAGTACTCGTTCTCCGGTACTCCCTCGAACTCGGACGAGGGGAGCTTGACGATCCACGACCCGCCGATCCCCTCCGCGGGAATCGTCAACCCGCCGCGCGCTGTCTGCACGGCGGAGAACTTGAGTTGCACGCCGGCCAGGGAGAAGCGGAAAGCCTGACGCCGTCGACCGCCCTCGCCGGGGGCCGGGCGGCCCGGGGCGTCGTCAACCTCGGACGGCCAGTCGTCACCGGTCGCCGGTCGAATCGTGACGGCGCCCGGCAGGTCGCGGCCCAAGACCCAGAGCAGGAAGAACTCGCGTTCGGGATGCACGCCGGCGCGTTCGGCCAGGTATGTGCGCAAACGCCCTTCCGGCAACAGGTTCGAGAAGTACGGCAACAGCTGCGTGCGGGTTGGCCGGAACGAGGTGATCGGCTCGCCGAACCGGTCCTTGAAGCTCAACCCGAGCACGGGACGGGCCGCATCCTGCACGTAGGCATCGCGGAAGCCGAAGAGCGTGCGGTCGCCGTCCAGGCGAGCGAGGGTGCCGACCGGCTCCCCGTGCAGCAGGACATCGAGGACGTGGACATCAGCCATCGTCGTCGTCGAGGCGGTAGGCCGGAACGGGCACCGCCTCATCGGGCGCGGACTGCCCACGCGCCAGCGCGTCGCGCATCGCGCGAAGCTGCTGCACGGAACGGCGAACCGCGTCGAGGGAGCCGGCGCCGCGGGCGAAGGCCTCGGCGGCGTCCGAGGCCCGGCGGATCGTCCGAGCATCGAGAAAGGCCGGCCGGTAGTGCAGCAGCTCCCGCGTGTGACGTCGCAACTCGGCCAGATCGGCGGCGGCCACCTTGGTCGCAGGCAAGCGGTCGGCAGCGTCCCGCAGGCGACCCAGCTCCCGGCGGATTCGACGGGCGAGCTTGCCGTCCTCCGCGCCCCCGGCCTCGCTCCCGGCGATCGACCGTACGGCCGGGACTGCGCGGCGAGGCACGAGCACCAGCTCGAGCTCGAGAGCGCGGGCCAGTGCGATTAAGCTCGACACCCTGAGATCGACGGCGCCGTTCTCGATGCGCGAGATGTGGCCTTGCGGCACAACGGAACTGACGCTCAACTCGCGCTGGCTGAGCCCCTGGCGTGCGCGTGCCCTCCGCAGGGTCTCGACTATGGCATCGATCTGATAGGCCATTGTGATTACGTAATCTATATCTCCTTTCGGAACTGATACTTTATGTTATATCGAACTGGCCCCGGCGGGCGGGTGACGGTAGCCCCTCACTCCGACGGCGGTTCTTCGGCGATCCGCCGCCGCGCCCAGTCGACGAGCTCGGCGACGACCGGCTCGCCGCGCGAGGCTGTCTCCGGTGTGGTCGGCTCTGCGAGGGCCGCCTCGCTGGCCTCGGTCCCGCTGTTGCCGAGGGCGACGGCGACGTTGCGACGGAGCCCGACGAGCTTCGCGCGGGACAGGGCGCTCCGCTGGAGCAGCTCGCCGACCCGTTCGTCCGACCGGCGCCAGAGGTCGGCGAGGCGCGGTTCGTCCAGCGCGGGCACCGGCTGCCACGCCGGGTCCGACGATCGAGCCGGCGCCGCGTTGTACGGGCAGACGTCCTGGCAGATGTCACAGCCGTAGACGTGAGTCCCGACGTCGGCGCGCCGGCCCTCCGGTATCGGCCCGCGGAGCTCGATCGTGAGGTAGGAGAGGCAGCGCGTCGCGTCCAGCACCCAGGGCTCGCGCAGGGCGTCGGTCGGACACGCCTCCAGGCACAGCGTGCAGGTCCCGCACTGGTCGAGCTGCGGCGCGTCGGCGGCGAGCGGCAGGCTGGTGATGATCTCCGACAGGAAGAGCCACGAGCCCTTCTCCGGGTGGATGAGGCACGTATTCTTGCCGATCCAGCCGATCCCGGCGTACTGCGCGTAGACACGCTCCTGCACGGGGCCGGTATCGACGTAGCAGCGCGCCTCGAACGGCTCGCCGGCCGCCGCGCGCATCCGCTCCAGCAGCACCTCCATGCGGCGGCCGAGGACGTCGTGGTAGTCCTCACCCCAGGCGTAGCGCGAGACGAGCGCCGCGTCCGGGTCGTCCACCTCGGTCGAGTAGGGACGGTCGGTGTTGTAGACCGTGCCCAGCGCGACGACCGATCGGGCCGACGGCACCACCCGCCGGACGTCGGCCCGGCGGCGCGCCGTCCGCGCCAGGTAGCCCATCTCCCCGGCGTAGCCCCGCTCCAGCCAGTCGTCCAGGAAGCGGAGCTCCGGGAACGCCTCGGCCGGGGCGATCCCGCACAGGTCGAACCCGACCTCCCGCGCCAGATTCTTGACGGTGTCCGCGCTCAGCATGCTCTCCCTGCCCACCGGCCACTCGACGCGGCCTGCTGCGGCTCGACGAGCCGCAGCGCCCAGGTCGGCGCTCGTCAACGTGCTCTCCCTGCCGCGGCCTGCCCTCGACGGCCCGGCTCCGTGGCACGTTCTGGGGCGCAGTCTCCCGGCCCTCGCCCTCGCGGCCGCGGTCGCGGGCGCCACGGTTCTTGCGCAACGACGCCGCTCGCGCCGGACGCGGTCCGCAACGCCGACCGCCGACGCCCTCCAGCATAGGAGAATCGCTCCCGGCGGCGGGGGCAGGTCACCGAGGCGGGCGGCTGCGAAGCTGTCCTGTCCTGAGTTTGCTCCGGGCCCGCGGGCGCGACGCCCGTCACGACACCCTCCGGTGGCGCGCGCCGCGTCGTGTACGATTCCTGCGCGCACGGGCGGCCCGCCAGCTCCGGCCGCAAGTGCTCGCCGGGGACGCCCGGAACAACCCAGGAGAGAGATCCATGCGAACCACCCTCCCTCGGCTGGCCCTCGCGGCGGCCTGCGTCCTGGCCGCTGCGCCCGCGGCGCCCGTGCTCGGACAGCAGGATCCGGATGCGACGCCCCGGAACGGCCTCGTCAGGCTCCTCGACGAGGACAAGGTCGCCTTCGGGCGCACGGTCGACGCGCGCGCCGACCCCGTGGCGCTCGCGGCCAACGACGACATCGACTTCGTCTTCTACGACATGGAGCACGGCCCCTACGACGTCACCACGCTGCGCACCTGGATGCAGTGGCTCGTGGACCCCGGCACGATTGCCGCGGCGGGCGACGCGATGGCCGGCAAGTCCGTCATCGTACGGATTCCGGCGACCGGCCGCGAGCTCGAGCCGAACATCTGGATGGTCAAGCAGGTGCTCGACGTGGGTGCGCACGGCATCATCTTCCCCACCATCGAGACGCCGGAGCAGGCGTTGCTGGCCGTCCGCGCCATGCGCTACCCGCAGCGGATCGGCGCGCCGGACCGGGAGCCCGCGGGGCTTCGGGGCACCAATCCCGGGCTCGCGGCGCGCTACTGGGGCCTGTCGGTGCCGGACTACATCGAGCAGGCGGACGTCTGGCGGCTCGACGCGCCGAACGGCAACCTGCTGCCCTGGATCCTCATCGAGAGCCCGCTCGGCGTGGCCAACGTACGCGAGATCGCGCGCCAGCTCAGCGAGCGCAACATCGGCGCCGTGCTGTTCGCCGGCTCCGCGACCGGCGGCGACATGCTGAACACGCACGGAGGCAGCCTGGAGGCCGTGGCGCAGGGCATCGCGACCGTGCTCGCCGCCGGGAGGGAGTTCGGGCTTCCCGTCGCCTTGACGAGCACGGCCGACATGATGTCGCGCATCGAGCAGGGCGCCCGCCTCTTCACGGGCGGCGTGACCTCCGCCCTCCGGCGGCAGGCCGGGCGCTAGCGCGCTCTTACGGGCGCTTTGGGAGTCTGCGCTCGCGCGAAGTCCTCGTTCGCGGTTCTGCGGCGCAGAATCACGGCTATCAGCGTGATGCGTACGACACGCGGCGTCCGTCCCCTTGCCGCGGACGGCTGCCGCGTGCGAGCATGGGAGTGCACCCTGCACGCGGCTCCTCGCCGGGGCGCCCCAATCAGGAGGTGGTCATGCATCGCACGGCAGACGCGTTGCGGCACGATGCTCCCCGGGGGGACGCGCCCCGGAGGACCGACGCGCCGCCCTCGCCCAGCTTCCCGGGCTGCCGGTCGTTCCAGCTCACGCGCGACGCCGTCGACCACTACGAGGGACGCTTCGAGTTCTGGGACGCCGCCACCGAGACCGCCTGGGTCGTGGCCGAGCCGACCAGCGGGACG
>JAPOYG010000278.1 GCA_026706755.1 Acidobacteriota bacterium
ATGATCCCCTCGGAGACGTTCTGGGCGTAGCCGTCGAGGTGGACGTCGACCAGCTTCGCGGTGAAGTCGGTGTCCGGGGCTGACGACGCGGCCCACAGCTCGACCCGCACGGGGCCGATCACGGTCAGGTCGTCCTCGAGCGGCTCGCTCGTGTAGACGAGGACGTCCCCGCGTCGCTCGACGCCGCGCTGGTCGAAGGCTCCCGAAGCCAGCATGTCGTTGCGGCAGCACATGTTGCCGCCCACGGTCGGCACCGGTTCGCGGGGGTCGTAGACGTAGACGTCGGCCGACCCGGCGGGGCCCTCGGCGGCGAGCGCGCCATCGCCGGCCAGCGAGTTGGCCTGGCCGCCGCTCTGCAGATAGAGGCGGGTCTCCACGGAGCCCGGCGGCGGGAATTCGTCGGCGGTCACCCAGAAGCCGCTGCCCTTCGTGCCCTCGTGGGGCGGCGTCATGACGAAGATCCGGACCGCGGGATCGTCGGCAACGCCGTTGTCGATCCCCTTCAGCCAGTAGTCGAACCAGCGCGCCCAGGCCGCGTTGAGGTCGAAGGCGTTGTCGGGGCCGAAGTCGATCTCGCCCGCCGTGGTGTCGGCGGGGCAGGCGTGGCAGAGCGCCCGCATCACGAGTTGCGTGCCGTTCCGCGCCGCCTCCGAACCCGCCTCGTCGCGCATCCCGAGGAAGTTGCGGACCGTTCCCTCCTGGAAGATGTCGTACCAGCCGCCGGTGATGAGCGCCGGCACCCGAATGCGCGGGTACTTCGTCTCGACGTCGAGCGCGCCCCAGTAGTCGTCGTAGGCGGGACGCGCGAGCCACTCGTCGTAGTAGGCGGCGATGTTCCCGTCCCGCCGGAACCCGGCGAAGTCCTTGAGCGGCACCTGCCAGAGCCAGTCGTCGAGGAGCTTCTCGCGCCCCTCGGCGACGAACGCCTCGACCTCTTGCAGCACCTGTTCCAGCGGCACGCCGGCCGCCTCCAGCCGCCGCTGCAGCGTATCCGGGGCCAGCGTCTGCGCAGTCCAGCTCTGCGCGAACCAGAGGTCGAAGGCGCCCCCCTGGTACGTCCAGCCCTTGTGGTAGTCGGACGAGCTGTAGTGCGGCGCGATGGCCATGAGGTGCGGCGGCTGCTCGACGGCGGCCTGCCACTGCGTCAGGCCGACGTAGGAGCCGCCGATCATGCCGACCTTGCCGTTCGACCACGGCCGGGCGGCGGCCCACTCGACGGCGTCGTAGCCGTCGCGGGCCTCCTGCCGCATGGCATCGAACTCGCCCTCCGAGCGGTAGCGGCCCCGCGTGTCCTGGTTGAGCGTGGCGTAGCCGCGCTCCGCGAAGTAGCGGCCGACGGCCGCATCGCAATCGCTTCCGGGAGCCGGCGAGCGGCGGTTGTAGGGCGTTCGCTGCAGGATGACCGGGAACGGACCCTCGCCCGGCGGCAGATACACCTCGGTGGCGAGCCGGACGCCGTCGCGCATCGTCGCCTGCTCGATGCTGCAGGTGACGCCGGCCGACTCTCCGCCCTGGGCGCTCCGAGCCGGCGGCGCCGCGCCGGCCGTTCCGGCCAGGGCGACGATCGAGCCAGCCGCGACACCGACCGCCGCGGCCCGGTAAGCGATCACCATGCGCTGTGGCATCGTCGTCTCCTCTGCCGGGCCCCGGCCACCCGTACCGGAGCCCGCCTCCGCTCGCGGTCACGACGGGAACCTCCGCACGCGCGCCGGAATTAAGCGAGCGGACCGCCACCGCTCCGCATCCACGCCGTCGCAGATGGAAGGCTACTGCGTTCCGATGGCCGCGCGGCCCTGCCGGAGCACGTACTTCTGAATCTTGCCGGTCGCCGTCTTCGGAAGCTGCTCCACGAACGACACCTTGCGCGGCGCCTTGAAGTGCGCCATGTGGTCGCGGGCGAAGGCGACGATGTCGTCGGCGCCGCACGACGCGCCGTCGTTCAGCACGACGAACGCGTGCGGCGTCTCGCCCCAGCGCTCGTCGGGGACGCCGACGACCGCGGTCTCGCGCACGGCGGGGTGGCGCATCAGCACGCCCTCGACCTCGACCGACGAGATGTTCTCGCCCCCGCTGATGATGACGTCCTTGAAGCGGTCGCGGATCTCCAGGTAGCCGTCCGCGTGCACGACCGCGGCGTCTCCGCTGCGGAACCACCCGCCCCGCATCGCCTTTGCGGTCGCGTCCGGGTCGTTGTAGTAGCCCGCCATGACGACGTTGCCGCGCACGACGATCTCGCCGAGCGTGGCGCCGTCCCACGGCACGTCCGTGTCATCGTCGTCGACGACGCGGAGCTCGCCGGACGTGACCAGCTCGACTCCCTGCCGGGCCTTGATCGTCGCCCGCTCCGCCGCGGGCCGCTCCCGGTGCTCGGGGCGCGGCTCGCAGACGGTGATGAACGGGGCCGTCTCCGTGAGGCCGTAGACGTGGATCAGCTCCCAGCCGAACTCGTCCTCGACCCGCTGGATGGTGGCGGCGGCGGGTGGCGCGCCCGCCGTCATCACCTTGACGCCCCGACGGACCTCGCCGCGGTCGCCCGGCGGCGCGGTGGCCAGCATGATCAGCACCGTCGGCGCCGCGCAGAGGTGTGTCACCGACTCGTCCCGCAGCAGGCGGAACGCGAGGGCCGGATCCACCGCCCGGAGGCAGACGTGCGCCCCGCCGACGGCGGTCACCGTCCACGTGAACGTCCAGCCGTTGGCGTGGAACATCGGCAGCGTCCACAGGTAGCGCGACTCGCACGTCATCGGCCAGTGGATGAGGGTGCCGACGACGTTCATGTACGCGTTGCGGTGCGTGATCATCACGCCCTTCGGGCGCGACGTCGTGCCGCTGGTGTAGTTGATGGTCAGCAGGTCCTTCTCGTCGATCGGCGGCGCATCGAACGCCGGCTCCTCGGCGGCGACGAGGGCCTCGTAGTCGAGCCAGCCGTCGCGCGCGCCCTCGAGCGCGACGCGGTGGACGACGTCCGGACACGACTCGCGCACCCCGTCGACCGCCTCCAGGTAATCCGGGTGCGCGCAGACGACCTTCGCGCCGCTGTGACCGATGATGTAGGCGATCTCCTCCGCGGTCAGGCGGAAGTTGATGGGCACGAGGACCGCCCCGATCTGGGGCACTGCGTAGAACGATTCGAGTTGGGCGTGCGTGTTGGGCGAGATGTAGGCCACCCGGTCGCCCCTCGCGACGCCGAGCCGCTGGAGGGCGGCGGACCACCGGTCGCAGCGTGCGAAGAACTCGGCGTAGGTGAAGCGGGACGGGCCGTCGATCACCGCCTCGCGATCAGGGTACAGCGCGCGGGCGCGGCGCAGGAACTCCAGCGGCGTGAGGGGCGTCTCCACGGTGGCCCCGGATGATAGCATGCGGTCTGAAGCCAGCCGCTGGGCGCCTGAGGTGATTCCGCCCCGCCCGTTCGGTCCGACACGCGTGAACCACCAGCCTCCACGGGGTGCGCGATGACTTTCGTTTCCTCCCTCGAGCCGACCGCGCTCTGGCGCCACTTCGATACGATCCTGACGATCCCGCGCGCCTCGAAGGACGAGGAGCGGATGCGGGCGCACGTCATCGCCCTCGCCGAGCGCGCCGGCTGCTCGCACGTCGTCGACGGCGCGGGGAACGCGATCGTGCGCAAGCCGGCCGCCTCCGGGCACGAGGCGGCGCCGGTGACGATCCTGCAGTCGCACCTCGACATGGTGCAGGAGAAGAACGCCGACGTCGCACACGACTTCGCAACCGACGCCATCGTGCCGCAGCGCGACGGCGAGCACCTGACCGCGACCGGCACCACGCTCGGCTCGGACAACGGCATCGGCGTCGCGACGATGCTCGCCGTCCTCGAGGCCACGGACCTGGTGCACGGTCCGCTCGAGCTGCTGTTCACGATCGACGAGGAGACCGGGCTCACCGGTGCCGCGGAGCTCGACGCGGACCTGCTGGCGGGGCGCCGCCTGATCAACCTGGACTCCGAGGAGGAGGGCTGCCTGTACGTGGGCTGCGCCGGCGGCGGGGAGAGCCGCATCACGCTCGGCGTGACGGCTGCGGCGTCCGGTGATGGAGAGCGGGCGGTAACACTTGCGTTGACTGGCCTCAAGGGCGGCCATTCCGGCGTCGACATCCACCTGCAGCGCGGCAACGCGATCTCCTTGCTGGCGCGCGCCCTCTGGGCGGCGCACGTCGCGGCGCCGTTCCGCCTCGCGCGGATCGAGGGCGGCAGCGCCCACAACGCCATCCCCCGCGAGGCGTTCGCCACCGTCGTCGTGAGCGGCGACGCCGAGCGCGAGGGCGTGGTCGGCGCGGTCGAGACGGAGTTCGCGGCAATTCGGGACGAGTACCGGCCGGCCGACCCGGGCATGGCGCTCGCTGTCGGCGACGGCGGGGTCGCGGACCGGATGTGGGCGCCGGAGACCACGGCGACCGTGCTCCGGCTGATCGCCAGCCTGCCGCACGGGGTCCAGGCGATGAGCTACGACATCCCCGGGCTCGTCGAGACGAGCAACAACGTCGCCACTGCCCGGACCGCCGACGGAGTGCTGGTGATCACGACCAGCTCGCGGTCGTCGGTCGACGCCGAGCTCGACGCGTTGCGCCGCCGCATCCGCGCGACGGCCGAGCTCGCAGGCGCGGCAGTGGAGACCGGATCCGCCTATCCGGGGTGGAAGCCGAACATGGCTTCGCGGCTCCTCAAGGTCGTCGAGCGAGTCCACGCACAGGAACTCGGGTCGGAGCCGGAGGTCAAGGCGATCCACGCCGGACTCGAGTGCGGGATCATCGGCAAGAAGGTCCCGGGCATGGACATGATCTCGTTCGGTCCGGTCATCGAGTTCCCGCACTCGCCCGACGAGCGGGTGCACATCGACTCCGTGGGGCGCTTCTACCGCCTGCTGACCGCCACCCTCGCTGCGCTGGCGTAGGGCGAGAGATCCCGCGACGCGACTTGCGCGATCCCGATTCCCGCCCGTGCCGGCGCTACGGCGTCTCCCCGGCCGCGGCGCGCTCCTGCGCCCGGGAGCCCGCCAGCATGTTGAACAGCCCGTAGTTGCCCTCGTGGCAGGCGTACTCGTAGACCGGCCCCGGGGTGCGGGCCATCGGCAGCGAGCCGCTCCACGGCCGTGTCCACGTCCCCGGGTCGGTCACCGTGAACTCGTAGCCGAGCGTGTCGGGCCCGAGGCGCGTGAAGCGCTCGACGACGTGCAGCTCCCGGCTCAGGTTCGGACCGAAGTTGCGGATGAAGGCGTGGCGGTTGAAGTGCGTCGTCTCGACCACCAGCGTGTCGCCCACCCAGCGGCCGCGCGAGTCGCCGGCGAACTGCCGGATCGCGGTGTCGATGTGCGGCCGCCCGTCGATCGGGATGAAGCGGACGTCGTGGATGTGCTCCTGCAGGATCGCCACCACGTCCGGCGTCTGCACGATCTGGTAGTGATTGTTGTAGGCGGTCGGGAACGACGGGACGCCGCGGTACCAGAGGCACCGGTCACCGCCGTCGAGCTGCTCCCACGTGTCGGTCGGCAGTCGGCCGCCCCGCACGCCGGCGATGTGCCGCCATTCCGGCGACGCCATCCAGGCCTCGAGCTCCGGGGTGAGGGCCGGCAGCCGCCCGTTCGGCGGGTCGGTGATGATCGACGTGCGCCGGGTGGGCAGCACCGTCGTCCCGCGCTCCATCCAGAAGTTGTTGTAGGCCCCGGGAGCGCCGTCGATGCCACGGTCGACGCTCTGGCCGGCCTCCGTGCGGCGCGCCGGCCGGCCCGCCAGCTCGGCGTTGCGGTCGGCCGCCTCCTGCTCGATCCGGGCCGCCTCCTCCTCGGTCAGGAACTCCTGGTCGCCCAGCGCGGCCGGACGCTGGAACGGCGTCAGCGTGGAGTTGTTCCAGATGCCCTGCAGGTCGGGGTCGCCCCACGGCGTACGTGGCGGCTCGCCGGCCACCTGCGCGTCCGCAAGGGCCGGAACCAGCGCTACCAACACGGCGACGGCGACGACGACGCCGGTACTGCGCTTGCTCATCGGAACCTCCTCGTCGCCCCATGTTGCCACAGGACGCACCCGGGCCACCCCGGATGCTGCCGGGCGGCTGCGTGTTATGGTGGCGGCCATGGGCTGCTGCGAGGCAACCAATCCCGAACTGCTCGGTGCGGTGGAGGGCGCGGCGCCGCCCGGCGCCCGAGGCACGTCCGGGCGACCCGCCGCCGGCGAACCGTGGGACCGGCGCACCACCTTGAAGAGCCTGGCCGCCGTGGCAGGCGTCGTCGCGGTGAGCGGCTGCGGCAGCGAGGTGCCCGATGGGGCGACGCGTGTACAGCTCGCCTTCTGCGGGCAGCTCCTGTGCGTCGTTCCCTATGAAGTAGCTCGGGTTCGCGACCACTTCGCGGCGGAGGGGCTGGCAGTGGAGCTCGTCTACACGCGGGGTGGCAACGCAGCCATGCAGGCGCTGGTCGGGGGCGCCGTCGACTATGCCGGCACTTCGTTCGACGTCGCCCTGCAGGCGGCCGCCAACGGCGCGCCGATCCGCCGCGTGGCCTCGACCGGGAGACTTCCGCTGTTCGCGCTGGCGGCGGCGCCCGCCGCGGCGGGGGAGATCGACGGACCGGGCGCCCTCGCGGGCCGGACCGTCGGAGTCTCCGCGCTCGGCAACGCCGACCACGCCCTGCTGCTGTTCCTGCTCGAGCGAACCGGCGTCGATCCCGCCCTGGTGCGCTTCGCGGCCATCGGCACGAACGTGTTCGACGCGCTGCGTCTCGGACAGGTGGATGCGGCGATGCTGCAGGAGCCGGCGCTGTCGTTGATCGTCGAGGCGGGGGGGCGGGAGCTCGCGAACTTCATGGAGATCGAGGAAGCGCGGCGCCACCTGGGCGGTACCTACGAGTTCATGGGCGTTGCGGTGCGCGCGGCGGAGCGGGATCGGCGCCTGCCCGAGATCCGGCGCCTTGGCGCCGCGCTCGCGCGCGGTCTCGACGATACGCGGACGCTGCCGCCGGCCGAGGTGGTGGCGGCCCTCCCCGCGGCTCTCGTGGCGGGCGGTGACGTCGAGCGGCTCGAACGGGTCATCGAACGCTACCGGCTTTCGCTGTACCCGGAGGGGGTCGGTCTCGACGCCGACGCCGCCGCGCGCGTGGCGCGAGCCCAGGAGGTGGCGGGGCTCCTCCGGCCGGGGCAGGTCGACCTCGACCGCCTGCTCGACGCCGACGCCCTCGCCGGGTAGGAAGCGCGTCCTCGACCATGCTGCGCGTATCGGGGCTCGCCGTCGGCTTCGGGGGCGAGCCGATTCTCGACGGCATCGACCTCGACGTGGCGGCGGGAGAGTTCGCTACGCTCGTCGGCCCGTCCGGCTCCGGCAAGACGAGCATTCTGCGGGTGATCACCGACCTCCTCGAGCCGCTCCGCGGGACGGTCGAGCTCGACGTGGGTCCGCGCGACGTCGGGTTCCTCTTTCAGGACGACGCCCTGCTCCCGTGGCGCACGGTTCGGCACAACGTGGCCCTCGGCCTGCGCATCCGGGAGGTGTCGTCGTCCGACGCCGACGAACGGGCCGAGCACTGGCTGTCGCTCCTGGGCCTGGCCGGCTTCGGCGACCGGTACCCGGCCCAGCTCTCCGGGGGCCAGCGCAAGCGCGTCGCCATCGCGCAGGTCCTCGCGCTTCGGCCGCGCCTGCTGCTGATGGACGAGCCTTTCGCCGCCCTCGACGCCATCGTCCGGACCCGCATCACGCAGGAGCTGCTGGACTGGGTGGAGCGGGAGCGGTTGACCGTGCTGCTCGTCACGCACGATCTCGAAGAGGCGATCAGCGCCTCCGACGCGGTGCATGTGCTCGGGCACGGGCCGCGGGCAACGATCCGCTCGCGGCACCGTGTTGCGATCCCGCGCCCTCGGCGCGTGCTCGAAGCGCGCGGCCACCCCGCCTTCGGGCCGCTGCTGCGGCGCCTCTGGGACGACCTGGCCGCGGGGAAGTTGCCGCAGGGTCCGAACGCCCCCGCCAGGCCGGAGCCGCGGGAGCGTGCGGCTCGCGCGGAGGCGGCGCGCTCATGACCCCGCGGCGCCGAGCGTCGATGGTTCGCCGCGGCGGCGCCCTGCTGGTGCTGCTCGCGGCCTGGGAGGGCCTGTCGGCCGCCGGCTGGGTGGACCCCTTCTACGCACCGCCCCCGACGGCGGTGGGACAGGTGCTGGTCACCCTGGTCGCCGGCGGCGACCTGTGGCCACACCTCGGGGCGACGTTCCTCGCGGCGTTCGCGGGGCTCGCCGTCGGGCTCGTCGTCGGGGTAGCGCTCGGCTTCGCGGCCGCCCTCGCGCCACCCGTCGCCGACCTTCTCGAGCCGGTCATGATCCTCCTCAACGCGATCCCCCGCGTCATCCTCGCGCCGCTCTTCGTCATCTGGCTCGGAATCGGTTTGGCCTCGAAGCTGGCTCTGGCGACCGTGCTCGTCGCCGTGCTCATCTTCTTCGCCGTCTACAACGGCGTCCGAGAGGTCGATCCGCGGCTCGTCGAGCGCCTCCGCACGCTGGGCGGCGGACGGCGGTTCGTGGTGCAGGAGGTCTACGTCCCGTCGGTCACGAGCTGGGTCTTCGGCAGCTTCAAGGTCGCCGTCGGCTTCGCCTTCACCGGAGCCGTCGTCGGCGAGTTCGTGGCGTCGAGCCGGGGGCTCGGCTACCTGCTGCAGTTCGCGCAGAGCACCTACAACGCCGCCCTGACCATCGCCCTCATCCTCGTCATCATGGCCGTCGTGTTGGGCTTGTTCGCGTGCGCCGAGCGGGTCGAGCGGCGCCTCCTTCGCTGGCGCCACCTCTGAACCGCCGGCGGCAAACCGTTGCGCCGCCCCTGGCGCGCGTGACCACCCCGTGCACGTCGCCGTGAACGGGCGCCTGACCTACCGATCTCGGCGCAGCGGCGTGATGGTCGCGCCCGCGAGGTCCGCGACCGCGGCCAGCGTCGTCTGCGCGGCGTTGAGCCCCAATCGGAAATCGTCGTCCGTGTACGTCACATAGAGGTCGGTGGGTTGATGCCAGTGGGGATTCCAGCCGGCGCCGATCTGCATGCCGCGTTCGTTCTCGCGCAGGCTGATCGACGGCGTCTCGTTCATGAAGGGCGTCGAGTCGGTATTGGTCATGTGCGGACCGACGGTGGCGGGGTAGTCCGTGGCGTAGGCGTCGTTGGCCGCCTTGAAGCGGAACGCCAGCTCCCGCGCCTCGGCCGCGAGCACGGATTCCGACTGGAACTCGATGTTCACGTCCGCCTCGCGCCGCTGGTCGCGGCTGACCACCCCGTCCGGCCCCGGTGCACCGTGGTCGAACAGCATCATGTCGTGCTGGATCATCCCCAGCCAGCGCGGCTCCGGGTACCGCCCGGAGCCCGGCGGGTCCTCCACGCCCTGCCGCGCCCGCCGCTGCTCGACGTAGGCGCGGCTGCCGTTGAGGCCGGTCTCCTCGTTGTTCCAGAGCGCGAAGCGGATGGACACCTCCGTCTCGACGTCCGGCGCGTTCAGGATGCGCGCCAGCTCCATCACGAGTGCCGTGCCCGACGCGTCGTCGTCGGCCGCCTCGCCGAACCCCAGCCCGTCCATGTGGGCGCCGACGATGTACATCTCGTCGGGCCGCGTGGTGCCCACCTTGGTGCAGTAGACCTGGGAGCGTGGGCCGGGGACCGGCTCCTCGAGGTTGAGAGCCCGAAGCCGCTCGTCCGGCTGGACCCGCGGGTCGCGGGCGACTCCCGTTCGCGCCCGGTAGCCGAAGATGGAGCTGCCACCGGGCCCGCTGCCGTTGCGTCCGACCCGGCCACCCGTCGGCGTCGGATCGGCCGGGTTCAAGGCCTCGCCACGGCGTGGAGCGGCCGGCCGATCGGTGCGGGGCGGCGGCGGCTCGTAGGTGTAGTGGAGACGCTCGGTCGGACAGCCGGCCTCCTCGAGCCACGTCTCGATCCAGTCGACGGCGTCGCGATTGCGCTCCGTGCCCTGGCGACGATCGCCGAACGCGGCGAGTCCCCGGATGACTGCCTTGTAGCGCTCCAGGTCGAGGCGGCTCACCAGCTCCCGAAGCGGATCGCCGGCGTCGCCGCCGGCCGGCTGAGCCGCGGCCACGCGGCCGGGAGCCCCCGCGGCGGCCAGCGCGAGGGCTGCCAACGCCGTCGCCGCCGCCAACCGCGATCCCCGCCTTGCCGCGGTCCGCCGCGGACCACCGTCATCTTGCGTCATGGCGATTCCTCCTCTCCGTCGCGCCGCGGTGGGGCGGTGGCCGGCGGCAGCGCGGTCAGTCGGTCCCGCGGGTCGGTGAGCCGCTCCCGCGCCCACTCCCGCACGTCTTCCTCGTGCGTGAACAGGATCACCTGCGCAGACTCGCTGATGGCGTGCAGCGTGTCCAGCAGAGCGCGCTTGCGGTCGGCGTCGCACGCCGCCACCGCATCGTCGAGGACGAGAGGGCACACCTCGCCGGACGCCGCGAGATGGCGCGCCAGAGCGAGACGCAGCAGAAGATAGATCTGCTCGGCCGTGCCATGCGACAGCAGCTCCGCGCGCCGCCACTCGCGGGTCCCGGCCCGCACCTCGACCCGCAGCGACTGCGGGTCGACCCGGCAGTCGGCGTAGCGTCCTCCCGTGACCCGCGGCAGCCGCTCCCGGACCGTCGCCCGCAGCACGGGCGCCAAATCGCGATGCACGCGCTCCTCGGCCCGCTCGAGAAAGGCGACCGTCGTGGCCTGCGTGCGGTCGAGCCGCTCCAGCCGCTCGACTTCGCGCGTCGCCGCGACCAACTCCTCCTCCGCATCGACCACGCTCGGCAGATCGGCGGCGATCTGCTCCAGCCGGCCGCGCTCCGCCTCCGCGGCACCGCGCGCGGTGGCGGCAGCGCGTTCCTCCTCGGCCAACCGATCCGGCGTGGCGGTGCGCGCGGCGGCGAGCGCGGCCGCTCCGACCCCGGCTGACCGCGCGGCGGCCTCCGCGCGTCGCGCGCGGGCCTCGGCCCCTAGC
>JAPOYG010000250.1:0-6134 GCA_026706755.1 Acidobacteriota bacterium
GGCACCGGAGTCCGCCTGAGCGGCGGGCGCGCACGGTAGGTGAGCGAGCGCCACACCCACTCGGCGGGTCCGAAGCGGAACCGGCGCAGCCAGAGCGGCGACGCGACGAGCTGCACGGCCCACACGAAGGCCACCACGCCGATCTGCCCCACGCGATCCACGGAGCCGAACCAGCCGAGGCCGTGGCCGTAGAAGATCGTCGTGCAGAGCACCGTCTGCAGCAGGTAGTTGGTCAGCGCGGTCTGCCCGACGGCCGCGAAGGGGCGGGTCAGGGCGCGCAGCCCCTCCCTCCGGCACGCCAGCATCACCGCGCCGACGTAGCCCAGGCTGACCAGGATGCTCGGCCAGTAGTTGAACTGCACGCCGATGAAGAACGACCAGAACGGCCATCCGCGCTCGAAGTCCAGCGCGATGCCGTAGGCCTGGAGCGGCAGGCCGACCGCGACGGCCACCGCGATCAGGGCGGCGTAGAAGCGGGGCGTGCGTTGCGCTCCGAACACGCCGCGCTTGAAGAGCGCCATCCCGATCAGCATCAGCCCGCCGGCGCGCCAGAGGCCCCAGGTGATCAGGAGGAGGGTCTCGAACGCGAGGGCCCCGGCCGACCGCGTGAGCTGCTGGTCGAGCCAGCCGCCCCGCATCGCGGCGAGCTCCGCCTCGATGATCTCGGGCGACGGGCGCCAGGCGTTGGTGGCGAACGCCTCGCGCGCCTCCTCCGGCCAGTACGGGAGGGAGAGGCCCGACCCGATGGAGTAGGCGGAAGCGACCGCCAGCAGGCCCACGCCCATCGCGATCAGCCGCCCCGGCGGCTGGTGGCGCAACGGGTAGACCAGCATGCCGCAGACCGCGTAGAGGAAGAGGATGTCGCCGGCCCAGAGCAGGTGGGCGTGCAGCAGCCCGATCACCAGCAGCCAGCCCATGCGGCGGTAGTGCACCCGGCGGGCGTCGCCACGCGCCTCGGCGCGGCCCGCCATCAGGACGATGCCGGCGCCGAAGAGCATCGAGAAGATCGTCATGAACTTCTGGTCGGCCAGCATCCGGACAGCCACCCAGACGTTCATGTTGGCACCTTCCAGGTCTCCGTAGGCGGTCGGGTTGAAGTAGGCCGCCTGCGGCATCGCGAACGACTGCACGTTCATCAGGAGGATGCCGAGCAGGGCGAAGCCGCGCAGGACGTCGATCGCGTCGATGCGCTCGGTCTGAACAACAGGCCCGGCGTTCGGGCCGCCGGCAGGACTGGTCATTCGGAGCTCGCTTTCGCTGGCATGACGGGCGCGCGGGGGGCGATTCCGACACGCTACGCCCTGGCCGCAAGGTGGACCCGTGGATGCGCGCCCTTGCGGGTGCGTCGGGAGCCTGCGCACAGGCGTAGTCGACCGTAACGCCTCTGCGGCGCAGACTCCTATGGCTGTTGACGCAGCCGTTCGCGCTCCTGCGCGCGGGCGCCGCGCAGGATGAGCGGCATGCTGTAGTTGCCCTCGTGGCACGCGTTCTCGAAGAGCGGGCCGGTGGCGCGCGTGATCGGAAACGCTACCGTCCAGGGGGCGGCGAACGACTCGGCGTCGTAGGCCGTGAACTCGTACTCGAGCGCCTCCGCCCCCGCGCGTCGAATGCGCTCGACGTAACGCACGTTGGGGCCGGCTCCCCGCAGCGTCCACTTCCCGTTGAATCCGATCGTCTCCACGACCAGCGTGTCGCTCTCCCAGCGGCCGCGCGAGGTCCCCTGCCACTGGCGAATCGCCTCCGCCGGCGTCCTCCGCCCGTCGAGCGGGATGATGCGCAGGTCGGAGTTCTGCTCGTGCAGGATGGCCACGTAGTCGGGCGTCTGGAATATCTGCGCCAGTCGGTTCGGCGAGACGGCCATGAGCGGCACCGTGCGCCCCATGATGCAGCGCTCGTAGCGCTCGCGGTCTTCCGGCCCGTCCGCGGTCCGCGCCCGGAAGCCGACGTCCAGGGTGCGCACCCGCTCGCGGCCGGCCGGCGTGCGGGCGGGCAGCCGGCCGTCGGGCGGATCGACGATCAGCGCCGTCCGACCGTCCGTCAGCCCGCCGGGCTGCCACCAGTCGGCGTTCAGTTGCAGGTCGCGCTCGCGCCCGATGGCGGCGTGCCGCTCGACGAGGTACGCGGCTTCCTCGTCCGGGGTCAACCGCTCCCGGCCGGCGAGCTCCGCGGGGCGCTCGAGCGGCGTCGTGCTGCGGTACTCCCAGTAGCCGCTGAGGTCCGGCGCCCCCCACGGCGTGCGCGGGGCCTCCGCCGTCTGCGCCGCCGCGAACGCGGCCGAGGCCAGGACCAGGAGGCCGACGAGGGCCGTCTGCTGCATGGAGCACCTCTCCATCCGCCGGGGGCCGCCGGAGGCCGCGCGAGGCGCGACGGTGCCGCCGACCGTGTGCTCCGTAGAGCATAACGCCCGCCGCGACCCACTCCGGCCTTGCCGCAACGGCGATGCCCGAATGGGAGCGTGCGTCGTTTCGCTCCGGCGCATGCCGTCGCGGGGAGGGCAGGGCCGTTCCGGGAGCGACGGAGGCGCGTGCTACGATGCCAGGCGGGGGCGGGATGGCACTCAGTCCGGAGCTGGTCGGGTTCGTCCGGGAGGGCCTCGAGCGCGGGCTCGCACGCGAGCAGATGCGGGACATCCTGATCCGCGCCGGCTGGCCGGCGGATCAGGTCCGGCGGGCGCTGGCCGGCTTCGCCGACGTCGAGTTCCCGATCCCGGTTCCGCGGCCCGCGGTCTCCACCCGTCCCCGCGAGGCGTTCCTCTACGTCGTGCTGTTCATGGCGCTGTTCGTCAGCGCCTTCAACCTCGGGTCCGTGCTGTTCGCGCTGATCGATCTGGCCCTGCCCGACCCCGCCGGCCTGCCCCCGGTGGTGATCCGGGAGATGCTCCGCCTGTCGGTCTCGGCGCTCGTGG
Source organism: Acidobacteriota bacterium (assembly GCA_026706755.1). GTDB lineage: Bacteria > Acidobacteriota > Vicinamibacteria > Vicinamibacterales > UBA8438 > JAGWAJ01. The sequence goes on from JAPOYG010000250.1 coordinate 2,906, forward strand.
TGGCGAGCCCGGTCTTCGCGTTCGTGACCCGGGTGGTGCGGCGGGGCGTCGAGGCCCAGCCGAGCGCGCGCGCGTCGCGCATCCGGCAGCAGCTCACCTATCTGACGCTGTTCATCGCCTCCTGCGTGCTGGTGGGCGCCGTCACCGCAATCCTCTACAGCTTCCTCGGCGGCGAGCTCACGGCGCGTTTCGTCCTGAAGGCCCTGACCGTCACCGCGATCGCGGGAGGCGCGTTCGGCTACTACCTCCGGGATCTGCGGTCCGCGGAGCGGGACCCTCGCACGGCAGGTGCCCCGCGCCGGGGCGACCCTCTGCCGGCGGCGGCCGCCGCGGCGGTCGCGGTGGCGGTGGTCGCGGGTCTCCTTGCGCTCGGCTCCCCCGCCGGCCAGCGCCGCGAGCGGCTCGACGCCCGCCGCGCCCAGGACCTCGATGCCATCTCGCAGGCCGTCGACCGCTACGAGGCGACGCACGAGCGGCTGCCGGCCTCCCTCGACGAGCTCCGGCGCGGCTCCGACACGCAGGTCACCATCGCGGACCCCGTGACGGGGGCAACGTACGGCTATGAGGCCGGAGAGGGCACGGCCTACGAGCTCTGCGCGGTCTTCGACTCGTCCACGACGGAGAGCGAGCTTCGACGTGGCCGACCGTTCTCCCGTCACGAAGCCGGCCGGCACTGCTTCCAGCTTCGAGCGGCGGGAGACCGCGGCTAGCCGTCTGCGCCGCAGCGCAAGAGATGCCGCACGCCCCCGCCAGCGCAGACTCCCAACGCGCCCGCCAGCTCGCGCCCCGAGTCTGCGCCGCACCGCGAGACACGCACCGCGCCCCCGCCAGCGCAGACTCCCAACGCACCCGCCAGGGCGCGCGAATGGTGAGCTCGGCCCGCGGACTGACGGTGGCGGCGCTCGTGGCGCTCGGCGTCCTGGCCGCGGGCGCCGCACCCGACGCGCAGGAGGGCGTCATCACCCGCGCGGAGGCCCTCGCCCTCGCCTACCCCGAGGCTCGGGTGACGCGCGACCGCATCATCCTGACCTCGGAGCAGATGGTCGCCGTCGCCGCGCGTGCCCGCGTCGGCATGCAGGGCAGGATCTTCCCCCGCTACATCGCCCGCCGGGACGGCGTCGTCGTCGGCCGGGCCTACATCGACACGCATATCGCCAAGACCGAGCGGCAGAGCCTGCTGATCTCGCTCGAGCCCGACGGACGGGTCAAGCGCGTGGACGTGACCGTCTTCTTCGAGCCGGCGCAGTACATGGCCCCGTCGGAGTGGCTGCGGCAGTTCGACGGACAGGTGCTGCACGAAGAGCTGGCCGTGCGTCGCGGGATCCGTCCCATCGCCGGCGCCTCGTTCACCGGACGCGCGATCAGCAACGCCGTCCGCCGCGTCCTGGCGCTCGATCACGTGCTGGAGGGGCGTGCGTCCGGCGACCGCGCGCCCTGACGGGCGCTTCTGGAGGCTCCCCGTCGCCAGACTCCTGCGACGCACGTGCACGGTCCGGATTCCCGGAGCGTCGGCTATGATGCGGGAAGCAGCAGGCGGCAGGCAGGCCGCCGATTCGGGGGGCCGCGTCTGACGAACGGAAGGAGGACCGGATGCGCATCTGGCTCGTGCGACTTGGGGCGGTTGGCGCCGGTCTGGTCGTCAGCTTCGTGCTGATCACGCTGGTTCAGGCGCTCAGCGTCCGAATCTTCCCGCCGCCGCCCGGCATGGATCCGAACGATCCGGCCGCGCTCGCCCGCTTCATGCAGCAGTTGCCTCTGGGCGCGCTCCTGCTGGTGGCGCTTTCCTACGCCGTCGGGAGCGTGGGCGGAGGCGTCGGCGTCGGGCTCGTCGCGCGGCAGGCGGCCTACGGGCTGGCGGCCGTCGTCGGCGGACTGCTCACCATCGCCGGCTTTGCGAACCTCGCCGCCATCCCCCATCCGGCGTGGTTCGCGGTCGTGACCACGCTGACCTACGTCCCGTGCACCCTGCTCGGAGCCTATGCGGTGGCGCAGTGGCGAGCGCGACAGACGCCGCCGGGCGCCTGACAGGGCGCGTTGGGCGTCTGCGCGGGCCGGAGCTCGTGCGTCGCGATTCCGCGGCGCAGGCCCTGCGGGTGACACGTGCATGAGCCGCGACGCATCGTCCTCTCCGCGGGCCGCACGGAGCCCGGCGCGAGGCGCGTACCAAGGAGATCGCAGATGAACCGCCGAATTCTCTCGTCCGTCGGGACGGCGCTCGCCGTCCTCGCACTCGTCGCGCTGGCGCCCGCCGCCGCTGAGGCCCAGACCGGAACCGAGCCGCCGCGACTGCCGTGGGGGGCGCCGGATCTGCAGGGCGTCTGGGACTTCCGGACGATCACGCCGCTCCAGCGGCCCGAGGACCAGGCCGACCGGGCGTTCCTGACCGACGAGGAGGCGGCCGGGCTGGAGCAGGCGGCGGAAGAGCGCTTCGAACAGCTCAACGCCCCGAGCGAGGTGCGGACCGAGCCGCTGCCGGCCGGGGGCGGGGGCCGCGCGGTCGGCGCCTACAACGACTTCTGGTTCGACAGGGGCACGAACGTCACCGAGGACCGGCGGACATCCTTGATTGTCGACCCGCCCGACGGGCGGCTGCCGGCCCTCGTGCCGGGGGCGATCGAGCAGATTGGCTCCGGGACGGAGGATCTGCCGGGCGAGCGGCCTGTGCGCTACCGCGCCGGCGGCATCGGCGCCGACGGCCCCGAGGACCGCGGCCTCGGGGAGCGCTGCCTGCTCGGGTTCAACACCGGGCCGCCGATGATCCCGAGCGTCTACAACAACAACATGCAGCTCTTCCAGACCGAGTCCCACGTCGTCATCCTGAACGAGATGGTGCACGACTCCCGGATCGTGCCGCTCGACGGCAGGCCGCACCTGCCGGGCGACGTCCGGCAGTGGATGGGCGATGCGCGCGGCTACTGGGAGGGCGACACGCTGGTCGTCGAGACCACCAACTTCAGCTCCCTGACGCCGAGCTTCAACCCGACGATCACGGGCAGCGTCGGCACCGGGACGCACCTGACGCTGACCGAGCGCTTCACGCGGGTCGACGACGACACCCTGCTCTACGAGTACACCGTGGACGACCCGACCACGTTCACGAGCCCGTTCTCGGCCGCCATCCCGATGCGACTCTCCGACGGACTGATCTACGAGTACGCGTGCCACGAGGGGAACTACGGGATGCAGAACATCCTGGCCGGCGCGCGCGCGGAGGAGCGATGACGGCGAC
>JAPOYG010000250.1:6662-10870 GCA_026706755.1 Acidobacteriota bacterium
AAGATGTCATAATGCCCGCACGCAACGTCCACCCGCGTGGAGGTTCGTGGATGTCGGCGACGCGGACATCGACATCCGGGCGAGGAGACATCCCATGTTGAACTCCCTCGGAGGTGACGCGCGCATCTGGCTCACCGCGGGCGTGATCGCACTGGGCAGCGCGGCCCTCGCGGCCACCGCAGGCGCCCAGGGCGGGCCGGCGGCGGCGGCGCCCGTTGCCGAGGCGGTGGACGAGCCCCACCGGGCCCTCGTCGGCCGCTACTGCCTGGCGTGCCACAGCGACCGGCGCCGGACCGCGGACCTCTCCCTGGAGGCCATCAACGCGCAGCCGCTCGAGGCCCACGCGGAGACGTGGGAGAAGGTGGCCCGCAAGCTCCGCGCGCGCCAGATGCCGCCCGTCGGGGGCCGGCGGCCCGACGAAGCCGCCTATCGGACCGCCCTCGCGTCGCTCGAGAGCGAGCTCGACGACCTCGCGGCGGCGCACCCCAGACCCGGTCGCACCGATACGTTCCGGCGGCTCAACCGGACCGAGTACCACAACGCCGTACGCGACCTGCTGGCGCTCGAGGTGGACGTCGCCGACCTGCTGCCGGGCGACGCGTCGAGCTTCGGCTTCGACAACATCACGGTGGGCGATCTGTCGCCGACCCTGCTGGAGCGCTACGTCTCGGCCGCGGAGAAGATCAGCCAGCTCGCGGTCGGCCGCGCGGGGCTCGCGCCCGGCGGCACGACGGTCCGCGTGCGTCCCGACCTGACCCAGGAGAAGCACCTCGAGGGTCTGCCGATCGGTACCCGCGGCGGCGCGCTGGTGCCGCACACGTTCCCGGTCGACGGCGTGTACGAAGTGGCCGTGCGGCTGGCCCGCGACCGCAACGAGCACGTCGAGGGGCTGAGCCGCCCCCAGGACGTGGAGCTGCTGCTCGACCGCGAGCGGCTCGCGCTCTTCACGGTGGAGCCGGCGCCGTACCGCGAGGACCAGGCGCTGAACTACCAGCCGTCGCATGACAATCTCGACGCCCACCTGAAGCTGCGCACGGCGGTGACCGCCGGCCCGCACCTGGTCGGCGTCACGTTCCCGAAGAGTCCGTCGCTCCTTCCCGAGACGGCGCGGCAGCCGTACGAGGCGCACTTCAACTACTACCGGCACCCCCGGCTGCAGCCGGCCGTGTACGAGGTTTCGATCACCGGGCCCTACGACGCCACCGGGGCGGGGCACACCCCGAGCCGGGAGCGCATCTTCACCTGCCGGCCGTCGCATCCCGGCGAGGACGACGCCTGCGCGCGCGACATCCTGCGGACGCTGCTGCGGCGGGCCTACCGGCGGCCGGTGACCGACGCGGACGTCGAAGGCCCGCTCGCGCTCTACCGCACCGCGCGCGATACCGACGGCTTCGAGGCGGGCATCGAGATGGCGCTCGCGGCAGTCCTCGTGAGCCCCGAGTTCCTGTTCCGCATCGAGCGCGACCCCGACGACGCCGCGCCGGGGGCTCCGTACCGCCTGGACGACCTGGCCCTCGCCTCGCGGCTCTCGTTCTTCCTCTGGAGCAGCATCCCCGACGACGGGCTCCTCGACGCGGCCGAGCGGGGAGAGCTCTCCACCGCGGCGGGGCTCGAACGGCAGGTGCGGCGCATGCTGGCCGACCCGCGCGCCCACAACCTTGTCACGAACTTCGCCGCGCAGTGGCTGCACCTGCGCAATCTGGACTCCATCGCGCCGGACATGCGGCGCTTCCCGGACTTCGACGACAACCTCCGTCAGGCGTTCCGGCGGGAGACGGAGCTGCTCGTCGAGAGCGTCATCCGGGAGGACCGGAGCGCGCTCGACCTCGTCCGCGCGGACTACACGTTCGTCAACGAGCGGCTGGCCAAGCACTACGGCATCCCGCACGTCTACGGCAGCCGCTTCCGCCGCCTGACGTTCGACGGCAGCGAGGAGCACGCGCCACGCGGCGGCCTGCTGCGCCACGGCAGCATCCTGCTCGTGACGTCGTACGCCACCCGCACGTCGCCCGTCATCCGCGGCAAGTGGATCCTGGACAACGTCCTCGGCGTGCCCCCGCCCCCGCCCCCGCCCAACGTCCCGGAGCTCGAGGAAACCGCTGCCGGCGGGGCCGCGCTCTCCATGCGCGAGCGTCTCGCCGCGCACCGCGCCAACCCCGCATGCGCGAGCTGCCACCGCCTGATGGACCCGGTGGGCTTCGCGTTCGAGCACTACGACGCGGTGGGACGCTGGCGGGACGCCGACGGCACTGCCCCGATCGACGCGTCGGGGACGCTCTTCGACGGGTCGCACTTCGACGGGGTGGCGTCGCTCGAGGAGGCCCTGCTGGCTCGCCCGGAGCTGTTCGTCACCACCTTGACCGAGAAGCTGCTCACCTTCGCCACCGGGCGGGGCATGGCGTGGGACGACGCGCCCGCCGTCCGCCGCATCGTGCGCGAGGCGGCGGAGGAGGACTACCGGTTCTCCGCCCTCGTCCTGGGCATCGTCGACAGCCTGCCGTTCCAGATGAGGACTGCATCATGGTGATCACCAAGAAGACCCTGCCGCGGCGCACCTTCCTGCGGGGCATGGGCGCCGCCGTCGCCCTGCCGCTCCTCGACGCGATGGTGCCGTCGATGACCGCGCTGGCGAAGACCGCGGCCCATCCCGCGCGGCGGCTCGGCTTTGTCTACATCCCGATGGGGTCGCACATCGCGAGCTGGACCCCACCGGGCGATACCGGCGCCCTGAAGGAGCTCTCGCCGAGCCTCTCGCCGCTCGATCCGGTCCGGGATCAGCTCACGGTGGTCAGCAACCTGGAGCTCCGGAACGCCTACCCGGGGACGCACGCGACGTCGAACGCCGCCTTCCTGAGTGCGGCGACGGCCAAGTGGACCGAGAGCAGCGACTACTACCTCGGGACCACGGTCGACCAGATCGCGGCGCAGAAGATCGGGCAGGAGACGCGGCTCCCGTCGCTCGAGCTGGCCATGGACCTGATGGACATGGTCGGGCAGTGCGACAACGGCTACGCCTGCGTCTACCAGAACAACCTGTCGTGGTCGTCCCCGACGACGCCGCTCCCGGCCGAGGCGCATCCGCGGGTCGTGTTCGAGCGGCTCTTCGGCGAGGGCGGCACCGCCGACCAGCGTCGGGCCGCCCTCGGGCGCCGGGCGAGCCTGCTCGACTGGGTGCGCGACGACATCGCGCGGCTCCAGGGCCAGCTCGGAGCGGCCGACCGCACCCGCGTCGGCGAGTATCTCGACACGGTGCGCGAGGTGGAGCGGCGCATCCAGCGGGCCGAGTCGGAGACGATGGACAACGCGCTGCCGGACCTCGACCGCCCGGTCGGGGTGCCCGCGGCGTACGCCGACCACGCCGCGCTGATGTTCGATCTCCAGGCCCTGGCGCTGCAGGGCGACGTGACGCGCGTCGTCACGTTCCAGCTCGCGCGCGAGTCGAGCAACCGCACCTACAGCGAGATCGGCGTGCCGGACCCGCACCACCCGACGTCGCACCACGGGAACGACCCGGCGAAGCTCGCGATGCTGGCCAAGATCAACCAGTACCACGTCTCGCTCTTCGCCCGTTTCCTGGCGAAGCTGGCCGAGACGCCGGACGGCGACGGGTCGCTGCTCGACCACTCGCTCTACCTGTACGGGAGCGGCATGGGCAACCCGAACGTGCACGACCACGTCGACCTGCCGATCGTCGTCGCGGGCGGCGGGGCGGGGCGGTCGCGCGGCGGCCGGCACATCAAGTACGCCGAGCCGGAGCCGATGGCGAACCTGCACCTGGCGCTTCTCGACGCGGCCGGGATCCGGCTGGAGAAGTTCGCCGACAGCACGGGGCGGATCGAGTCGCTGCTCAGTCCGGTCTCGCTCGGCTGACCTCCGACGGATCGTGATGCCGGGACGGCCCGAGCGGCCGCCCGGCACGAGCAACGGATCGGAGTCGCGGGACCGGGGCGGACGGAGGGTCCGCCGGACGCGAAGCGGGCGGGCTCGCGGGTCGGTGAGCCGGCGAGCCCCTTCTCGAGGCCAGCGGCGACGGCGATATCGGGAGAGGCGAAAATGGCCTATCGATCGACCTCGGCGATGCAGCTTCCCAAGGAACCCCGACTTCACGCGCCAACTCGACGGGTGGCCGCCGAGGCGGCCGCGGTAGTAGCGCTCGCGACGATCCTCGCCACTGCGCCGGCATCGGCGTCCGGGGCCGGGGCCGGGGC
>JAPOYG010000212.1 GCA_026706755.1 Acidobacteriota bacterium
CGCGTCCGTTCCGACGCCTCGAAGGCCGCCGCCTCCTCGAGCGACAACGTCTCCTGGCCCTCGAGGGCGGAGGGACGCTGCAGCGGCGTGAGCGTGCGGAACGTGAAGATGCCGGAGATGTCCGGCTGCCCGTCGGGCGTGCGCATCGGCTCGGGCGCCGCCTCGGACTGGGCCGCCGCGGGCAGCGCCGCGAGCGCGAGGAACGCAGCACAAACGACTGCCGCCGCAAACGGTCGGTTTCTCATTGTCGTTGACCTCCGACGCCGGCATCGAGGCGCACCGACAACCGGGGCGCGGTGCGACCGGCGCGAAACGTGCATGATCGCCCACGATGCCCGCTTCAGGCAAGCGCGGGCAGGGCCAAGCCGTACGGGGTGTATGGTGGATGGCAGCTTCCACAGCGGTCACGGAGTTGGCCGCTCGGGAGACGACGACGATGGAAGCAATGGAGATCGTGGCCGTGATCACGGCGATCACGTCATTCCTCGCCGCGGCCGGAGCACTCTTCAACGGCTGGCAGATCGCCAAGCTGATCGGCCGGGTCGACACACTCGAGCGGGAGATACGCGCGCGCTGACCAGCGGGACGGTGACCGCGACGGGCACCGTCCGATTGCATTCCTGAGCGCTGCCGTAACCTGAGCGCTGCCGAACGCTGTCGGCGGCCGATTCTGCCACCTCCGCCGGGGCGCTACCGAGGCGGGCACCCCGGGGCTCGGCTGCCCCGGGGCGCGCGCCGGCATTCCAGCGGCCGCCGTGCGGCCGGAAGGTCAGTCGCGGTAGGTCCGGACCGGCGGCAACTGCGCGCCGGTCAGACCCGACGGCTCGTCGCCGGCGACGACCGGCAGCCGCAGGGTCCCGATGCCGTCGATGCTCGCCTCGACGACCTCGCCCGGCTTCAGGTAGCGGTCGGTCTCGCCGCGCGTGTCGCGCGCGCCGGCCGCGGTCCCGCCCGACGTGCCGTTGTTGATGACGTCGCCCGGGTAGAGCGTGTTGATCGACGACGCGTACTCGATGAGCTCCCACAGCGAGTGGATCATGTCGCCGGCGCGGGCGTCCTGCAGGGTCTGGCCGCCGACGCTCAACGTCTGCCGGAGGTTGGCCATCGGGTCGCCGTAGAACTCCTTCGGCGCGATCCACGGACCCTGCGGCGCGAACGTGTCGTGGCCCTTGCCGACGAACCAGTCGGAGCGGGTGGCGTTGCCGCCGGGCGGGCGTCCGCCGCGGTCGGAGACGTCGATGGACACCATGTAGCCGAAGACGTAGTCCTGCGCGTCTTCCGCCGAGACGTAGCGCGCGGTGCGGCCGATGACCGCGCCGAGCTCCACCTCCCAGTCCGTCCGGTCGCGCCCGTAGGGGATCACGATGGGATCGCCGCTGCCGATGACCGCACCCCGGCTCGGCTTCAGAAAGAGGTAGGGCACGCCCCGCTCCTCGCGGCGCCGGCGCTGCTCGGCGGCGCGCTCCTCGGGGGTCGCGCCCTCGCTGACGTGGCTGTAGAAGTTGACGGCCGCGTTCAGGATCTTGCCCGGGTACATGATGGGCGGCCGCGTTCGCAGTTCGCCCACTTCGTAGACGTAGTCGGCCTGCCCGGGGCCCGTCAGCAGATCGTTGTTCACGACGTGGTTCACGATCTCGTAGAAGCGGTACTTGAGACCGTAGTCCCAGCGCCCGATGAGCTCGAGCATGTCCTCCGGCATCGGCACGTGCGGATAGCCGGGGATCGCCTCGATGGCGTACCTCGCGATCTCGAGGTCGATGATGTAGCTGTCGCGCAGCACGAGCCCGACATGGGGCACGCCGTGGATGTCGAACGTGCCGACCTTGAACGGCTCGACCGGCTCGACCCCCGGCCCCTGCGCCAGGGCGCCGGGCGCCAGGAGCGCCAGAACCAACGTGAGTGCCAGAGTGAGTCGCATGATGCTCCTTCGAAGCTTGGTGCTCGCGAACGGCGGGCGTTCGCGGCCGGGTGGGGTTCACGACACGTTGCTGTTCGCGAAGGCGTTTTACTCCTGCCCCGCTACCCTGTCAAGTTGGCGGCTTCCGATGAAGCCGCCCCCCCGAGGCACGGAAGGGCAGGCCCACGGCCGGCGGAAACGCGCCGGGCGGCGCCACGGATCCCGGCGCGGCGGGAACCGGGATAATAGGCGCTTGCAGCACCAACGAGGAGAACCAGCAATGAGACCAGCGGGCACTCCGTCGCCTCGCCCTGCCGTACGCCGCCGGGTCGCGTTGGCCACCGCCATCCTCGCCGCCGTCGCCCTCGCGGCGGCCCCGTCGCCGGCAGCGGCCGGCCAGGGGCGCACGACGACCCAGGGCGCGCTGCCGAACGTCACGGCGGGCGGCCAGACGAACTTCACGAGCCACAACGTCGATCTCTACAACCGGCGCTACTCCCCGCTCGACGAGGTGAACGCCGCCAACGTCGCGCAGCTCGCCGAGCGCTGGTCGTTCGTCGTCCCCGCCGGCGTCGACGTCGGCCAGGTGACGCCGCTCGTCGTCGACGGCGTGATGTACTTTCACGCGGGGGCCAGCGTCGTCGCCCTGAGCGCCGAGACCGGCGAGTCGATCTGGACGCTGGAGCTCGACTCGGGGGCGCGCAACCGGGTCCGCGGGCCGACCTACGCCGACGGCACCCTCTACGTCTACAACGGCTCCGACCTGGTCGCGGCCGACGCGGAGACGGGCGAGCTGGTCGAGACCTTCGGCGACGGCGGCGTCCTGCCGGTGGTTGGGCTCGCCCTGCAGCACAAGTACCCCGATCTCTACCCGCCCACGGTCGACCCGGCCTCGCTCGGCTACCGCATCACGACGCCCCCGGCCTACCACGACAACACGCTCTACGTCGGCTCGGCGCTCTCGGAGGGGCACATCCCGGGCGGCCTGGTGATCGCGACCGACGCCACCACCGGGGCGATCCGCTGGGTCTTCAACACGATCCCGCAGCGCCCGCAGGACGACGGCTGGGACGTCGCCAGCCCGACCTGGGGCACCGGGGCCAAGGCCGGCGGCGGGGTCTGGACGCAGCCGGCCATCGACGCCGAGCTGGGGCTGCTCTACATCAACAGCGGCAACCCGTCGCCGGACTACGACGGCTCCGCGCGGCACGGTACGAACCTCTTCACGAACGCCACCATCGCCCTCGACCTCGAGACCGGAGCGCTCCGCTGGTACTACCAGGCCATCCACCACGACCTGTGGGACTGGGACCACGTGACGGGGCCGGTGCTCTTCGACGTCACGCGCGGCGGCCGGACCGTCAAGGGCGTGGGCGCGGCCGGGAAGAACTGCCTGATCTACTTCTGGCACCGGGAGACCGGCGAGCCGATCAACCCGATGGTCGAGACCCTGGTGCCGACCGAAACCAACGTGCCCGGCGAGCAGGTGTGGCCGACCCAGCCGATTCCCTACAACGCCCGCGGGGTGCCGATGACGCCCTTCTGCGCCACGTTCGTCGAGCTCGACGATCCGGAGCAGGCCGCGCGCTCCCGCCAGATGTACACGCCCTACTCGGTGAACGAGCACTACATCGTGGCGCACGGGGGCTCGAGCTTCGGCTCGCCGTCGTTCAGCCCGCGCACGGAGCTCGTCTACGTGACCGGCAAGAACGCGGGTGTGTCGCTGGTGGTCCGCCCGGTGGGCGACAGCATCCGGCCGGGCCCGCACGGGGACGGGCACAGCGCGAACATCGAGGAGATCAGCCGCATCCCGGACTACCCGCCGACCACGACGGTGACGGCCTACGAGCCGGTGAGCGGCGAGGAGGCATGGCAGCAGGTGCTGCCGGCGCTTACGACCATCGGGGCGAGCGGCAACCTCGCGACGGCCGGAGACCTGGTCTTCCAGGGAACCGATGCGGGCGGGTTCCACGCCCTGCACGCGGAGACCGGCGAGCAGCTCTTCCAGTACGACGCCCCGCGCAGCATCCGGTCGAGCCCGCTCACCTACGAGGTCAATGGGCGGCAGTACGTGGCGGTGATCGCGACGAACACGATCCTGACGTTCGCCCTGCCGTAGGCGCGCCCTGCGCGCGCGCTGCCTGCAAGGCAGAGGACGTTGCGGAGCACGTCGGAAGCGCTCCGCAACGTCCGCCGACGAATGGCGGGCTACGGCTGGCCGGACTCGGCGGCGGCCTCGGCCTCTTCCACCCGCGCGCCCGAGAGCAGGTTCGTCATGCCGTAGTTGCCTTCGTGGCAGGCGTACTCGAACAGCGGCAGGTCGTTGCGCTTCATCGGCACGGCCGCCGTCCAGGGACGCGTCCACATCGTCGGATCCTCGACCGTGAACTCGTAGACGAGCACGTCGTCCGCGGTGCGCGTGAAGCGCTCGACGAGCCGGAGATTCGAGGTCGACGCGACGAAGCTGGTCTCGCCCAGGAAGTTGGTGGTCTCGACGACCAGCGAGTCGCCCTCCCATCGGCCGCGCGAGTCGCCCACCCACTGCCGCACGTCCGACGGCAGGTGCGGCCGGCCGTCGAGCGGGACGATGCGCGCGTTGTGCACCATCTCGTTCAGGATGACGACGGTGTCGGGCGTCTGGAAGAGCTGCACGTTGTTGTTGTAGGCGCTGGGCAGCATCGGCGGGCCCGAGTTGAAGCCGAGGATGCAGCGCTCGCCAAGCGCGCGGTCTTCGGGACCAGCGGCGACGTTGCCGAACAGGACGGCGAAGAAGCGCTCCGCCTCCGCCTGACCGGCCTCGGTGTACGGGATCCGGCCGTCGGCGGGGTCGATGATCAGCGACGTCCGTCGGTCGTCGATGACGTTCGTCCCGTAGTCCCACCAGAACTGGTTGTACGCCCGCTCGACGTCGCTGCCGATGCCGAACGGCAGCTCCGCGCCGTCCCGCCGGTCGGCGTCGCGCGCCGCGAGCTGCTGCGCCTCGAACTCCGCCGCTTCCTCGGCCGTCAGGAACTCCTTGTCCCCGAGCTCCACGGGCCGTTCCAGCGGGGTCAGCGTGCGGAAGTCCCACACGCCCTGGATGTCCGGATCCCCCCAGGACGTCCGCTGCTCCGTCTGCCCCGCGGACGCGGCCGGAAGCAGCATCAGGGCCGCGAGCGCGGCTGCGGTGGCGCCCCGGCGGCACATCACGAAAGCTCCATCCCTCATCATGCCCTCCCCGCCCCGTGGCGGTCGTTGCTCATCCTCCGCATGATCGCCCATCGGCCGGCACGGCGCAACCGCCGCCACGCGCAGATGCCGCCGACGCCCGAACCCCGGCCGCGGCCCGCAAGCTGCGTCCGACCCCGCAGGCGGCGCCGCTCGCCGGCGCACGCCGTCGTAAGCGGAACCGCCGCGGCGCGCGTAGGTAGTGAGGAGGAGCATCGAAAGCATGGAGCGAGTTGCTGCGCGCCGACTGGGGTGGCTCGGGCCGGGGCTGGCGCTGCTGGCCTCGACCGTGGCGACGGGTGAGGTGCGGACGGAGCCGCCGCACCTCGCGGGGACGCGCGGTCCGGGACTCGCGGCCCAGGCCCCACGGGGGGTGGCGCCGGGAACGGACGCCGCATCCGGACAGGGTGTCGCCGTGCACGTGTTCGCAAACGTCAGCGGCACGGCCGCGGATGCCTGGTTCGGGGCCGGCATCGCCGAGACGCTGTCGGCGGCGCTCGAGAGCAACGGCATCCCCGTGCTCCGCGGCGCCACCGGGGGAGAGCCGGCCGACGGTGCGCAGTGGACCATCGGCGGCGGCTACCAGCGGCTGGGCGAGCGCCTGCGGATCACCGCCCGCCTCGCGGACGCGTCGACCGGTGCGGTGGTGCGGACGGCGATCGTGGACGGCGGGGTGGCGGAGCTCTTCGCCCTGCAGGATCGCCTCGCGGCCGACCTGTTGGCGGGACTGCGGCTGGCGAGCGAGACCGCCGGGACCATGGCGGACGCCGGACCCGCGGCCGGCGCCTCGGGGCCGGCGGCAAGCCGCGGGCGACGTCCCGCGGGCGTGGAGGCAGCCGGATCGGAACCCGCGCCGGCATCGGTTCCGGCGCGCGCCGCCGCGCCGCCGCGCCCGGCGCCGGTCGAGAGCTCGCCGCCTCCCGCCGAACCGCCACCGGGTCGCATGCCGGGCGCGGATCCCGGCGTCCGCCCGGGCGCCGGACTCGCCGCTGGGCCGGCTTTCATCATCGACGGCCCGCCGGCGCCCGTGCCTCCGGCCACGGTCAACCGCGATGCCGCCGGCCGCGCCACGGTCCGCGCGATCCCGCTGACCGAGCCGCTGCGCCTCGACGGCGTGCTCGACGAAGGCGTCTACGAGGTGGTGCCGCCCGTCAGCGACTTCGTCCAGCAGGTCCCGATCGAGGGTGCGCCGGCCACCGAGAAGACCGACGCCTGGGTCTTCTTCGACGACGAGAACGTCTACGTCGCCGCGCGCCTCTGGGACTCGACGCCCGAGTCGAACTGGGTGGCCAACGAGATGCAGCGCGACTCGTTCCAGCTCATCCAGAACGACTACTTCAGCATGGGCTTCGACACGTTCTACGACCGCCGGAACGGCTTCGCCTTCATGATCAACCCGCTCGGCGGGTTCTTCGACTACCAGATCACCGACGAGGGGAACCCGAACAACGACTGGAACCCGATCTGGGACTCCCGCACCGGGCGCTTCGACGGCGGCTGGACCCTCGAGGCCCAGGTGCCGTTCAAGTCGCTCCGCTTCCAGCCGGGGCAGTCGCAGCTCTGGGGCCTGCAGCTCGGCCGGCGCATCCGGTGGAAGAACGAGCAGGTCTACCTGACGCGTGTTCCCATCTCGGGCGGCCCGGGGATGTTCCGCATCTCCGCGGCGGGCACTCTCACCGGCATGGAGGTGCCCGGAGGCAACCGGACGTTCGAGGTCAAGCCCTACGCCATCGGCGGCCTCGCCACCGACATCAACGCCGTGCCCGATCCGATCGTGAACGACGGCACGGGCGACTACGGCATCGACGTCAAGTTCGGGGTGACCGAGAACCTGACCGCCGACTTCACCTACAACACGGACTTCGCGCAGGTCGAGGTGGACGAGCAGCAGGTCAACCTGACCCGCTTCAGCCTCTTCTTCCCCGAGAAGCGCGACTTCTTCCTCGAGAGCCGCGGCATCTTCGACTTCGGCCGCGGCGCCTCGTTCGGCGGGGGCGGCGGCGGGGGCGGCGGAACGCGGCGCACCGGCTTCTTCTTCGGCGGAGGCGATGCGCCGATCATCTTCTTCAGCCGGCGCATCGGCCTCGAGCAGAGAGAGGGCATCAGCCGCACGGTGCCGATCCTCGGCGGCGGGCGCCTCACCGGCAAGGTCGGCCCTTTCAGCATCGGCGCGCTCGGCATCCGCACCGGGAGCCAGGAGACCGTCGGCGCGCAGCCGACCACGTTCTCCGTCCTGCGGGTCAGCCGCGACGTCCTCCGCCGCAGCCGCATCGGCGGCATCTACACCCACCGCTCGCTGTCGCGCTACGGTCCGCGGGGGAACGCGGTCTACGGGGTCGACGGGCAGTTCGCGTTCTTCGACAACCTCTACGCCAACGGCTACTACGCCCGCTCTGAGACGCCGGACCTCGACTACACGGGGGACGACGACAGCTACCAGGGCGTCCTGACGTACAACGGCGACCTGTACGCCTTCCAGGTCGACTACCTGCGCGTCGGGGCCAACTTCATCCCGGAGATGGGCTTCCGGCGCCGGTGGGACTTCCGCCGCACGTTCGCGACGGCGCAGTACAGCCCCCGGCCCCGCACCATCGAGGCAGTCCGGCAGTTCACCTTCGGAGCCAGCGTCGACTACATCGAGACCGGCGGCGGGGCCGTCGAGACGCGCATCGCCCAGGCCCGCTTCCAGACCGAGTTCGAGAACAGCGACCGGCTGAGCTTCGACGTCCAGGACAACTACGAGTTCCTGGTCCGGCCCTTCGGCCTGGCGCCCAGCGCCGTGATCGAGCCGGGAGCCTACGCCTTCCAGGACTGGTTCGTCTCGTACTCGATGGGCGCGCAGCGCCGCGTCTCGGGCACCTTCACGCTCCAGCAGGGAGGGTTCTACGACGGCAACATCACGGCCGTCGGATACCGCCGCCCGCGCGTGGAAGTGACGCCTCAGCTCTCGATCGAGCCGGGCATCTCGGTCAACCGGATCGTGCTGCCCATCGGCGAGGCGACCATTCCGCTCGTCACCAGCCGCGTCACCTACACGCTGACGCCGCGGATGTTCTTCGGGGGGCTCGTGCAGTACAACTCGAGCAACTCCTCCCTCAGCACCAACCTGCGCCTCCGGTGGGAGTACCAGCCGGGTAGCGAGCTCTTCGTCGTCTACAACGACCAGCGCGATACCGCGCTGCGCGGCACCCCGTTCCTCGAGAACCGGGCCTTCATCGTGAAGCTGACCCGGCTGTTCCGCTTCTGACGGGGCATCGCCGGCTGCTGCGCCACCCCTGCCATGACAGGCCTCGGCCCCGCGACGCGACCTCGGCTCGGCGGATGCCATGGGCCATGGAACGGTATGAAACAATGACACGTCTGGGACGGCGGGCGGGTTCGTGCCGAGCACGGCGCCCGCCGGACCAGGAGGGAGACACCAGATGACGACGAGCCGGATCGCCGCCGCGGCAGCGGCGCTGCTGCTCGCGGCCTCGGTCGGGGCCGCGGAGGCTCGGACCCCCGGCGAGCGGGTCGCGACCGCCCCGTCGGCGGCCGCGGCCGTACAGCCTGCGGGGGCCGAGGCCGGCGACGGCGTCGCCGTGCTTCCGTTCACCAACATCACCGGGCTGACCGTGGACGACTGGTACGGCGTCGGCATCGCCGAGACCCTCGCCGCGGCGTTCGAGGGGGCCGGCGTGTCCGTTCTGCGGGGGGCGGCGACGGCCGCCGCGGACGCCGTCGCCGCCGGGCGCGCCCTGGGCGCAGGCTGGGTCGTCAGCGGCAGCTACCAGCGGCAGGCGGGACGACTGCGGATCACGGCCCGCGTCACCGAGGTGGCGACCGGCGCGGTCGTGGGGACTTCGATCGTCGACGGCTCGACGACGGACCTGTTCGACCTGCAGGATCGCCTCGCCGCCGATCTGCAGCCGGGTCTCGCCGCGGCGTCCGCCCCCGCGCCGGAGGCGCAGCTTGCGGAAGCCGCGGCGCCGGCGGTCGCGGAGCCTTCTGTCGCGACTCGCGCGGAAGCGGCCGCCCCGGAGGCGCGGCTCGCGGAAGCCGCGGCGCCGGCGGTCGCGGAGCCTCGGGTCGCGACCCGCGAAGAAACCGCCGCACCGCCCGTCGCGGCGGCTCCTCCGGGGGCCGCCCCCGAGCCGCCCGCGATCGCCGCGGAACCGGCGCCGGCGGAAACCGGGGAAGGGCGGCCCGCCGCGACCGGCTTCGCCACCGGAGCGCGCGCCATCATCGGCGCCCCGCCGCCGCCCGTGCCGCCCGCGACCATCAACCGCGACGCCAGCGGGCGGGCCACCCTGCGCGCGGTGCGGCTGGATGCGCCGTTGCGCGTCGACGGCGTGCTCGACGAAGGCGTGTACGAGACCACCCCGCCGCTCGACGGCTTCGTCCAGCAGGTGCCCAACGAGGGCGCGCCGGCGACCGAGCGGACCGATGCCTGGATCTTCTATGACGACGACAACGTGTACGTGGCGGCCCGCCTCTGGGACTCCGCGCCCGAATCGCGCTGGGTCGCCAACGAGATGCAGCGCGACTCGTTCCAGCTCATCCAGAACGAGTACTTCAGCGCCGCGTTCGACACCTTCTACGACCGGCGCAACGGCTTCGCGTTCATGATGAACCCCCTCGGCGGGTTCTTCGACTTCCAGATCACGGACGAGGGCAATCCCAACAGCGACTGGAACCCGGTCTGGGACTCGAGCGCCGGCCGCTTCGACGGCGGCTGGACGGTCGAGATGGAGATCCCCTTCAAGTCGATCCGCTTCCGGCCCGGCGCCGCCGAGCAGCTCTGGGGATTGCAGCTCGGACGGAACATCCGCTGGAAGAACGAGGTGACCTACCTGAACCCGGTCCCGATCTCCGGCGGACCCGGCGAGTTCCGGGTCTCGGCGGGAGCCACCCTGACCGGCATGGACGTGCCGGCCGGCAACCGCGTGTTCGAGGTGAAGCCCTACGCGATCGGCGGGCTGGCCACCGACGTCAACGCCGTGCCCAACCCGATCCTGAACGAGGGGACCGGCGACGTCGGCATAGACGTCAAGTACGGCGTCACCGAGAACCTGACGGCCGACTTCACCTACAACACCGACTTCGCGCAGGTCGAGGTGGACGAGCAACAGGTCAACCTGACGCGCTTCAGCCTCTTCTTCCCCGAGAAGCGCGACTTCTTCCTCGAGAGCCGCGGGATCTTCGACTTCGGGCGCGGCGCTTCGTTCGGCGGCGGGGGCGGCCCCGGGGCCGGCCGGCCGACCGGCGGCGGGGGCTTCTTCGGGGGCGGCGACGCCCCGATCATCTTCTTCAGCCGCCGCATCGGCCTGCAGCAGGGCCGCACGGTCCCGATTTCGGGCGGCGGGCGGCTGACGGGCCGCGTCGGTCCGTTCAGCATCGGCGCGCTCGGCATCGGCACCGGGAGCGAGAAGACCGTCGGCGCCGAGCCAACCGCGTTCACCGTCGTCCGGATCAGCCGCGACATCCTGCGCCGCAGCCGCATCGGCGCCATCTACACCGGACGCTCCGTCTCGCTCACCAGCCCGGGGTCGAACGAGGTCTTCGGCGCCGACGGCCAGTTCGCCTTCTACGACAACGTCTACCTGAACGGGTACTACGCCCGGTCCCGCACGAGCGACCGCGTGGGCGACGACGCCAGCTACCAGGGGGTGTTCACCTACAACGGCGACCTCGTCGCCGTGCAGCTCGACCACCTCCGCGTCGGCTCCAACTTCAACCCGGAGATGGGCTTCCTGCGGCGCCG
>JAPOYG010000447.1 GCA_026706755.1 Acidobacteriota bacterium
TGCGCCGCCGACGTTCCGGCCTGCATGACCCAGGTGCCGGCGCGCGTGTAGCTTCCCTCTTCCGGAAGGCCGAGGGACTCGCCGGTGGCGAACGGAACGGCGATCGTCATGTGCAGGCCGGCGGAGTCGGCGTCGGCTCCCGCCACGGTGTAGTACATGCTGCCGTAGACCGACACCTCGCGGGTGCCGTCCGCCTCGGCGGCATCCTGCAGCGCGCGGATCTCCTCGGCGCTCTGGCCGGACATCGCCCATGCGCGGTTCTGCTGGATGCGGGGGAGGTTGCCGACGCTCGTGCACTGCACGCTGAACGACATGTTCGGCTGGTCGGAACGGTCCCAGCAGACCAGGTCGTTGTCGCCCTCGCGGAGCACTTCGTACTCGCCGGCGTCGTCCAGCCGGATGACCATCGCGCTGCCGGCCAGGGCGGGCGGCGCCGCCATCAGCGCGGTGGCGATAGCGTCGTCGTCGGACTGGGCGGCGGGCGAGCCGATCGCAAGCGGGACAAGGCAGAGCAGGGCGAGCGCAAGAGCGGCCGGGCTGTCGAGGGCGGGCTTGATCCGCTTCATCTGAGTAGCCTCCATTCGTTACCTGCGTCCCGCCGCCGCGTCGCGCGGCCGGCGGGTGCGACGATTGCGCCTTACATCATCGCACAGTGGAGCACCGTGCCGACCGAGCGAGGTGCGCCGCCCGCCGGCACGCCGCCGGCCTCCGGGCGCGTGGCAGCACCCGTGCCGAAAAGGACGCGGCGGTGCGCCGCTCGCGGACGTGCCGTCGGCGCGTGGCGCGCCCGAGCCGACAGGGGGTACGATGCGTACGCGCCCCGGGACAGCGCGGGGCAGGCGGTCTCGCGCCCGGGATGGGCCACGGGAGCTTCGTGCGTTGCTTGCGGCGCGGGCAGGCCGGTTCGTTCTCGGAGGCGGGCCGGACTCCGCTCTGCGACGCGCTGCCGGTCCGTCCCGCGCCGGAGATGGGCTCGTGTCGAGCGCGGGGGTCAGAGACCCATTCAGAGACTCATAGGGAAGCAGAAAGGGAGGCGTTCATGATTCGTCGATCCACTCGGTTCGCGGTCGGGTTC
This sequence comes from Acidobacteriota bacterium, assembly GCA_026706755.1. GTDB lineage: Bacteria > Acidobacteriota > Vicinamibacteria > Vicinamibacterales > UBA8438 > JAGWAJ01. The sequence continues at coordinate 1,076 of JAPOYG010000447.1, forward strand.
GTCGGGGCCGCCGTGTTCTCCGCGGCGCTCGCGCCGGCCGCCCTCGGCCAGTCGACGGCGCCGGACGATGCCGGGACGGACACCGGGCTTCCGGTCGCGAGCCCGGGCACGGTCGGGATGTCCGCGGACGCGCTCGGCCGCATTGCGCCGGCCATGCAGGCCTACGTTGACGACGGCCGGCTGGCGGCCGTGATGACGATGGTCGCGCGCCGCGGCCAAGTGGTTCACTGGGAGGCGGTCGGGACCCGCGACACGGCCAGCGGCGACCCGCTGGAGCGGGACGACATCTTCCGCATCTACTCGATGACCAAGCCGGTGACCAGCGTCGCGACGATGATTCTCGTCGAGGAGGGCAAGGTCGCGCTCGACGACCCGCTGTCGAAGTTCGTGCCGGAGTTCGGCGACGTCAAGGTCCTTGCGGCGGGCGGGGAGCGCGTCGCCGCGGACGGTCCCATCACGGTCGAGCACCTGCTGACGCACACGTCGGGCCTCAGCTACGGATTCTTCGGCGACTCGGCCGTCGACGCCTTGTACGTCGAGTCGAACCCGCTCGCCGCGGCCGAGGGGCTCGACGACTTCGCCCGGCGCATCGCCGAGCTCCCGCTCATCGCCAGCCCCGGGACGCGCTGGACCTACAGCGTCTCGACCGACATCCTGGGCCGCATTGTCGAGGTCGCCTCCGGGCAGCCCTTCGACGCCTTCGTCAAGGAGCGCATCCTGGATCCGCTCGACATGGACGACACGGCGTTCTGGGTGGCCGAGGAGAAGCGCGGCCGCTTCATGGCGAACTACGCGAAGGCCGGCGACGCGCTGGTCATCGCCGACTCCCCGACGGAGGGCGAGTACACCAGCCCGCCGAACTTCCCGTCGGGCGGCGGCGGCCTGACCTCGACCGCGTCCGACTACATCCGCTTCGCCCAGATGCTGCTCGAGGGCGGCACCCTCGGCGACGTCCGCATCCTCGGCGCGGAGACCGTCGCCAAGATGCGCGAGAACCGGCTGCCGGACGCGCTGGTCCCGATCGAGCTCGGGACGTTCCTGAGCCCCGGCTACGGCTTCGGGCTCGGCTTCGCGGTCATGATGGACGCGGATTCGTCGCCGGAGCCGGACCACAACGGCGTCTACCGCTGGGCCGGCGCCGCCAACACGTTCTTCTGGATCGACCCCGAGGCCGAGCTCGTCGGCATGGTCTGGACCCAGTTCATGCCCTTCGCCGCCTACGACCTCGAGCGCGAGTTCCAGACCCTGGTCTACGAGGCGATCGAGTGAGGACGCGGTAGAAGGTCCGGGTTCCCGGCGGTTGCGCCCTGTCACCCGCCGGGAGCCTACGCGGCCCGTCGGCTCCGGAGCAGCGCGCAAGTTTGGCCGTCTCCGGCTATCAACGGCGCCCACCCGATCTCTTTCTCGCGGGTCTGCGGGCGCTTGTGCCAGACCGCGAGCCGGAGGCGTCTCGCAATGCCGGTTGCCGGGCCGGTTCGCTGCTCCACCGATGCCGCACGCTACTGACTTTCCAAACGCGCATCGCCGGCATTGGACGACGCCGAGTTGCTGTTCGAGCATCGTCGCTGGGCGGCCGCCGATCAACTGTACGGATTCAGCGCGGAATGCGGCCTGAAGGCGGTGATGAGGGCGCATGGAGTGTCCGTCGCCAAGAAGCACGTCCAGGACTTCTGGCCGATCTTCGAGGCGTTCTTGCAGGGCCCGAGCGGAGCGCGATACCTGTCATTGCTGCCGGGTGGCGCTCCGTTCGCCGACTGGTCGCATCACGACCGATATGCTCACGGCCGCCATTTCGACGAGGCGATCGTGGAGCGGCATCGAGCTGCAGCTCGCGGGATTCGCGGCCTAGTCGCGCTCGCGCCACCGGGAGCAAGTCATGACGAACCTGACCATCCGGTTCGATGACGTCCGGGACCGCGTCGTTCGAGTGATCGACACCGCCGACGGGGTTCGAGTCCCAATCTACCTAGTGCGCGACCTGCGCGGAAGAGTGCGTCTGTCGGTCTCGGACGAGTTTGAAGACGACACTCCGGTTCGAAATGCACTGCGGGACATCGGGGTCGCGCTACATGAGACGCTTGGTGCGTACGGCTACCCGGCGGATGAGGCGATCCTGTTCATCGAACCAGTCCTGCTGGAGCGGCTGAGACTCGACGCCCGGGAGGTACGGTCCGGTGTGTTCTGGGTCGATCGACTCGTGACCGGAAGCGCGTGGTGGACAGTCGGAAGTCCGGACCCGAATCGCAGGGACAAACGCTTCACGCTCTATTCGGTCAAGGGGGGCGTCGGACGCAGCACGACGGCCGCGGTGCTCGCGCGGCATCTCGCGGCCGGCGGCGAGCGGCTCCTGGTCGTAGATCTGGATCTTGAATCGCCGGGCTTGTCGTCGGCGTTGATCGAGCCGGAGGCGCGCCCGGCGTTCGGTGTGACCGATTGGTTCGTGGAGGACCTGGTTGGGCAGGGTGACCAGGTAATCGAGGCGATGACGGTGGTGCCGGCTTGGGCGCACGACCTCGACGGCGAGGTGCGCGTCGTGCCGGCGCACGGCCGCGAACCGGGCGAGTATCTGGCCAAGCTCGGGCGCGTTCTCATGGACGTCGGCGATCCGTGGTCGCTCCGTCTTGAACGTCTCTTGTCGCGACTCGAAGAGAGGTGCGTCCCGACGATTGTCCTCGTGGAGAGCCGCAGTGGGTTGCACGACGTCGCGGCCGCTACCGTTACCGACCTTGACGCGCAGGTCCTGCTGTTCGCTACGGACTCCGACAGTACCTGGACAGACTATGACGTCCTCTTTCGTCATTGGCAGCGTCAGGGCTTGGCCACGAAGATCCGGAAGCGCCTGAGCATGGTATCCGCCCTCACGCCCGAACTCGACACCGGGAGGTACCTGGAGGGTTTCAGGGAACGGTCGTGGGATCTGTTCCGGCACGTGTACGATGCGATACCGTCGTGCAGTGATTCGGACGACGCCTTCTCTTTCGACCTGGATGACAACTTGGCCCCCCATCATCCGATTGCCATCCACTGGAGTCGAGGCCTTGCGGCGGGGACGTCGCTGCGCGCCCTGGAACCAACGGTCGTTCCGCAGGCGTACGCCGGTTTTCTACGCTGGTTCGACGGTCTCATCGCCGTGGATGGCGAAGGAGCGCCGTGACGGCTCCAATCGACGCCGAAGCGGCGCGCGCTGCGATCCTCGCTCTCCGCGAGGCGGCCAGCCACGGTGACGACCCGGCGCCCGAACACGTCTACCTCCCGCGCTCCCACCTCAAGGCGCTCGATCCGAACTGCCTGGTCGTGACGGGGATGCGGGGTGCCGGTAAGACCTTCTGGTGGACCGCCCTACAGAAGCCGAGCGTGCGCCGGCTCTTGGCCCAGCAGGACGAGCGGCTGGCGTGGAGCGAGAGCGCGCACGTTGGCATCGGATTTGGTACCAGGCCGTCGGATCAGTATCCCGGCAGGGCCGTCCTGAGAAGTCTGAGTAGGGCCGGTGCCGAGCCGAGGACCATCTGGCGTACGGTGCAGGCCTGGCAGGTCGCGCCCGAGGATCATCCGTTGCGTGCCTGTGGATCGTGGCGGGCACGGATCTCCTACGTAGACACCAAGCCGGAGGCAGTCGACCGTCTGTTTCAGGACCGGGATGCCGAGTGCGACCGCCGGGGCCTCTACTATCTCACCCTGTTCGACGCCTTGGATCGCAGCTCCGACGACTGGAATGACATGTACCCGGCGATTCGAGGTTTGGTACAGACGGCGCTGGAAATGCGTTCCTACCGTCGGCTCCGGGTCAAGGTGTTCCTTCGGTCCGACCAGATCAACGATAAGGAGGTCGCCGATGCCCCGGATGCGTCCAAGGCTCTGTCGTCGATGGTGGAGCTGAGCTGGCCCCGGCACGAGCTGTACGGGCTTCTGTGGCACAGGTTGACGAACGGGCCGGACGGACAGGTCTTCCGGCAGTTCCTGCAGCCAGGCGACTGGCCGTCCGGTTCGCTCGACGGACGCACGGTAGTGTCCGTGCCACGAAGGCTGGTCCGCGACGAGGCGATCCAGCGCGGCAAGTTCCACGAGATCGCCGGCCGTTGGATGGGAACGGACCGCAGGCGCGGCTTCCCGTACGCCTGGATCCCGAACCACCTCGGGGACAGCGAAAGGCGGGTGAGCCCACGGTCCTTCCTGGCGGCTCTGAGGATGGCGGCCGAGGATACCGCAGAGCGATACCCGGACTGCAAGACCGCGCTCCACTGCGAGAGTATCAGGCGGGGCGTCCGGTCCGCGTCGCGAGTTCGGGTGCAGGAAGTCGAGGGAGACTACCCTTGGGTGCGTCGGGTCATGGGTGCGCTCGAAGGGATGGTCGTTCCGTGCCGATTCGAGGAGATCGCGGAGCGGTGGAGGGCCATCCGCGTCGTGGACCAGCTGGCCGAGGTAGCGGACGAGGACGGGGTCAGGCTGCTGCCCCGCCGTATCGACCTGGGCGCGGATGGCGTTCGGGAGGCGTTGGAGTTCTTGGGCGTCTTCTTCCGCATGCGTGACGGGCGCGTCAACATCCCGGACGTCTACCGGGTCGGCTACGGCCTCGGAAGAGAGGGCGGCGTGAAGCCGAGCGGATGAACCGCTCCGTGTCGACGGTGTAGTATCGGATTCATGGCAGATATCCGAATCAGATCCGTTGAGAGTCCGTTCGACAACCCGGAGATCGCGCGGCTCGGGATTTCGGTGGTCATGCGAGCGGATGCGATGGGCCTCCTCACCGCCCGCACGATCGAGCGTCTCGACTTGGCGGAATGGGAGCGCGTGGTGAACGACGTCATCCGGGGGGGCGTCGGCAAGGGGATCCTGGCCGGGTACTCCAACGCGACGACGCTGGAATCGAACGGGTGGCGCGCGACGCTGCGGCGCGTCAACGAGGCCCTGGACGCATCGCCCGTCCCTGCATCCGAATGGCCGGCGTTGCAGCGCGTGCTTGGTGCGGACCTGCTCGGTCGCTTGCTGAACGTCTCTTCCGTCAGCGTGCGCCGCTATTCGTCCGGGGCTCGGAGGATCCCGGACGACGTCGCCGCCCGCCTGCACGCACTGGCACTCATAGTCGGAGATCTGGGCGGCGCCTACAACGACGCAGGCATCCGTCGTTGGTTTACCCGGCCGCGGACCGCCCTTGGGAATCGTGCGCCGGTCGAGGTGTTGAGTCCCGGATGGCAACCGGATGAGCCGGAGCCGCGGCAGGTACGAAGCCTGGCGAACGCACTGACGGCGTCGCCCGCCACGTGACGATGATAGGCTTTCGGCACGTTGATCCTCGCTATCCGTTCCTGTGGGAAGGTGCGGCGCAGCCTGCCGCACGCTGGAAGGCGGCCGGCGATGGTCCGGCGCACTACTTCAGCGACACACCGGACGGCGCGTGGGCAGAGTTCCTGCGCCACGAAGAGATCACCGATCCGGCGGATCTGCAGACGATCCGACGTGCCCTGTGGGCGGTCGACCTCGGCGACCCGACCCTCGCGAGCCCCGATCTGCCGCAGGATGTACTGATTGGCGGCCATGGCTCCTATCCCGCCTGCCAGGAAGAGGCACGTCGACTGCGGCGTCGGGGCGCACGCGGGCTCAGAGCGCCCGCGGCTGCGCTCCTGTCCGGCGGTGCGCGAGGCTGGCAGGTCGATGGCGGCCTCCGACCGGGTACCTCGCGGGACGGCTCCGTGGTAGTGCTGTTCGGTCGCAGGCCGGACCTCGTCGGCTGGCGCGCCACCGCGGCGGGGCGGCCCGGCGAGGAGTTGCTCGCGGTGGTTCGGCCGCTCGCCTGAGTCGTAGTCCGGCGCCGCGCCGTAGAATGGCCGCCGATGCCGGTCAGTGAATCGGTCATTCGGCGAATGACCCGGCTCGCGAACGAGCACGGAGCCATCAACCTGGCGCAGGGTTTCACCGACGAGCCGCCGGCCTATCCGTTGGTCTGGGGAGCGGTCGCGGCGCTACTCGGCGGGAGCGATGCGGGCATTCGTCGGCTCGAGCAGGTCACGGCGCCCGGATTTGGCACCAGCCCGTCCAGCGCCGACGCCGCGCCCGCGACGGCCGCCAAGGCGGGGGACGACGCCCGCGCGACGGCGGTGCCGTTGCGCGACGCCCTGCGGCACCTGCAGGGCGAGCCCGACGAGCTGAACCAGTACTCGTATCCCTTCGGTCTGCCGGAGCTACGCCGCGCCATCGCCGCGTACACGGCCCGCTGGAGCGGCTTCGAGCCGGACGCGGAGACCGAGACGACGGTGGTGCTCGGTTCCACCGAGGGACTGGCCGCCACCCTCGCCGCGCTCGGCCGGCGCGGCGACGCCGTGGTCGTGATGGAGCCGTTCCATGAGATGTACCCCGCGCAGGCGGAAGTGTTCGGACTGACCCCGCGTTTCGTTACTCTGCGGGAGTGCGCGGACGGGTCGGGATGGCGGCTCGATCCCGACGAGCTGCGGCGCGCCGCGGGCGGTGCTCGGTTCCTCATCCTGAACACGCCGCACAACCCGACGGGGAAGGTGTTCGACGCCGCGGAGCTGGCGCTGATCGCCGACGTGGCGCGTTCGCACGACCTCGTCGTGATCACGGACGAGATCTACGAGCACATCGTCTTCGACGGCGCGCGGCACCGTTCGCTGGCCACGCTCGATGGCATGCGAGAGCGGACGGTCGTCGTCAACTCGATCTCGAAGACGGCCAACGCCACAGGCTGGCGGGTGGGCTGGGTCCTGGCGCCCCCGCATCTCACGCCGGCGATCCGCGCCGTGCACGACACGCTCGTGATCCAGGCGCCGACGCCGCTCCAGAAGGCGGCGGTGACGCTGCTGGAGATGCCCCCGGGGTTCTTCCGCGGCCTCGCGGACGGGTACGCCGCGAAGCGGGCGCTCCTCGGAGGGGCACTGCGCGACGCGGGCTTCCGCTTCACCGAACCGCACGGCGCCTACTACCTGTTCGCCGACTACCGCGGCGTGCCCGACGTCGGGCACCGGGAGCCGATGGCGGCCGCGGTACATCTCATCGAACGCGTCGGCGTGGCCGCGGTCCCCGGGGACAACTTCTACGGGGCGAGCGCCGAGGGCTCGCGGTACCTGCGGTTCGCCTTCTGCCGCAGCCGGGCGACCCTCGGGGCGGCGGCCGACCGTCTGCGGCGGCTGACTCGCGCCACCTGACGCCGGCGTCCCGCCATTCGTGCGGCGCTGGGAGAGACCCGGCGTGCGCCGCTTCGATTCCGTTCCGGACCGCGCCGCCGCCGTCGCGATGACGAAGTGGGGCGGGCCGAGCCGCAACCCGGCAGCGAGTCGGGACGCGAGCCGGCGAACGTAGTAGCGTACTCTCGCGATGCGCCGGATCGATGATCTCGAACCGAGAGCGCACACGACGCTCCGCGGTCGCAGCTTCGATCGCGCGGTTCACTCGCTGTTCGCCTGCGCGCTGTTCCTTGCCCTCGTGTTCCTGTGGCAGCGCTTCTACGAACGTTCCTGCCTGGCCCTCGCGTTTCCGGCCCTGATCGCGATCGCGATCTTCAGCGGGCTGCTGGAGCACCGGCTGGAGCGGAGACGCTTCGCAGTCGACTTCTATCTCGACCGTCGATCGTTCCTGCACCGGCGGCTGCAGCGGACATGGTGGCCCGTGGCGATCAGTCTGGCCGCGGCGGTACCGCTGGCGGCGTTCCTGGTCGTCTTCGCCGCGCTCTCGAGGCCGACCGACTGGTTCTTCTTCGGGGCGGCGGCAGCCGTTGCGCCGCTGGCGTTCCACACGCTCTCCCGGTGGCCCGGACGTCATTTCCGGCGCGACGCGGGGGTTGGGGGACGACGCATGACGGTGGCCGACATCCTTGCCGCCCGCTTCGCAGGGACTCTGGTGCTGGCCGGCGTCACCGGCGCCTACCTGTTCGCCAACTACTACCTGATTCCCGTACCCGGGGAGGACATCTTTCCCGATTCGCTGGAACGGACCCTGGAGGCGTTCTCCGCTCGGGGCCGCTCCGCATGCCCCGTCGTGGACGTCACGCTGCCGTTCGCGGCGCAGGTCGAGGGGCTGTCGTGGTACTTCGTCACGACGGCGGCGATGTCGGCCTGGATGCAGGATGGGATGAGACTGATCCTGTGGACCGGCTTCTTCCTGAACGCCGCCGTCGTGTTCGGCGCGTTCGCTCGCGGGCTGGAAGGGTCCATGTTGCTCGCCAGCCGGCTCGCGGGACCGTATCGAAGGGCCGGGTAATGTCGAGCAACGGCGGCGACGGCATGATGGACAGCGATTCGCTCGAGACCGGCCGACAACCGCAGGACCGGCCGGACGTGTCGGAGGCGGCTTCCTCCGCGCCCGCGAAGCGGGTGGGCCTGGCGAAGCGGGCATGGCGGACGATCCTCGTCCTGATCTCGGCGACGCTCTTGTCGATTGTGGTCGGGACTGCCTCGCTCGACCTGCTCCTGCGCGTGGAAACGCCGACGCCCCCGGAGCCGCCGGATGCAGCCCTCCCGGACTGCGGCGGGATGCCGGACCACGAGTTGGAGCGGCTGGGAAGAGCGTGGTGGACATCGGCGGCAGGGCGCCTGAGCCGCGAGCCGCTTCCCCTGACCGAGCGGGCGCTCCAGGACAACGTGGACGCAGCGTTCGGGCCGGTCTACGCACGCATTCCCGGATTCGTCGACTGGCACTATTCGCTGGCCGGGCAGTACGCGCAACTGGCGCAGGCGATCCCCGATCGGCTCCTGGAGTCGCAACTTGCGCGGGCGGCCCTGGAACGCCTGCGGGACTCGCGGTTCGTGCAGGCCGCGCTCGATCGGCTGCGAGAGTCGCGACTCGCGCGGGCGGCCCTCGAACGATGGCGCGACTCGGAACTCGTGCCGGAGGCCCTCGACCACCTCGAACGACTGCGACAGGCAACCGACTCGCGGTTGTTCGCCGACCTGCCCGATCGGGTTCGGCACGCGTCCGCGGGTGTCGAGACGGTCATGCGCGAGGAGATGCGAGAGCTGATCGCCCAGCGGATGCGCGACGAGGTGCTGACATTGCCCGCCTCCCCGCTTCCGGGGGCCGGCGCGCCCTGCACCGAGGTCGGAACGGCCGGACTTCGCATGGCGTACGAGAGCATGCTGACCGTCGCAATGCCGGACGCTGTGCGGCGATTCACTGCCTCCGCTCCGCCGACCGGCATCCTGGCAGCCGGTGCCGCTGCCCGCGGCGCGGTCGCCGGCAGGACGCTGATCAAGGGACTGTCCGCGAGATTGCTGGCCAGGAGCGCAGGCCGAACCGCGAGCGCACTCGGCGCCGCGGCGGGCGGTTTGGCCGCGGGGGCCGCCGCCTGGCTGCTCGTCGACGTCGCCGTCCTGGTCGTCGACGAGCACCTCAACCGGGATGCACTCGAGCGTGAGCTGATCGAGTTGGTGGACGAGCAGAAGGCGGCCATGAAGGCGGAGCTGGCCAGCGCGGTGGACGAGGCCAGGTCGAAGGCTCTCGGAGCCATCACGCCGTCCGAGATGAGCGGCCGGGATCGATGACGCAGGCGGGAACAATCACCAGACGACCTTCGCGGCTCGCTCGACCTGGTAATCCTGAAGATCTTCAGCCTCGTCAACGCCGTGATCCTGCGCGATTCGCCGATCGAGCGGCCGGAAGAGGTGGTCAACG
>JAPOYG010000665.1 GCA_026706755.1 Acidobacteriota bacterium
TCGGGGAAATAGAACTCCCCCGACATGCCGTTGAAGTGCACGAAGTCGAGGCCGGCGGCCGCGGCGCGGTCGGCGAACCAGTCGTGCTCGTCGCTCTGCGGCGTGTCGGCGGAGCGGGCATCGCTCGTCGAAGCCTCCGTCGTCGAACCCGGCCCCCGGACCTCGGATTCGCAGCCGGCGAGCAACGCGACGATCAGAAAGGGCGCCGTCAGCCTGCCAAAGGGCGCCGGCAGCCTGCCGGCGACCCGGCACGCGACATCGGCGGGGACGACAGCGCAGGAATGGCGGACGGTCCGAGCGTGCTCGAGAGAGCACCGGCCGAGTGTGGTGTTTGCCCGCCTGGCGTGCCCCGTCATCCGTCCCGGCCCTCTCCACTGCCCGCGGACAGTCCAGCCCTGACGGTGATCTTCAATATGGACCCGGCGGCCTCCCGGCGTCCGCGGCGGGCAGGCCGACATCGGTTTTCTTCGAGTTTCGCGCGATTATAGCGCGGAGCGGCGCGCGGGCCGCCTACGACCGGGCGGATGGGCCATCTGCCGCGTGATAGTCTGATCCCACTGAGGAGGAGTAGCCATGAAGGTGCTGTCGACGGCCCTCGTCATCGCTCTCGGCGCGCTCGCGGCGCCCGCGTCGGCGCAGCTCGCGGTGCCCAACGACAACGGCATCACCTACGGCCACGTGCACCTGAACGTGTCGGACGTCGAGGTGCACAAGAAGCTGTGGGTCGACTACTTCGGGGGCGTCGTGGTCGAGAAGGGGCCGCTGACGGTGATCCGGCTGCCCAACTTCCTGATCGCGCTCACGGAGCAGGAGCCGACCGGGCCGATGCAGGGGTCGGTGCTCGACCACTTCGGCTTCAAGGTGCGCGACACCGCGGCGTTCGTCGCGCGTTGGCGCGAGGCGGGGATGGAGGTCGGCCCGGAGTTCATCGGAGCGGAGGGGATGCCGAACGCCTACGTGATGGCGCCCGACGGAGTCTGGGTGGAGCTCCAGGAGGATCCTTCCCTGCACGTTCCGGTGGCCGGCTACCACATCCATTTCTTCACGCAGGGCTACGAGGAGCTGCTCGAGTGGTACACGAGGGTCTTCTCGCTCAAGGTGCGGCCGCGGGGCCGCATCCAGTCGACCACCGACGTGCCGGGCATGAACATGAGCTTCGGGGAGGGCCGCGTCGATAACCCCGCCCCGACCCGCGGCCGGGCCCTGGACCGCATCGGGTTCGAGGTGGACGATCTCGAGGCGTTCTGCGAGAAGCTGACCGCGATGGGCATCGAGTTCGACCTCAAGCACCGCGAAGAGGAGAGCTTTGCGCTCAAGAGCGCCTTCCTCACCGACCCGTCCGGGGTCTACATCGAGCTGACGGAAGGCTATGACGAGTACTGAGCGGACCGGCCTCGGAATCCGCGACGTGGACGATCCCCACTGCGAGGCAGTGGAGATGGCGCGGTAGCGGACGGCCCGCGGCATCGGACGTGACACCGGATCGAACTGGACAAGGAGTGTGGACGTGAATCGCAGGTATCTGTCGTCACTGGCGGTGGTCGCCGCCGTGCTGCTCGTGCCCGGCGTGGCGGGCGCGCAGTCGCAGAGCGAGTGGGAGCCGCCCCGGCTGCCGGACGGCCGGCCGGATCTGCAGGGCGTGTGGGACTTCCGGACCGCCACCCCGCTCGAGCGGCCCGAGGCGCTGGCCGACCGCGCGACCCTGACGGACGAGGAAGCGGCGGCGGTGGAGTTCGGCGCCACCGCCTTCCAGCGGGCGGCTGACGCGCAGCCGCCCGAGGGCAGCGTCGGAGCCTACAACGCCTTCTGGCTCGACTTCGGAACGACCGTCACCGACGACCGGCGCTCGTCGCTGATCGTCGATCCGCCCGACGGACGGCTGCCGGACGTGGTGGAAGGCGCGTTGCGGCACGACGGCTCGCTGGACGTCGATCTGCCGGGGCAGCGGCCCGTGCGGCTCCGCTCGGCCGGGATCGGCGCCGACGGTCCGGAGGATCGCGGCATCGCGGAGCGCTGCATCCTCGGCTTCAACTCCGGGCCGCCGATGATGCCGAGCGCCTACAACAACAACATGCAGCTCTTCCAGAACGAGGACCATGTCGTCATCCTCAACGAGATGGTGCACGACGCGCGCATCGTGCCGCTCGACGGCCGGCCGCACATCCCGGACGCGATCCGGCACTGGACCGGCGACGCGCGCGGCCGCTGGGAGGGCGACACCCTGGTCGTCGAGAGCCGCAACTACAGCGACCGCACGGCCAGCTTCGACCCGTCGGCGCTGACCGCGCTGGGCACGGGCTCGACCCTGCGGCTCACCGAGCGGTTCACGCGGGTGGCCGAGGACACGCTGCTCTACGAGTACACGGTCGACGATCCCGCCACCTTCACGCGGCCGTTCACGGTGGCGCTCCCGATGCGGGCGTCGGCGATGCCGGTCTTCGAGTACGCCTGCCACGAGGGCAACTACGGAATGATCAACGCCCTGTCCGGCGCCCGCGCCGCGGACGCGGAGCAGTAGGAGGCTGGACACCATGCGAGTGCGAATCGCAACCGTCTCGCTCTTCGCGGCCGCCTGCCTCCTCGGCACGGCCGCTCCCGGCGCCGCGCAGTGCGAGCCGGACGGCGACGTCGAGTTCGTCTGCGGGCCGATCAGCCCCGAGGACCTGGTAGCGGTGCCGGAGACGCCGTGGGTCGTCGTCTCCAGTATGGAGGACGACGGCTACCTCAGCGTGACCGACAGCCGCGATCACACGTCGGGGCGCGTCTACCCGGTGGAGACCTCCGAGCCGCGGCACGACACCGCGACCTTCGGCGCCTGTCCGGGTCCCGATACGACCGGTTTCCGCCCGCACGGCCTGAGCCTGCGCCCCGGTGACGGCGGCATGCACACGCTGTACGTCGTGCGCCACGGCGCTCGGGAGTCGGTCGAGGTCTTCGAGCTCGACGCCTCCGTGGCGCCGCCGACGCTCACCTGGGTCGGCTGCGTGGTGGCGCCGGAGGGCGTCAGCCTGAACTCCGTGGCGGCGCTGCCGGGCGGCGGCTTCGGCGTGACGAACTTCAACATCGAAGAGGGCCAGCTCTGGGAATGGCAGCCGGAGGCCGGGTGGTCCGAGGTGCCGGGCAGCACGACGGCGGGTCCCAACGGGCTCGTCGCGTCGCCGGACGGCCGCTGGTTCTACATCGGCGGATGGGCCACGCAGTCGCTCATCCGGCTCTCTCGCGGTCAGACGCCGCCGCAGATCGACTCGGTCGAGGTCGGCTTCAACGTCGACAACGTGCGTTTCGCACCGGACGGCTCGCTCCTGGCCGCCGGACACCGCGGCGAGACCCCGGACGCCATCTTCTCGTGCGTCATCGAGGGCGCGTGCGACGGCGTGTCGTCGCGCGTCGCGGTGGTGGACCCCGACAGCCTGACGGCGGAGGAGATCGTCAACTACCCGTCGAACGCCCTGTTCCTGCTCGGCACCGTGGCCCTGCAGGTGGGTGACGAGATCTGGGTCGGCGGCATCGGCGGCAGCGACCGCATCGGGCGCTTCGCGGCTCCGTAGTCGCCCGCCGGACCGGCGCACCGGCAACGGCCGGCCGCGCGTGCCTGGGAGGTGCACGCGGCCGGCCTCCTCGTTCGATATTCGCCGTCGCGCCCCGTCCGATGGTGAGCCGCCCGACGGGCCTCCGACCAGCGGTCTCTCCCCATCGTGCTTCGCGGTCCCGGTGATTGGCCGCCACCTCGCGGCGCCGCTACGGCAAGTCGCGATGGATCCACTGAGGCAGGACCTGCGCAGCAGCCTGCGCTACTTTCGGCGCCACCGCGGCTTCGTCACCGCCGCCGTGCTCGTCCTCGCCCTCGGGGTCGGCTCGACGACGGCGGTCTTCAGCGTCAGCGAGACGCTGCTGCTCCGCCCGCTCCCCTACCCCGACCCCGACCGCCTGGTGGCGCTCCGGAGCGTCCGCCGACTCGACGCCTTCCCGTCTACCCGCGCCGCGGCCGGAACGCTGGCGGACTGGCAGCGGCAGGCGACGTCGTTCGAAGCCGTCGCCGGCTACCGCTGGACTTCGCTGGACGTGATCGCCGGCACGCGGAGTCGTCGGTTGAGCGGGCTGCAGGTCACGCCGGAGTTCTTCCGCGTGTTCGGCGTAGCGGTCGGCGGGCGCGCCTTCACCGCCGGCGATCGTGGAGCCGGCACCCTCGTGCTGGGCGGAGATGCAGCGCGGCGCCACTTCGACGCCGGCGAAGCCCTCGTCGGGGGGTCGCTCGATCTCCATGTCCGCGATCTCTCCCGCGTGGGGCCGACCCGGTTCACGGTGCTCGGGGTGGCGACGGCCCCGGTGCGGTTTCCCCCGATCGAGGCCGACTTCGAGCTCGGGGTGGCCACCGTCCTCGACACGGTCGATTTCTGGCTGCCGATGTTCATCGCGCCGACGGACACCCGCGAAGCCGAGCAGCGGACGATCAACGTCGTCGCGAAGCTGCGGCCGGGCGTTACGGCCGCGCGGGCGCAGGTCGAGATGGACGCCATTGCCCGACGACAGGCAGCGGACCATCCGGAGGACCACCGAGGCTGGGAGGTTCGCGTGGTGCCGCTGCGCGAGCTGACCGCGGCGGGGACGCGAGACGGCGTCGTGCTGCTCTCCGCCGGCGCGGGCCTGCTGCTGCTCATCGCGTGCGCCAATGTGGCCACGCTCCTCCTCGCCCGCGGCGTCGCTCGACGCCGCGAGGTGGCGATCCGCGCCGCCCTCGGCGCGAATCGCTGGCGGACCGCGCGCCGGTTCCTGATCGAAGCGGCCGTGCTCGCCCTCGGCGCCGGCGCCCTGGGCGTGGTCCTCGCCTCGTGGGCCATCGCCCTGGCCCGATCGTGGCTGCCGCCGAGCCTGCCGGCGCTGCAGGAGATGGCGGTCAATCCGTCCGTGCTCGGGTTCGCCGTCCTCAGCGCCGCCCTGACGGTGTGCATCACGGGCGCGGCGCCGGCGCTGCAGGCGGGCCGGACGGGGGACGCCCGGCTGGTCGGTCGCGATGCACGCGGGCTCACGTCCGAAGGTTCGAGCACCCGCCTCGTCGGGGTCCTGGTCGCCGCCGAAGTGGCCTTCACCGTGGTGCTGCTGCTGGGGGCGGGGCTGCTCGTTCGGAGCGCGATGCGCGCCGGGCAGATGGAGACGGGGTTCAATCCCTCCAACGTGTTGACGATGACCGTGTCGCTGCCGGAGAACAAGTTCGACTGGGAGCACAACGCGGTCTTCGCCCGTGAGGTGATCGAGGCGGTCCGTTCCCTGCCGTCGGTCACCGTCGCCGCCGTGGTCCAGGGCGTGCCGATGGGTGCCGGGGGGTTCTTCGGGTCGGGAAGGGTCGAAGGGTACGCCCCGCCGGCCGGTGCGGAGGAGCCTGTCTATCGCTTGCGGGTCGTGAGCCCCGGCTACCTGGAGACGATGCAGATCCCGTTAGTCGCCGGCCGCGAGTTCGAGCCGCGGGACGAGGTGGGCGAGCGGGGGTACAACCGCACCATTCTCGTCAGCGAGTCGTTCGCGCGGCGCTACTGGCCGGGACAGAATCCGCTCGGGAAGCGCATCGGCTCGCTGATCGGGGCTCCGGAATGGTGGATGACGGTGGTCGGGGTCGCGGGCGACGTTCGATACGGCGGACTCGAGGCGCCGCCGACCGACGACGTCTACCTCCCGCAGGGCCTCTACCCGCAGGCGGCGATCACTCTCGTCGCGCGGACGGCGGGCGACCCGATGGTCGCGGTCGCCGACGTGAGGACCCGCGTTCGCGACGTCGACCCGCATGCGTTCACTACGGACATCCGGTCGATGGAGGATGTCATCGCCGCCTCGCAAGCCGAGCGGCGGGCCGGCACGCTGCTGATCGCCCTGTTCGGGACGCTGGCCCTCGTGCTGGTGGCGGCCGGCGTTTACAGCGTGATCACGCAGGCGGTCGTCCAGCGCCGGCTGGAGCTCGCCATCCGCTCGGCCCTCGGCGCCGGGCCGGCACAGGTCGTCGCCCTCGCGATGCGCACGGCGCTCCGGCCCGCGGCGACGGGCATCGTCATCGGGGCGCTCGGGGCCGCCGGCCTGACCCCCGCGCTGTCCGCGATACTGTTCGGGGTGGGCGCCTTCGACGTGGTGACATGGGTCGGCGCCGGACTCGTCGTTCTCGCGGCCTGCGTGGCCGCCGGCTACCTCCCCGCGCGCCGCGCGGCCCGGTTCGACCCCATGACGACGCTCCGGGCCGAGTAGTCGCGGCCCGGGAGTCCGCGCGCCTTGTTTCCTGGAGGAACGGACAGATGACACGACGCGATGTCCTTCGTGGCTTTCTCGGCGCCGCGGCCTGGCTCGCGGCCGGCCGGCGCCGCCCCGTCCGGGCGCAGGCGGGCCCGGCCGCCCGCGAGGTGTGGGCCAGAATCGACGCGGTCGGCGACGGCGTCTGGACCGTGGTGTCCACGCCGAGTCCGGACGACCGCACGTCGTTCGCCACCCTCTGCAACGGCGGCATCGTCGCCGGCCGCGAGCGGGTGCTCGTGTTCGAGGGGTTCGGCTCGGCCGACGGCGCGGCGTGGGTGGCGGAGCAGGCGCAGGTCCTGGCGGGGCGCCCGGCGACCGACGTCGTCATCAGCCACCGCCACGGCGACCATCACGGCGGCCTGAGCGGCTTCGGCGCGCCCGGCGCGCGGCCCACGGTGTGGGCGACCGCGTCGACGCGCGACACCGTCCTGTCCGAGGACGGGATCGAGGCGCGCGACATGCTCGAGGCCGCCGCCCTCGTCGCGGCCGACGTCCCGACCACCATCGACCTCGGAGGCCGGCAGGTGGAGATCACGCCCTACGCCGGCCACACCGCCAGCGACATCATCGCCACCGTCGACGACGTCACGTTCTGCGGCGACCTGCTGTGGGCCGGCCTGGTGCCCAACTACGTCCACGCCACGCCGATCGATCTCGACCGGACCGTCGACGCCATGCTCGGCGACCGCACCGCGACGATGGTGCCCGGGCACGGGCCGCTCCCCGACGCCGCCGTCCTGGACGAGTACAGGGCGCTGCTCGACGCGATCGAGGCCGAAGGCCGCCGGTCGTTCGCGGCAGGGCAATCGCCCGCGGACGCGGCAGCGAGCTTCCGGCTGCCGGCCGGCCTCGATGCGTGGGGCGCGTTCGGGTCCCTGGCGCGTTCCTTCGAGGTCGCGTTCGGCGCCTGGCATCGCCAGCTCGGGCGGTGACCGCGCCGTCGACGCTGCCGGCCGAGCAGTCGCGAGCCCCGTCTACCCGCGCAGGCGCTGCAGGAACCACCAGTGGTGGCCTTCGAGGTCGCGGACCTCGTAGGTGCGGTCCGCCCAGTAGCCCTCGCCGTAGTCCTGCGTCGCCGGCTCCATCGTCACGACGGCACCCGCCGCGCGCGCTCTCTCGCAGTGGGCGTCCACGTCGTCGACGTACACGGACAGCGCCTGCGTGTTCGCGCCGCCTACCGCCCGCGGCGACCGCGGGAACGCCCGGTCCGGCCGAAGACCCGCCTGCCCGACCATGATGAGTCCGCCATCCAGGACGAGTTGCGAATGGGCAATCCGCCCCTGGTCGTCCTCGACCCGCACCTGCACCGCAAAGCCGAAGGCACGCGTCAGCCAGTCGATCGCGGCCGCGGCGTCGTCGTAGAACACCGCGGGGGCGATCCGCGGCCAACCGTCCGGTGGGTTCTTCATGTGCGTAGTCAACCTCCTGCGGCGTCTCGACCACGCCGCCCCGCCACCGCGACGTGCAGGCCGAAACCGGACTACGGTTCGTCGTCTTCCGCCGCGATCCACCCTGGCAGCGGGTCGTCCAGCGAGGCCCACCCGGAAGCGTCGGAGGCCATCTCGGCGTCGGTCAGCAGACAGGCGTCCAGCGCGGCCTCGATGGCCTCTTGCGGCATCTCGATTCCGATGAAGACGAGCTCCTGACGGCGGTCGCCGTGGTCGGGCTCCCATACCTGGCCGACCCACTCCCGGGTCTCCGGGTCGTCGGCGAGCCCTGCCGGGTCCAGCGCGGCGAACCACGAGCCTCCGGGCTCCAGGGTCAGCGAGTCTCCGGCGATCGAGAGCGCGCCGGCCACCTCATGGCGGGTAGCCAGCCAGACGACGCCCTTCGCCCGCAGCACGCCCTCGAAGCAACCTTCAAAGAGCGCCGACAACCGCGCCGGATGGAAGGGACGTCGCCTCCGATAGACGAAGCTGCCGATGCCGTACTCCTCGGTCTCGGGCGTGTGGCCGCCCTGCAGTTCCTGAAGCCAACCCGCCGTGTGCTCGACGCGTTCGAAATCGAACAGGCCCGTATCGAAAACCAGGCCCAGCGGAATCCGCCCGTAAGTTGCCTGGGCCAACGTCGCCGTTTGGTTGAGCTTGCGCAGGATCCCGGTCAACCGTGCGACTTCCGTCCGGCTCATCTTGTCGGTCTTGTTGAGCACCAGAACGTTGGCGAGCTCGACCTGATCGACGAGGAGCTCGGCGATGGAGCGGTCGTCTTCGACGTCCACCCCCAGCCCGCGATCGAGCAGGTCTTCTCCGGAGCCGAAGTCGCGAAGAAAACGCGGGCCGTCGACGACGGTGACCATCGTGTCCAACCGGGCCAGCTCACCGAGCTGGGCGCCAAGCTCGTCCGACAAGGCGAAGGTGGCCGCGACGGGAAGCGGCTCGGAGATACCGGTTGATTCGATCAGCAGGTAGTCGAAGCGACGTTCCCGCGCCAGGCGTGCAACCTCGTCGAGCAGATCTTCACGCAACGTACAGCAGATGCAGCCGTTGGACATCTCGATCAGCCGCTCGTCGACGCGGTTGAGCTCGGCCCCGCCGTTGCGAACGAGCTGGGCATCGACGTTGACCTCGCTCATGTCGTTGACGATGACCGCGACGCGGCGGCCTTCGCGGTTGTGCAGCGCGTGGTTGAGCAACGTCGTCTTGCCGGCGCCGAGGAAGCCGGAGAGCACGGTCACGGGAAGGCGTGGATCGTTCAATTCGATTCCTCCACGGGCTCAGGATGCGGTTGCCTACGCCGCCCCGACCTCTGCGCATTGCGCACACATGCCCTCGACCTCGACCGTGCGACGTGTCGCGACGAACCCGAGGACGGCGGCATCCTCGGCAAGCAGTCCTCCGATGCGCGGATCCTCGAGCTCGACCGACGCCCGGCAGCGGCTGCAGATGAAGAACAGGCAATCGTGGTCGCGCTCGGGATGGACGCACGGGACGTAGGCGTTCAGGCTTTCGATTCTGGACACCAGGCCCTGCGCCATCAGGAACTCGAGCGCCCGGTACACGGTCGGCGGTCCGACCGGACGCGAATCCCTGCGCGTGACCGCCTCGATCAGCTCGTAGGCGCCCGTCGGCCGACCGCTCGCCCACAGCAGTTCCAGGATGCGCCTCCGCAGCGCTGTCATCCGTACGCCGCGCCCCTCGCAAATCGATACCGCGAGCGCGATCCGTTCGCGTGGCGAGTACCGCCCGAGGCAGTCCGGATCGGTGCCGGGCCGGGGTCGGATCGACGGTCTGGTCATGGCTGTCTCCGCTTGCCGGAGGGTTACGAAACACTATAACGTTGCATCCTGGTTCCGCAAGAGACGCCGTCCGGGGCGGCCCGACATTGACGAAAGGCCCGGAACATGGATAGTGCAGTCGTCGAGCACCGAACCTCGACCCCATCGCACACCGCGTCGGGAGCGCGGCGTCGGCCGAGTCGCGCCGAGGCGGAGGCCGCCGTTCGCACCCTGATCGAGTGGGCCGGGGACGATCCCGACCGGGAGGGACTGGAGGGAACGCCCAATCGGGTCGTGCGGGCCTACGAGGAGTTCTTCGCCGGATACGCCGAAGACCCGGTCGCTTTGCTGGCCACGACCTTCGAGAAGCCCTCCTCCTATGACGAGATGATCGTCTTGCGCGACATCCGCCTCGAGTCCCATTGCGAGCACCACATCGTTCCCATCCTGGGCAAGGCGCATATCGGCTATGTGCCCACGGGCCGCGTCGTCGGAAGTTCCAAGCTGGTGCGCCTCGTCGAGGTGTTCGCCAAGCGCATGCAGATCCAGGAGGCGCTGACGTCGCAGATCGCGGACACCATCCAGGAGGTGCTGGAGCCGCGCGGCGTCGGCGTCGTCATCGAGGCGGCGCACCAGTGCATGACCACGCGCGGCATCCGCAAGCCGGGCATCAGCATGGTCACCAGCCGCCTGTTGGGATCGTTTCGCGACGACCGGACCACGCGGCGAGAGTTCCTGTCGACGATCGGAGGCCGCAGGAGCACGCTGCCGGAGAGCTGAACGTACCGCCCCGACGGCTTCGACACCCTTGGCGGCACGCATGTCGGTTGAGCAAGTCGAAGAAGGCCGCGCCCCGGTTCCCGGGACGCGGTAGCCGTCGTTGCCGCAGGGGTCGGGCCGCTTCGCCACGGGCCCGCCGGCACACTTGGAGGCACCATGCACGCCTATCGATTCACAGCGTTCGCCATGTCGCTCCTGGTCCTCGCCGGCGCCTTCGCGACCGCGGGCCAGGCCCAGCCGCTCGTATCCGGCGAGGGCCGGACGGAGCTCGGGGTGGCGCTGCGCGCGTTGAACAGCACGGGCGTCTTCCTGTCGATCGTGGCCCATCCCGACGACGAGAACAA
>JAPOYG010000043.1 GCA_026706755.1 Acidobacteriota bacterium
GCAACTCGATCCGGCCGACGGCGACGCCGAGCGTACGATTGTCCCGCGTGCTCGGTACGTGCGTGTCGCTTGCGAGCACAATCTCCAGCTCGGGCGGCGCCAGCCGACAGCCTGCAAGGTCGAGCTCGGCGCTCCAGCGTCCCTCGATGGCCTCTTCGGCGAGCGTGCAGCCGTCGATCGCGATCCCGAGCTGCTTCGGCGGACCCGTTATCCGGACTTCGACGGCCAGCGTCGAGGGAGGGTCGTCCGGATCGAGCGGGACCACCAGCCGCGCGTCCCCGTCCGTCCAGCGGAACGGCCTGGCGCCGGCCCATTCGGTGCCGTAGAAGCCCGAGGCCTGCCCGCCGAGCAACTCGAGCTCTTCCTGGCGAGCCAGGTTCGGCCAGCGGTGAGCGGCCCGCTCGCCGCGGGTCGCCGCCAGGGTGACGGCGCCGCGGTCGCCGTCCCCCCGGACCTCGTACACCTCCAGGGAGTTGGCGCCCGGGACGAGCCGGCGCGGATCGATGACCGCCTCCCAGGCCCCGCGCCGGCCGACCACCGGGAACCCGTACGGCCGCGTCACCGCCGCCACCTGTCCGTTGAGCGTTATCGCCAGCAGCGGCGGCGGCGCCCCGTCGGGGAGACCGGCCACGGCCCCCGTGATGTGCGCGGGGACGAAGTCGGCCTCCGGGTCGACGTCCTGCATCAGCGGCAGCGTATCCACGACGACCTCGAATTCCGCCGGCTGCCGAGCCAGCATGGGTCCGGCGTCGCGGCCGATCAGATCGTCGTACCGGCGGTCCGGGGTGCCAAGGCGCAGCAGGTCGCCTGCCTCGAACCACTCGTACTTCTGCGACGCGCTCTCGAGCAGGGCGGCGCGGAGATCGCCGGGCCGCTCCAGCCTCCGCGCGGCGCCGTCGTAGAACATCACCTTCGACGGCCGCGGCGCGTGCGACGGGTCGAGCACGTTCGAGCCGTCGGCCGTCCACGGCGGCTCGATCCCGAGCTGGGCCGCCAGCGTCGGCACGATGTCGATCACTTCCACGTTCGCATCGACTATCGCGCCCCGGCGCTGCGCGGGCCGCTTGATGAAGAGCGGCACCGCGGCGACGTCCGCGAACGAAGGTCCCGTCGGCCGCCGGAACGACCGGCCCGGCTGCAGACTGCCCCCGTGGTCCGCGGCCACGACGAGCAGGGCGTCGTCGTAGTGACCCACCTCGCGCAGGCGCGCCACCAGGCGTCCGAGCAGAGTGTCCGCGTATCCCACCTGCAGCAGGTAGCGGTGGTAGTTGAGCGCCGCCGCCCACCGATCCTCGTTCCACCTGCCGTCCCGCAGGCCGACCAGGTGCCGCTGAAACGTGAGTTGCTGTCCCGTCGGCAGGTACAGGAACGGCTCGTGCGGCAGCAGCGCGTGCAGGAAGTGGAGCGTCGGTCGCGTGCCGGCGTCGATCCCGGCGATGAAGCGGTCCACGATCTGGCGCCGGTCGTCGACGCGCGCCGCCCGCCAGCGGTCCCCGAACGTCTCGCTGGCCTCGTTGGCCGCGAAGTCCTTCCAGTTCTGATCGACCGGCGGCAGCGGCGCGGCCAGATCGTCCGGCAGCACGACGGTCAGGTACACCACCGCCAGGTCCCGCAGCACGGCCGCGAGCCAGGCGCCGAACGCGGCGCGGTCGGGAGGGCAGAGCGTCTCCGGACACAGGTCCGTCAGCGGCTCCTCCACGTGCATTCCGTACCGGCTGCCCAGCAGCGTGAAGAGGTTCGCCGGATGGTCGGCCGCCACGGGGAGGCGATCCTGCGACGGGCGCATGCCCGTGAGCACGGCCGGCACGGCGTACGTCGTCAGACCCGCCACCGCGGTCGCGTTGCGGAACCAGGTTGCCTCGTCGGCCAGCGCCGCGAAGTGGGGGAACGCCGTGCGATCGATGTTGCCGTCGCGGTCCAGCAGCGCCGCAAGCTGGAACTGGTCGAAGACGACGAAGACGATCGGGGGAGTCGCGGAGAAGCGCACGCCTTCGATAGCCGCGACCTCTTCCGCCGGCGCCAGCAGGCGGCTCACGCCGGGCGTGAGCAGGAAGGTCCCCGGCACGACGAGCACGGCCGGGGCCAGGAAGGTGGCGAACAGCCTGACCGGCGCGAAGCGGCGATAGGCTCCGGCTGCGGCGGCGCCGGCCAGCACGGCCAGCGCGATCAGCGAGCCGCCCGCCGCGCCGCCCAGCGGCTTGAGCGCGAGGAGCACGACCGTGGCGGCGAGGCCGGCGACGACCGCGTTCACCGTGCGGCGGCGCCAGCGCGGGCCCCCGGCCAGCGCCGCCATTCGTACGACGAGCAGGCAGGCGGCCGGCCCGCCGAGGCAGAGCAGCGCAACGAGGACCAGCAGGTCGCCCGGCCGGGCGTCGTGCGCGATGAAGAACTCGGGGCTGCTGCCTACGAGATCGAGAACCGGCTGCGCCACGGCAAGGCACCAGAGACCGACGATGTGCAGGGCCTGGAGGCGGCGTTCCGGGACGGTCTCGGGCGCCGCCGCCGGTGGCGACGGCAGCGCGGCGCGCAGTCGGCCCAGCATGGGCGCGTGCAGCAACCGCGCATGGAGCGGCGGACGGCGGACGAAGAAGTGCCGCAGGCCGCAGACGACGGCCAGGGCGATCAATGCCCGCCAGGGCGTGGACATCGAGAACAGCGATCCGATGCGGATGCCGCCGAAGGCCGCCACGTACGAGGCCGCCAGAGCCAGCACGACGGTGAGTCCGTCGGCGGCACGCACCCAGCCGGGCAGACCCGAGGTCGAGGTGCGCGGACGGGTCATGGCGTCTTCGGCAGGCAGTGGTACAGCGTGCGGGTGCCGGAAGGCAGCGTGGTGTGGGTGACGGCGCCGAAGTGGAGCTCGAGCGCCGCACGCACCGCCTCGCCGGAGTAGTCGAGCTCCTGGTCCCGCCGGTTGCGGAGCAGGCGCTCCACCATCGGGTCGTCGCGGCCGACGTACTCCAGGATCAGCTCGGCGCCGAACTGCGCGAGCCAGGCCACGAAGTCGTCCAGCGGAATGTTGCGGCCGATCACCAGGTGGTGCACCAGGGCCAGGCACACGATGAGCGCGGGCCGACCACGCTCGGCGAGCGGCAGGCGCTCGCGGCCGCGCCATCCCAGGCCGGGCGACGGATCCGCCAGGTCCGCCAGCAGCGGCAGGATGTTGTCGGGCCCGTCGGCCTTGAGCGATTCGTACAGGCGCTCGACGACGAGGTGGTCCGCGTCCAGGGCCAGCACGTGGTCCGCGTGCCGCGCGGCCATGCGGGAGTAGTGGCCGGTGTTGCAGCCGAGGTCCCACACGACGGGCCACCGCCGGCGGTCGAGGACGTGGCCCACGAACTCGCCCTTCCTCCGCAGATCGGCGTCCTCGTAGGAGTGCTCCCGCTGGTAGTTCGACCAGGTCGACCGCGAAACCGTCCACCGCAGCCGCGCGACGGTACGGCGCAGGCGGTCGATGTTGTGCTTGATGAGGCCCGCGCCGAAGCCGGCCGCGCGCAGCTCGCGCCTGACGTCGCCCACCGTGTCCTCGTAGCGCGCCTGCGCCTGCGCCTGCAGGACGACGTGCGCCAGCACGCCGCGCCGCAGACGGTCGCGGCCGGTGAGCAGTGCGCTGCACTGCGCCGCCGAGATCCCCTCCAGGCTGCCTCGGAGCCACGGGTGGAAGGGCACGTTGCGGTACGCCTGCAGCAGCAGCGGATAGAGGAACGTCTCGCAGAACTGCCGGTAGCCGGCCCAGGGCTCACCCGCGGCGTACGCCGTGAACGACCCGATGTCGATGAACGTGGGGTGCGCGCCGCGCCACTGCACGTTGAACGCCGTGGCGTCCTTGAGCGTCATCTCCTCGTCGAGCGCCGCGCGCGTCACGTCGAGCTGCAGCAGCGCCGCATCCTTGAGCATGCCGAACGACCACTCGTACGGATAGGACACGAACGGCACGCGCTCGTGCTCCAGGATGGCCGCCCAGCGGCCGTCCAGCGGCGGCAGGGTGCCGAGATCCGTGACCTCCCGCGTCGGGATCACGCGGCGATCGGCGACGAAACGCTCGTAGAAGCCGGTCCCGGCGAGCTGCCGCCAGTCCCTGAGGGCCCGGGCCGACAGGCACCGGTACACCGATCCGTCGTGATGGAAGATTCGGGTGTCGGGATCGCGGAAGGAGCCGGAGTCGAAGCCGACGGATGGATTCTGGGCACGCATCGGCCGCACGGGCGGTGGCGGATACGGGGCGTGGCGGGCTCGTGCAGCCCCGCTGCCTAGCGCCTGGCTCGCTGCAGCCTGCTGTTGATCGCAGCCGTCACGCGGCGCCAGTACAGCCTCGCGATGACGCCTATGGCCGCCACTCCGCCCAGCAGCACCTGGAGCAACATGCTCCCGGTCCCCGGATCGAGATACGCTGCGGCCGGCCGCTCCAAGACCAGGAGTGCCACAACGACGAACGCACAAGAACGCAACATGGCTCGTCAGTGTAACAGAACGTTGCAGCCGGCAGCGCGCCGGCGCGCGGATCGGGACGCAGCGAGCGGATGCTGGGAGCCGTGCCGGAGGCTGCGCTGGGGTGGATGGTGCGTCGGCTCGTAGGGGTCGGACGCGTCCGCGACCCAATCCGTCCGGCCAGCGAGAAGGGCCTGCTGCTGCGGCTGGGGCCACTCGACGCCCGATGCGAGCGCATCGCGGCGGGGCTACCCTCGCCGGCCCGGGGCGGTGGGCATGGCGTCCGAGGCGCGGGCCGCGTTACGATCAGCAAGGCAACCGCGGCTTGCGGCCGTTGCCGTGGAGGAGGTGGACCGTGCGGGGTTGGCGATCCATCGGGGCTGCGTTGATTCTGGCCGGCGTCTGCCTCGGCGCCGGCGCCGCGCTGGCGCAGGAAGTGGCGGATCGCCGGCCCGGGGTGCCGCCGCGGCCGCTGCCGGACGGTCCGGTCGTGCTCGATTCGGCCGAGTACGGCCAGATTCGCGTGGTGGCGCTGACGCGGCGCCTGGAGCGTCCGTGGAGCCTCGCCTTCCTTCCGGACGGGTCGATGCTCGTCACCGAGCGCCCGGGGCGGCTGCGCCGCATCACCGGCGGGTCGCTCGATCCGGCGCCCATCGCGGGCACGCCGGCCGTCCACGCCGAGGGCATCGCGGGCCTGATGGACGTCGCCCTCCACCCCGACTTCGCCGCGAACGGACTGGTCTACCTCACCTACTCGAAGCCGCGCCCGGCGGGGCCGACGGTGGCTCTGGCTCGCGGGCGGCTCGCCGGCGGCGCGCTCGACGGATTGGAGGACCTGCTCGTCCTCGATCCGCCGGGGAGCGGAGCGTCGCGGATCGGGTTCGGACCCGACGGCATGCTCTACATGACGGTGGGCGGCGCGTTCGAGTCGTCGCCGGAGAACGCCCTGCGCGCCCAGGATCCGAACGATCTGCTCGGCAAGGTGCTGCGGCTCCGCGACGACGGGACGCCGCCCGGCGACAACCCGTTCGTCGGGCTTCCGGAACACCGGCCGGAGGTCTACTCGCTCGGGCACCGGAACCACCAGGGGCTGGCGTTCCGGCCCGGGAGCGGCGAGCTGTGGGTGAGCGAGCACGCGCCGCAGGGAGGCGACGAGGTCAACGTCATCGCGGCGGGGCGCAACTACGGCTGGCCGGTCGTCTCCTACAGCCGCCAGTACAGCGGGCAGCGCATGACCGAGGCGCCGTGGCGGCCGGGGATGGAGCTGCCGGCGGTCCTCTGGGTCCCGTCCATCGCCCCGTCGGGCCTCGCCTTCTACGACGGGGAGCGGTTTCCGGACTGGAAGGGCAACCTGTTCGCCGGATCGCTGCGCTTCGGCGGCCTTCCCCGCACCGGACACCTGGAGCGGATCGTGCTGAACGAGGCAGGGGACGAGCTGCGCCGGGAGTGGCTGCTGGCCGAGCTCCGCCAGCGCATCCGCGACGTCCGGCAGGGACCCGACGGCCTGCTCTACGTGCTGACCGACGCCGACGACGGGGCCCTGTTGCGGATCGAGCCGGTCGCCGGCGACGTCGCCGGTTCGGGCGGCGGGTGACATGCGCAAGGCCGCCATCGCCGTCGTCGCGCTCGCCGTGCTCGGGTGGCTCTTCTGGCGCAGCGTCCAGAGCACCCTGGCGGAGCCCTACACGGTCGACGCCGCCCTCGTGTCGGAGTGGATGCTGGCGCTGCGCGCACCCGACCTTCCGGGCCCCGGCTTCGTCGTCCTCCAGCCGCCGGATCAGTTGCGCGCCCATCTCTTCAACCAGATCTTCAACCGGACGATGGAGTCGATGACCTCGCCGACGGTGGCCGCGATGCCCCTCCTGCTGCACGCGGAGTACCGGCGGGCGGTCGCCGTGCTCCCGCCCGACGAGGTGCTGCAGATCGCGGAGGAAGCGGGGCTGCGCGACGAGGTCCCGGCGCCGATCTGCATCGGCGTCGTGCGCCGGCCGGGGGCCGGCAGCACACGGCAGCTCTACTACGCGCGGTTCGAGGCCCCCGGCGTGGCCCGCTTCCGGGAGGCGCTGGCCCGCCGCCAGGGCGCCGCCGGCGTTGGAGAACCGTTCGTGCCGGGCGAGTTCCCGCCCATCGTTCCGATCGCCGCGTCGGACGCGAACTTCGGGAGCTGGTGGCCGCTGGATCCCACCGAGATCGATTGCCTCGCGCCGCTCGTCGTCGAATGAACGTGGATTGGATCAGGTGCACAACCCATGATGGACGCAAGGAAGCGCAGACACTCCCGGACTTCGGCGGCACTCCTGGCCCTGGCCTTGCTGCTGCCGGCCGCGCCGGCGGAGGCGCAGCCCAACCTGGGCAGCCTCATGCGGCAGAAGCTCGACCGGGCGCAGCAGCTCTTCGAGGCGGTCGTCCTCGCTCGCTTCCCGGCCGTCAGGCGCCACGCCGGCGAGCTCCTCCGCATCAGCGAGGAGTCGACGTGGATGGCGGCGCCGACGACGGCCTACGTCCAGCAGTCCGGCGCGTTCCAGGAGGCGGCGAGGGACCTGGGGGCGGCGGCCGGGGCGGGTGACATGGAAGAGGTCGCGACGGCGTACATGACGCTCGTCGCCACCTGCGTGCAGTGCCACCGGCAACTCCGCGGCGCGGCACGGGCCGAGCTCCTGCCCGGCTCCCGAGCGTGGGAACGGATCTCCGCGGTCGATCTCGCGCCGCCGGCCGGCGGCTGATCCTTCCGGGCCGGCGGCTCCGGCCGGAAGCTCCGGGGAGTTGCGGCCGCAGAACGGGCGACGCAGTCCGTTGCCCCCTGCAGACGCCCGACCCGGCCGTCAGGGCGCGCTGGTCTGGCCACCGGGCGAGACCGGCATCTCGAAGGCGTGACCCGGTTGCCGCACGGTGAGCACGGGGCAGGGCGCCTTCCGCACCACCTTCTCGGCCACGCTTCCGAGCAGCAGATGGCGGACGGGACCGCGGCCGTGCGTTCCCATCACGATGAGGTCGATCGCGTTCCCGGTCGCGTAGTGGATGATCTCCACGAAGGCGTGGCCGACGCGGACGGCCCGCACGGTTTCGACGTCGCCGATCGAGATCTCCCCGAGCCGCCGCTCCGCGTCTTCCTTCCACTTGGCGAGCAGGTCGGGCACGACCAGCCCCTCGACCTCCCCGGCCCAGTCCTGCACGGTCGGATCGGAGACGACGTGCAGCAGGTGCACGCTCGCCCCGAACCGGGCCGCGAGGTCGCGCGCATAGTCGAGGGCGTGCCCGGCCGTGTCGCTGAAGTCGGTAGGCAGCAGGATGCGCTCGAGCTTCATGGCAGCCGTCCGGGGTGGTCAGCGCTCATCCTCGACACGAAACACCTCACTTCCAGTCGTGCCCATGTTGGCATGGTGAGGGGGAGCGCCTGGGATGTCAACATGAGCCCCGGCGCGTGAAGGAAACGGCCACCTGCAGGCTTCGCCAGGCGACGTGGCCGAGGGCGGCGGGCAGGGACCGGCCCGGCGGTAGGGGGATGACGGGCACGGCGCGGCTTCGTCGGTCAGCGCGGCGGCTCGGGCGCGGTGGGCGACGTGGCGCCCAGCTCGACGAGCAGCGCCTCCATCTCCGGCCAGCGGCGCCCGAGGTTGGCGTAGAAGACGCCTTGCGCGATGGTGAGGGGTGTCCAGCCCCGCTCGTTGACCGGGTCGAGTGCCGCGCCGTGCTCGAGCAGGTAGAGGACGAGCTCCTGCGAGCCGCGCATCACCGCACCGTGCAGCGCCGCGTCGCCGTTGTCGTCGACGGCGGCGACCGCGTTGCCGAGACCGAGAAGCAGCTCGACCGCCTCGAGCGCCTCGGCGGCGCTCCCGGGACTCTCGCTCGACGACCAGATGCCGACGCCGGCCGCGACCAGAAGGGGCGTCGTCCCGTCCTCGTTGGCGAGGTGCGGATCGGCGCCGAGGTCGAGCAGCAGGAGCATCATCTCCAGGTCCACCGCCTTGGCCGCGAGCAGAAACGGCGTGGCGCCGTGCCGGTTCAGCATGTTGCGGTAGCCGTCGCGCGGCTCGGCGCGCTGGCGGGCGTTGACGTCGGCGCCGTGGGCGACGAGCGCGCGGGCCAGCTCCAGATCGGTCGTCGTGCCGGTCGGAAACGCGGCGGGGTTGTTGTAGTGCCGGTTCGGGCGGCGGGTCCACACGAGCTGGTGCAGCGCCGTCCAGCCCGGCCCGTCGGCGGTCGGATCGGCGCCGCGCTCGAGGAGCTCGACGGCAACGTCGTAGCGGGCGTTCAGGACGGCGAGATGAAGCGGGCTGGTGCCGTCCGGCAGCGCCAGGTCGATGCCGGCGCCCGCGTCGAGCAGCGCGGCGACCGCGTTCGCGTGTCCGGCGCGCACGGCGAACGCGAGCGGCGTGAAGCCCCCGTCGGAGCGGTCGTCGACTTCGGCGCCGGCTGTCGCCAGCGACACGACGACCGCCGCATGGCCCTCGGCTGCGGCCCACATCAGTGCGGTCTGCCCGCGCCAGCCCTCCCGCGCGTCGACGTCCACGCCGGCGCCGTGCAGCAGCAGCAACTCGACGCTCTCGACCGCGCCAGTGCGGGCTGCCGCCATCAACGGGGTCTCGCCGTTCCGCGACGGCCGTAGGGGATCGGCTCCCGCCGCCAGCAGCACGCGGACGACCGGCGGATGACCCCCGCCGGCGGCGAGTGCGAGCGGAGTGACGCCGAGCCGGGTGCTGGCGTCGGCGTCGGCCCCTGATGCGAGGAGGCGCTCGACGGCCGTCGTGTCGCCCCTGTGGGCTGCCCGGTGCAGCGCCGTCGCATCGTCCGCCAGTTGAGCCGAGGCCCCTCCACCGAAGGAGAGAATCGCGAGGACAGCACCGGCGCCGCGCCGAGCGCCGGCACGATACATCGTCCCACTCTTCGTCATTCGCCGCCCGACCACCATTCTCCGTACGAGTCAGGTCCGGTCACCTGCTACTCGCAATACGGGAAGGAGGAGCGGAACCGACTGCGCGGCCACCCTGTGCCCTGAGACCCCATAGACCCAGGTTCTCCCCGCCACGGTCACCGCTCGGGACGTCGCCTCCGGGTCCGGCCGTGCGTGGGCGGAGATTCGGACGCCTGGTGCGTCGGTTGGCGTTCGCGCGCGCGCCGCCTTCCGTCGGGCGTTCCGTGAGGTCGTGACATCCCTGAGTCGCCTGCTCTCGATTCTAGACACCCGGTAGGCGCGCCAGTTCCGGAAGCCTCCCCGTGCTGTCGCCGAGGCCGTCGTCGAGCCGCACGCCCGCCTTGTCGAGCTGGCTGACGAGCAGGTTCGTCATCGGCGTGTCGCGCGGATAGCGGAGGTGACGCCCGCCCCGGAGCTGTCCGCCACTGCCGCCGACGAGCATCAGTGGCAGGTCGTAGTGGAGGTGCTTGTTGCTGTCGCTCAGCGACGCCCCGCAGAGCAGCAGGGCGTGGTCGAGGAGCGAGCCGTCGCCGTCCGGCGTCGCGGCCAGGGTTTCCAGGAAGCGGCGGAAGAGCGTCAAGTGATAGGTGTTGATTCTCGCCAGTTGGGCCAGCTTCTGCGGGTCGTAGCGATGGTGCGAGATGCCGTGGTGGGAATCCGGGATGCCGATCTCCGGATAGGCGCGCCCGTTCAGCTCGCGGCCCAGCATGAAGGTGAAGACGCGCGTAATGTCCGCCTGCCAAGCCAGCGCCGTCAGGTCGAACAGCATGCCCACGTGCTCGGCATACGACTCGGGGATGCCGACGGGCCGGGCGAGGTCCGGGAGCTCGGTGTCGCTCCGCTCCGAGAGCTGGATGCGCCGCTCGATGGCCCGTACGGCGTCGAGGTACTGCGCGACGCGGGCCCGGTCGCCGGCCCCCACCTCGCGCCGCAGCCGGGCGAGGTCGTGGCCGATGGCGTCGAGGATGCTCCGGTCCTTGCCCCACTCGGCCCGTCGATCCGCGGTGGAGCCGCCCTCGCCGAACAGCCGCTCGAACACCACGCGCGGGTTGTTCTCCATCGGCAGCGGCGTCGTCGCGTCGCGCCACGCGATGGTGTTCATGTAGATGCAGCTGTAGCCGTTCTCGCAGTTG
>JAPOYG010000071.1 GCA_026706755.1 Acidobacteriota bacterium
GCCACAGCCCCTTGGGCAGGCTGACGACGCCCGGCCGCACCCCCGCGTTCACGGTCACGGGGCAGTGGACCTCGCCGCCGGCGTTGAAGACCCGCGCAGTGTCCCCGGTGGCCAGGTTGCGCCGCTCGGCGTCCGCCGGGTGCATGTGCAGCGTCGCCGGCCGCGCGCGGAGCTCGCCGAGCGTCGACGTGACGGTCTTGTCGCTGGCGGGGGAGACCAGGGCCAGGGGATAGGCGTTCGTCGCAGGATCGGGCCGGAACCGGTAGAGGCCTTCCGGCGCCTCCCGCTCGAGCGCCTCGGGGAAGAGCTGGACCCTCCGGTCGGCCGTACGCGGAAAGACGTCGACGAACTGCACCGGCGCCTCGGCCCCCGGCGGTTCCGCGAGCCCGTGCGCGAGGAGCGTGTCGCGCACCCCGTCGGGCAACGCGCCGGCGACGTGCAGCAACGCCTCGGGGTCCGACCGCAGCGTGGAGCTCACGTCGATTCCCAGGCGGCGCGCGAGCTCCGCGAACACCTCCGCGTTGGGCCGCGCGTCGCCGACCGCCTCGATCACCGGTTGCACGAGCTGCAGCGCGCCGAGCCCGTAGCTGTGCGCGACGTCGTAGTGCTCCAGGAAGGTCGTGGCGGGCAGCACCACATCGGCCCAGCGGGCCGTGTCGGTCATCACCTGATCGAAGACGACGGTGAACAGATCCTCGCGCGCCAGCCCGCGCAGCACCCGGTTCTGGTCCGGCATCGTGGCTGCGGGGTTGCAGTTGTAGACGAAGAGGAACCGGACGGGCGGTCCGTCCTCCCCGGTCAGCGCGCGTCCGAGGCGGTTCATGTTCACGACGCGGGTGGCCGGCTCGCGGGCGCCGATCCACGGTTTGGCGGAGAGGTCGACGGCGGCCGAGTTGCTCATCGAGTAGCCGCCGCCGCGGACGCCGAACTTTCCCGCCACGGCCGGCAGGGCGAGCACCGCCAGGGCCGCGCTGCCGCCGTTGCGGTTGCGCTCGAGGCCCCAGCCGCAACGGATGACGGCCGGCGACGCCTCCGCGTAGAGCTCCGCCACGCTCTGCAGCAGGTCGGCGTCGACGTCCGCCACCGCCGCGGCGCGCTCCATCGTCCATTCGGCCGCGCGCTCCCGGAGCCGATCCGCGCCGCTCGCGTGTGCCCTCAGGAAGGCGTCGTCCGCGAGCCCCTCCTCGAAGAGGAAACGGTGCATCGCGAGCGCGACCGCGACGTCCGTGCCCGGGCGGACGGCGAGATGGATGTCGGCCTGCCGCGCCAGCGGCGTGCGGCGGGGGTCGACGACGACCAGCGCGGCTCCCGCCTTGACGGCGGCCCGCACGTGCGGCACGAGGTGGATGCCGGTGGTCGACGGGTTCGCACCCCAGATGATGATGAGCTTCGCGTGCTCGTAGTCGGCGTAGGTGACGCCGGGCATCCGGCCGTAGAGCGCGGCGGCGGCAGTCGTGGTCGGCGCGGCGCAGACGGTGCGCGCGAGCCGCGCGGCGCCGACCCGCCGGAAGAGCTCGGCGTCGGCCGTGTCCTGCGTGACGAGCCCGTTCGACCCGCCGTAGGACACCGGCAGGATCGCCTCCCCGCCGTCGCGCGCCCGGACCTCCCGCATCCGGCTCGCCACGGCGTCGAGGGCTTCGTCCCAGCTCACGTCCCGGAAGCGACCCTCGCCGCGGGCTCCGACACGCAACGCGGGACGCTCGAGCCGGTCGCTGCCGTAGACGCGGTCCCCGAAGCGGCGCACCTTGCTGCAGATGTAGCCGCCCGTCGCCGCCTGCCGGTGCGAGCCGTCGATGCGGGTGAGGCGCCCCTTCTCGACCGACACGGCCAGGCTGCACGTGTCCGGGCAGTCGAGGGGGCACGCGGTCTCGACGGTCGACCGCCCCCATCGCAGCTCGTCTCGTTCGGGCACGGGCCGAGTGTACCATGCACCCATCAGCGAGCTCCTGGGATGGCGGTGCGCCTCGATCGGGTCACGAAACGCTTCGCCGCGACGGTCGCCGTCGACCGCGTGAGCCTCTCGATCCGCTCGGGCGAGCTGCTCGCGCTGACAGGCCCGCCCGGAGCGGGCAAGTCGACCCTGCTGCGCCTTCTCGCGGGCCTGGAGGAACCTTCGGGCGGCACCATTCATGCGGGTGGCGTGGCGCTCGCGGCCGGCGCCGCGGAGCGGCCGGTGGCGTTCGGTTCGCTGGCCCCGGGGCTGCCGGACGGTGGGGGGGAGCGCGAGGTGATCGCGTCGCGGCCCGCCGGTCCCGATGCGTGCATCCTGCTCGACGAGCCGCTGGCGGACTTCCGGGGACGCGAGCGCGCCAGGGCACGCGACGCGTTGCGCGCCCTGCCCGCCGCCCTCGGCACCGCGGTCGTGTGCGCGATGCACCCCGACGACGAGGCTGACGCCCGCGCGGTGGCGGATCGGATTGCCGTCCTTCACGAAGGCCGGCTGCGGCAATGCGGCACCCCGGCGGAGGTGGTCGACGCGCCGGCGGACGAGGTCGTCGCCCGTTTCTTCGGCCGACCCCGCATCAGCCTCGTGCCCGGGATTCTCGAAAAGGACGGGCAGGCGCTCCTGCTGGGCAACCAGACGGTGCCCCTGGCCGGCCGCATCGAGGAGACATTCTGCCGCGACATCACGCTCGGCATCCGTCCCCATCACGTTCGGTTGACGCGCGACGGCGCCGGGCTGCGGGGCCGGGTGCGCTCGATCGAACCGTGCGCGGGCGCGACGCTCGTCCGGGTCGACGTCGAAGGCGTCTCGATTCGCGCCCTGGATGCCGGGGAGGAACGCTGGCGCGAGGGGGACCCGGTGCGGGTCCGGGCCGATCCGCGGCGCTACGTCGTCTTCGACGACCGCGGCGTGCGCCTGGAGCAGCGGTAGGAGACCGTGCTGCAACACCTGCGATGCAGGCATCTCGCGCCCGTGCCGGCTCCCGGCGCCCCCGTCAGGGCGGGCCGGCGGCCGTGACTCGACGGGCACGGCGCGTGCTGCCGCCCGGCGTGCTCGCACTCGTCGCCCTGGCCGTCGCGGCGGCGGTGGTGCCGACGCCGGCGGCGTGGATCGAGCGAATCTACTCGCGTCAGGCCTATCTCGCCCTCCAGAACGCCCTCACCCGGCTCAGCGGCGTCGTGGGCTTCGCCTGGCTCGACGTGCTGATCCTCGCGGTCGCGGCAGGGCTTGCGGTGTGGTGGTGGCGCGCGCTGCGGCGGGCGTGGGGCGAGCGGCGGGCGCTGTGGCGTGCTGCGGGACGCCAGCTCGCGCTGACGACCGCCCTCGCGGCCGCCCTGTACCTCGTCTTCGTCCTGGCGTGGGGCCTGAACTACCGGCGCGTGCCACTGAAGGACAAGCTCGACTACGAACAGGCCCGGGTGGCTCCCGCGGCCGTGGCCACGGTCGCGGCGGAGGCCATCGAGCGGGTGAACGGGTTGTACGAGCCGGCCGGGTCGCGGCCGTGGCCACAGCTGGAGGAGCTCCCGGCGCGTCTGGCCCCCGCCTTCGAGCGCGTCCAGCGCCGACTCGGGGCCGGGCGCACGGCTGTCGCGGGCCGCCCGAAGGCGACGCTGCTGTCGGTCTGGTTCCGCCGCGCGGGCATCGACGGCATGATGAACCCCTTCTCGCTCGAGGTGCTCGTCAACGACGGGGTGCTGCCGCACGAGCGCCCGTTCGTCCTCGCGCACGAGTGGGCCCACCTGGCCGGCTACGCCAACGAGTCCGAGGCCAGCTTCGTCGGCTGGCTGACCTGCCTCGCGGGCGACGACCAGAGCCGCTACAGCGGCTGGATGTTCCTGCTGCGGCACCTGCTGGTCCACCTGTCGCCGGAGGCCCGCGTCGAGCACTGGCAGGCACTCGGAGCCGGGCCCCTCGAGGACTACCGGGCCGTCAGCGCCCGGATCGGCCAGGCGAATCCGGCCGTCAGCCGCGGCGCGCGCCGTGTCTACGACCAGTTCCTGCGCGCGAACCGCGTCGAGGGCGGCATCGCCAGCTACGGGCTGGTGGTCGACCTCGTGCTCGGCACGGACGGTACCCCGCTCTGGCGCGACCTGGCACGGTGACCGGCAGCGGGAGCCCGGCGGCCACTGTGACCCCGGTGGTATGATCGGCGACCGGCTCCCGGAGACGACGATGTTCAAGCTGATCACCACGGTGCGGGGCGGTGCCGTGAACGCGCCCGCCGCCTCGGCGCAGTACGCGTCGGCCGACGAGGCGCGCGAGGCCGCGAAGGCCCTGATGCACGAGCACCAGCGCGTCGTGCGGGTGATGATCGTCGAGGAGCCGTCCCGCTTCGTCGAGTGGATGGACCGCAGCTGAGCGTGCGCTGACCAGGCGCAACCCTGCCCTCACGCGCTGCGGCGTATGTCGCCTCCGCGGCGTCCCCGCGTTCGCTGCCGGCGGGCCTACTCCACCCGCAGCGCGGCGAGCGGATCCGTGGCCGCCGCACGGCGGGCCGGGAGCCAGGCCGCAGCGGCGGCTGCCGCGAGCAGCACCGAAGAGACCGCGACCAGCGTCGAGACGTCGAACGGCGCCACGTCGACCAGCAGGCTGGTGAGCGAGCGCGACACCGGTATCGATCCCAGCAAGCCGATGGCGACCCCCGCGCCGGCGAGGCCGACCGCGCCCCGCACCACCATCCAGCGGACGTCGCCCGGCGCCGCCCCCAGCGCCATGCGCAGTCCCATCTCGTGCGTCCGCTGCGCAGTGGCGACGGCGATGACGCCGTAGATGCCGAGCGTGGCGAGCGCCAGCGCGACAAGGCCGAACAGCGTGACGAGGGTGGTGGCGAACCGTCGCGCGGCCAGGGTGTCGGCAAGGAGCTGGTCGATCGTCGCAATGCTGTAGAAGGCCTGCAGCGGATCGGCGGTCCAGACGACGTCCTGAATCGCGGGCACGGCGGCCGCGGGGTCTCCCGCCGTCCGCACCACGTAGGTCATCGAGCCGTCGGCGAGCTGCGCGTGCGCGAGGAAGACCTCCGGGCGCGGGGCGCTGTCGAAGCCCCGCGGCCGGACGGCGCCGACGACGCCGACGACGTCGGCCGTGAGCGTCTCGCCGTAGAGCTGCACCGTCACGCGCTCGTCGAGCGGGTCCGCATCCGGCCAGTGCCGCCGGGCCAGCGTCTCGTTGATTATCGCCACGCGCGGCCGCTCGGCGCCGTCGCGCTCTTCGAACCAGCGGCCGGCCCGGAGCGGGATGCGCAGCGCTTCGAAGTAGCCCGGCGTCGCCAGCGAGACGGTGGTCTGCGCCTCCTCGCCGGGCGGGGGCGGCGGCCGATCGGGGAGCGTCAGCACGCTCTCGCGGGTGACGTCGGCCATGGCGATCGGCAGCGACGACACCGCACCGGCTTCGGTCACCCCCGGCAGCGCGCGCATGCCCTGGAGGGTCCGGCGGATGAAGTCGGCCGTCGCCGGGCGCCCGGCCTCGGGATAGTGGAACACCTGCAGCGCCACGGTGTTCGCGGGTGCGAAGCCGAGGTCGACGCTCACGAGGCGCGCGAAGCTCTGCGCCAGGAGGCCCGCGCCGACCAGCAGCACCAGCGCCAGCGCCACCTCTGCCGTTACCAGGACGCGGTGCAGCCCCGTCCCGCCGGCGCCGCCCCGCTGCTCCCGGAGGAGGCCGCGCGCACTCCGCCGGAGGACGTGCAGGGCGGGGGCGCTCCCGAACGCCACGGTGGTCACGACGACGAGGCCGGCGGCGAAGGCCAGCAGCCGCCCGTTCACGCCGATCTGCGGCAGGCGCGGCACGTCGGCCGGCATCAGCGCCACGATCAGGTCGAGGGACCAGGCGGCCAGCAGCAGGCCGCCGGCGCCGCCGAGCGCCGCGAGCATCGCGCTCTCCGTCAGCAGTTGGCGCAGCAGGCGGCCCCGTCCCCCGCCCACGGCCGCCCGCACCGCGAACTCCGCCGAGCGCCGCGTGCTCTGCGCCAGCATCAGGTTCGCCACGTTGAGGCAGGCGATCAGCAGGACGAGCAGCACGAAGCCCTGGAGCAGGAGCAGCGTCGGGCGCACGTCCTCCACCTGCCGCGACTGGAGCGGGATGACGCGCGCCCCGACACCTTCGTTGGTGCGCGGATGATCGGCGGCGATCCGGGCCACCACGGTGTCCATCTCCGCCTGCGCGGAGGCGATCGAGTCCTCCGCGCGGAGCCGGGCCACGACCTGCCACCAACCGTCGCCGCGGCGGAACGTCTCCCACTCCGCGATGGCCTTGGGCGCGTAGAGGTCGCGGGCCTGGGCATCCTGCCCCCGCTCCAGCGCGAGCTCGAAGTCGGGGGCGAGCACCCCGACGACGGTGTGCGGCGTGCCGTCGAGCACGATCGGCTGCCCGATGACCGCCGGATCCCCGCCGTACCGCCGCTGCCAGAGGCCGTCGGTCAGGACGACGACGCCGCTCCCCGAGCGGTACTCGTCGGGCCGGAACGTACGCCCGTGGGCCGCGCCGGCGCCAAGCAGTCGGAAGAACCCCTCGGTGACCAGCGAGGCGTAGAGCACCTCCGGCTGGCCGGCGCCCGTGGCGTCGAAGGAGTAGGGCTGTACGGCCGCCACGTGCTCGAAGGAGGTCGACTGGGCACGCCAGTCGAGGAAGTTGGCCGGGGCCACCTCGGCCGCACGGTCGCCGTCGCCGGGATCGGTCTGCCAGAGGGTCACGAGGCGGCCGGGCTCCGGGAACGGCGGCGGCTGGAGGAGCACGGCGTCGACGACCGAGAAGACGGTGGCCGTCGCCCCGATCCCGACCGTCAGCGTGATCACCGTGGCCGCGGTGAAGCCGGGGTCCCGGACGAGCAGCCGCAGCCCGTGGCGGACGTCCTGCAGCACCTGCTCCGCGAGCGCCCCGAAGCGCACGGCGCGCACGCGGTCCTGCGCCGAGGCCAGGCCCCCGAGAGAGGCGAGGGCCCGGCGCCGGGCTTCCGCCGGCGACGCCCCCCGCGCCCGCAGGGCCGCCGTCTCGCGGGCCACGTGGTCGCGCAGCTCGTCGTCGAGCTCGCGGTCCGCCTGCCCCCGGTCGAAGAGCGCCCGCCATCGGGCTCTCCAGGCGTAGACCCAGCGTTCGAGCGGCATGGCTCAGGCCTCCGTCAACCGCACCACGTGTGTGATCGCGCCGGACAAGCGTTCCCAGTTCGCCCGCTCCCGCTGCAGGTGCCGGCGCCCCGGAGGCGTGAGGGCGTAGACCTTGGCCCGGCGGTTGTTCTCGGTCGTCCGCCACTCGGCGGCGATCCAGCCCTGCTGCTCCAGCTTGTGCAGGGCGGGGTAGAGCGAGCCGTCGCTCACCTGCAGCGCCTCGTTCGATGCCTGCCGGAGGCGCTGGCCGATAGCCCACCCGCTGCGCGGCTCGAGGTCGAGGATCTTCAGGATCAGCAGATCCAGCGTTCCCTGAACGAGATTGGATGGCTTCGTCACCGTACTCCCCTCGGTTACCGTGACAATCTAGCACGCCCCCTCTCGGTAATCAAGGGGAGATTCTCCCGTGGCAGTTCAACGCGCGCGCGGGTCGACCCGCGGAGCGCAGCTTGTATGATCAAGCGTGGATTGCACGGCCGGATGCGGCGGCGGCTTGCACAGGGTCGTGCCCGCGCTGATCGTCCAGCTTGCGTTGATCGTGTACGCCGCGCCGCCGGTCCACGGCCAGCCCCCCACGGCGGCAGGCGAGTGGCCCACGTACGGCGGCGACCTGGCCAGCACGCGCTACTCCCCGCTCGCGCTAATCACGGCGGACAACTTCGACCGCCTCGAGTTGGCGTGGCGCTTCAGCCGAGACGGGCTGGGTCCGGGGCGTGCGACGCCGCTGATGGTGGGCGGAGTGCTGTACTTCACCGGCGCCGCCGGCCGGCCCGCCGTTGCCGTCGACGCGGCCAGCGGCCGGCTGCTGTGGAGCCACAGGCTGGACGAGGGGGAGCGGGCCAGGGGGGCGCCGATACCCCTGAGCCGTGGCCTGGCGTATTGGAGCGACGGCGACGAGGCGCGCGTCCTCTACGTCACGCTGGGCTATCAGCTCGTGGCTCTCGACGCTGCAACCGGGCAGCCGATTCCCGCCTTTGGCCGCAACGGCATCGTCGACCTGAAGCGCGGCATGGACCAGGAGGTCGACCCGGTGACCGGCGATGTCGGACTGACGGCCGCGCCGATCGTGGTCGGGGACGTCATCGTCATCGGGGCCATGCACGCGCCGGGCGCAGCGCCGCGCAGCCGTACCAACGTCAAGGGGTACGTCCGCGGCTACGACGTGCGGACGGGCGAACGGTTGTGGATCTTCCACACGATCCCGAGGCCGGACCAGTTCGGCAACGACACGTGGCTGGGCGACTCCTGGTCGTACACCGGCCACACGGGGGTTTGGGCGCAGATGAGCGCGGACGAGGCGCTCGGCCTGGTCTACCTTCCGGTCGAGCTCCCGACCAGCGACTACTACGGCGGGCACCGGCCCGGAGACAACCTGTTCTCCGAATCGATTGTCGCGGTCGACGTGCGCACCGGCGAGCGTCGTTGGCACTACCAGCTCGTGCATCACGGGCTGTGGGACTTCGACATTCCCTGTGCGCCGATTCTGGCCGACATCACGGTCGACGGGCGTCCGATCAAGGCGCTGGCGCAGCCCACCAAGCAGGGCTGGTTATATGTGCTCGACCGCGTCACCGGCGAGCCGGTCTGGCCGATCGAAGAGCGTCCGGTGCCGCAGGGCGACGTGCCGGGGGAGTGGTATTCCCCCACGCAGCCTTTCGTGACGCGGCCGCCGGCGTTCGAGCGCCAGGGCGTGACGCCCGCCGACCTGATCGACTTCACGCCGGAGATCAGGGCCGCCGCGGAGGAGCTGGCCTCCCGCTACGCATTCGGCCCGCTGTTCTCGCCGCCGATCGTCAGTCGTGCGGACGGCCCGCTCGCCGTGCTCACGCTGCCGTACGAGCAGGGCGGCGCGAACTGGCCGGGCGGATCGCTGGACCCCGAGACGAACCGGCTGTACGTCTTCTCGTCCACGAACATCGGCTCGCGGGGGCTCGTAGCGGCCGATCCGGACCTGACCGACGTGGCGTACGTCTCGGGCAACGTCGAGCGCGGGCCGGCCCCGATCGGCGCCGGCGGGGGCGGCGCGCTGACCGTGGAGGGTCTGCCGCTGGTGAAGCCGCCCTGGGGCCGCATCACGGCCTTCGACCTGGACGATGGAACGATGGCGTGGCAGATCGCGCACGGGGAGACGCCCGATGCGGTGCGCAATCACCCCCTCCTGGACGGTGTCGAGACGGGGCGCACCGGACGGCCGGGACGCGTCGCGACGCTCGTGACGCCCACCCTCCTGATTTCGGCCGAGGCCGGCGTCTTCACTGCTCCGTCCGGGGAGCTCGGCGCGATGCTGCGGGCCTACGACAAGGCGACCGGACGAGAGGTCGGCAGCGTCTTCTTGCCGGGGCCGGTCAGCGGGTCGCCGATGACCTACCGCGTGAACGGGCGGCAGTACATCGCACTCGCCAGCCGCGGCACCCTGCTGGCGTACCGCCTGGCGGCGGCCGGGCAGGAGTGATTGGCGTGCCGATCGCGGTATTCGGTCACCGGTCCGCGGACCGGTCGATTCCCCGCGCGGTCACCAGGTAGGTCGCGAACGTGCCCAGCCAGTGGCCGCCCTCGTAGGTGGCCCCGGTGACGGAGGCGAGTCCGGACGCCCGGTGTGTCCCGGCCGCGGCCAGCAGTGCGGGGCGGCGCGCGTCGTCCGCGGGGAGGCCGGCCGCAATGCCTTCCAGCATCCAGGCGCGGCTCAAGTTGAGGCCGTCGAGGTGGACCAGCTTGCCGTCGGTCGGGTCGCTGACCACGGCCGGCTGCAGCCAATCCGCGCCGCCATCCTCCGGCACCTCGGGCAGGAAGCGGCGCAGCCAATCCGCGAAGGCGGCGGGGGCGGCGGCCCGGCGCATGAGATCCGCCTCCGCCAGGCAGGGCGAGAGGAAGTCGTGCCCGGAGGGCTCATAGCGTAGCAGGCAGTCGTCGTCGGCGGCGTAGTAGTCGTCGACGCGACGTTCGATCAGGGCCATCATGTCTTCGTCGCCGGCCGTGCCGGCCCAGTCGAGGATGAGCCCGAAGGCGAACGCGGTCTGGGAATGCTCACCGCTGCGGATCGGGTGCGTCAGCTTCGGCAGCCACTCCCGGATCCGCTCCGCCGCCAGCGTCTCGACCGGAGCCAGGGCGTCCTGCCAGTGCCGCGCGTCGGTGTCGTCCCATTCGCGCAGCTCCGCCGCGAGCTGCAGCAGCCACGCCAGCCCGTAGGGCCGCTCGAACCCGTCGCGGCCGGGCCCCTTCAGATACTCCGCTTCGCGTTGCAGATTGGCGACGGTCAGGCTCTGCGCGAGCGCGGTGCGGGCGGCGGCGGTCGTCTCCGCGGCGGGGTAGAGCCGCGCCAGGCGGGCGAGCAACCAGTGCCCGTGCACCGACGAGTGCCAGTCGTAGCAGCCGTAGAACGCCGGCGTCAGCTCCCGCGGCGGCCGCG
>JAPOYG010000214.1 GCA_026706755.1 Acidobacteriota bacterium
CGCGCGCGTTCCCTTCCATCGAGGCGATGGTCTCCGATCCGGCGGTGGACGCCGTGTGGCTGTGCGGGCCGAACGACGCGCGGGTGGCGAACCTGGAGGCGATCTGCGCCGCCATGCAGTCCGGCGCCACGCTCCGCGGCGTCGCCTGCGAGAAACCGCTCGCGCGCACCGTGGCCGAGGCGAAGCGGATGCTGGCGCTCGCCGAGGAGGCGGGCCTGCCCCACGGCTACCTGGAGAACCAGGTCTTCGCGCCGCCGGTCACCCGCGGCCGGGAGCTGATCTGGCGCCGCGGGGCCGCCCTGACCGGCCGGCCCTACCTGGCGCGCGCCGCGGAGGAGCACAGCGGCCCCCACAGCCCGTGGTTCTGGCGGGGCGACCTGCAGGGGGGCGGCGTGCTGAACGACATGGCGTGCCACTCGGTCGAGGTGGTGCGGCACCTGCTGACCGCGCCCGGTGCGCCCCGCGACTCCATCCGGCCGCGCCGCGTCACCGGCCGGATCGCGTCCCTGAAGTGGAGCCGGCCGGAGTACAGCGAGCGCCTGCGGCAGACAATGGGGGACGCGGTCGACTATGCGCGGCGGCCGGCCGA
Source organism: Acidobacteriota bacterium (assembly GCA_026706755.1). Taxonomy (GTDB): domain Bacteria; phylum Acidobacteriota; class Vicinamibacteria; order Vicinamibacterales; family UBA8438; genus JAGWAJ01. The sequence continues at coordinate 590 of JAPOYG010000214.1, forward strand.
GGACTTTGCCGGCGTGACCATCGAGTACGAGGCGGACGACGGCACGCCGCTCATCGGCGAGGCCACCACGTCGTGGAGCTACGTCGGCCCCGGCCTGCGGTTGAGCATGGAGCTCCTCGGCCCCGAGTACTCGCTGGCCGTCGATTCGCTCGCCAGCGGCGTGAAGCTGTTCTTCAGCCGCGAGGTGCGCGGCACGGCGGGCGAGGACCTCGTGGAGAAGCAGAACGCCGAGGTCGGCTCGATGCCGGTGGTCGTCGACGAGACGGCCGAATACGGCTACACGGACGAGAACCGCCACATGGTCCGGGCGTTCCTGCGGGGGGAGACGCCGGACCTGACGTTCGCGGACGGCGTCGAGGTGGTGGAGCTTCTGATGACCGCCTACATGAGCGCCGAGCAAGGGCGCACGCTGCCGTTCCGTCCCGAGGGGCTCGAGGCGTTCGTTCCGGCCGTGGCGCGGGGGGCCTGGAAGAGGCCGGGGAGGTCGTGACGTTCAGGACGGTCTTCCCGTCGATCTCGCCAGCGGCCCGGTTGCGGGGCGGGCTGCCGCTCGCACTGGAGCGGTCGGTCAACTACACCGCAGGCGTGGTGTTCGACACCGGTCCCTTCACGCTCACCGCCGACTACTTCCGCATCGAGGTGTCGGATCGGCCAACCTCTCAGGAATGCGCCGCCGTGGCGGACGGCTCGATCAGGTCGCGGCCCGCCAAGCCGAGGTGCGGCGCCGCCCGCAGCAGGTGTCGGTCGTTGCTGTAGATCTCCGTCAACCCGCGCGCCCGGGCAGAGAGCAGATGCACGGCGTCGCCGGTTCGCAGGAACACCTCGCCGGGCAGATTCCTGAACGTCTCCGCAACCGCTTCGATGATGGCTGACGACAGCGGAATCCACTCCCAGAGCTTCTCTGATTCGTCAACGTCCAATTGCCGCAGGACGACGTTCAGTTGCGGTCGGGTCAACTCTCCTTCCCGCAGCTTGCGATCAAGCGCGGCGAGCAACTCCATGCGTCCGTAGATAGAGCAGACGATCCGCTGTCGACGGCAGGCGAACGCCCGCACCGCCTCCCAGCCGTGTTCCTTCACGTAGCACTTGAGCAGGTACGCGGTATCGAAGTAGCTCATCGACGATCGCGGTCTTCAGACACGTAGACGACCGCGTCGCCGGGCACGCTCGGTAACGCGTCGAACTCCGGGAGCACACGACGGTCGCGGAACGAACGGCCCGAAGCGTCCGGAGCGTAGGGTACGAGGGACGCCACGGGCCGGCCGCGCTCGGTAACGACCACGCCCTCGCCGCGCGCCGCCCTGCGCACCCATTCGCCGGTCTTGAGATGAAGCTCGCGAATCCCGATGTGCTCCATGTGCACCAAAGTGTCACATCCGCGCCGAGTCCGTCATGACCTGATCAGGATCTCCTACGGCCTTCACGACCAGGGACGGGTAACGTCTCCCCCGTTATCCGACGCCGCCTCCGGGGGTAGGCAGGAGTTCGACCGGAGAAGCGCCAGGAAGCTGACGGACACATTGATAGATCCCGCACCAGTCCAGGCGTAGCGGCAGTCGCGCCTCCTTCGTCCTCCGCAACCGCGCCGCGGCCACCGCGACCGCCGCACGACAGCAGAGACTCCTCATCTCTCGCCCTCCCTCACGCTCGGGCACTGCATAGCGCGCACCCTCAGAACGTCCGCACGATCCCCACCCGCCGCTGGCGTTCATCCGCCGGTGCGAACGCCGGGAGCAACCGCGTTTCGCCGTACCCGGCCGCCCGCAACCGGGGCGCCGCCACCCCACGGTACGATTGCGGGCCGGTCATTCCATCTCGGCTAGAATCCGGTGCGTCGTTCGAGCCGGCCATCACCGGCCGCAAGAGTTCCTACGACGACACGGCGGTGAGAACATCTCTGACGAGTCTGGACTACCGATCGCGAAGCCGAGGAGATTGCGTGCGGAAGGCCCACGCAAGTACTACGCAGACGAGGGGCGCGCGGTGGCGTGTAGCCGTGATGCTGGCCTTGCTCGTGCCGGCCTGCACCGGTGTCGCGTCCAACGCGGGCGCGCAGCCACAGGGGCCCGAGCAACCGGAAGAGGCGGAAGGCCGGACGGACGCGTTGGTCGAAGCGCTGGCTCGTGCCCTCGGCCTGGCGCCGGACGAGGTCGAAGCGCTGGGGTTGTCGCCGGCGGAGATCCGGAGCCTGCTCGCGGGATTCGCCGAGGAGACGGTGGTCGTCGGCTCCCGCGCGGAGCCGCGCAGCGCCACCGAGTCGGCGGTCCCGGTGGACGTGCTGACGGCGACGGATCTGGTCAGCCAGGGGACGGGCGACCTGAAGGACCAGTTGCGCACCATCATCCCGTCGTTCAGCACCAACACCCAGCCGATCAGCGGCGTGTCGACGGTGGTCCGCCCCGCGATGCTCCGCAACCTGGCCCCCGACCACACGCTGGTGCTGATCAACGGCAAGCGCCGGCACCGCTCCTCGATAGTCGACTGGCACGGCGGCAACGGCGTGGCGTTCGGCTCGCAGGGCCCCGACATCTCCGCCATCCCCGCCATCGCGCTGCGGCAGGTCGAGGTGCTGCGAGACGGCGCGGCGGCCCAGTACGGATCCGACGCCATTGCGGGCGTGCTGAACTTCGAGCTCAAGGACGGCCGCAGCGGCGGTTCCGTCGAGCTGGACACCGGGCTGTATCGCGCCGGCGACGGGGAATCGACCCGGTTCGCCGGCAACGTCGGTCTGCCGCTGGGCGCCGCCGGGTTCGCCAACGTCAGCCTGGAGTACGGCAACGCGAACCCGACGGATCGGTCTGGACCGCGGCGCGATGCGGTCGCCCTCATCGCGTCCGGCAACAGGCACGTCGTCTCGGACCGTCCGCAGGCCTGGGGAGACGCGCGGATCGACGACGACCTGAAGGCGTTCGGCAACTTCGGCTACGCCCTCCCGGCCGGCGTGCAGGCCTACGCCCACACGAGCTACGCCCGCAAGACGGTAACGCTCAGCGTCTTCTACCGGAACCCGAACACGCGGCTCGGGGTGTTCAGCAACGACCGCGGCCGGACGCTGCTCGTGGGCGACGTGCTCGCGGCCCACGGCATGGGCTCGGCCAACTGCCCCACCGTCACCGTCACCGACGACGTGCCCGACCCAGTCGCCCTGCGGCGGGTGACCGATGACCCGAACTGCTTCACGTTCCGGGAGCTGTTCCCGGGCGGCTTCACGCCGCGGAGAACAGGTACGGTGGCCGACGCTTCGGTGGTCGGCGGGTTGCGCGGCTCGACAGCCGGCGACTTCGATTGGGACCTGGGCGCTTCGCTCGGAGTGCACCAGGCCGATTTCTTCGTCCGCGACACCGTCAACGCATCGCTCGGCCCGACGTCTCCCCGCGCATTCGACATCGGCACGAACCGGCAGCGGGACGTCAACGTCAGCTTCGACCTGTCGTACGCACCCGGTGACCGCGTCCACGTCGCCGGCGGCGCGGAATGGCGCGAAGAGCAGTTCGGCCTGCGGGCGGGCGACCGCGCGGGATGGGAGATCGGCCCGTACGCGGCGCAGGGCTTCACGGCGGGCTCCAACGGCCCCGTCGCCTACAGCCCGGCGCAGGCGGGCACTTGGAACCGCCGCAACCTCGCGGCGTACGGCGACCTCGAGGTGACCGCCGCCGACGGGGCGTGGACGCTGGGCGCGGCCGCCCGCATCGAACGCTTCCAGGGATTCGGGACGACGACGAACGGCAAGGTGTCCGCTCGTCTCGGCTTCGTGCGAGGCAGCGTGAGCACCGGGTTCCGGGCCCCCACCCCCGGCCAGCAACACGGCCTCCACATCCAGAGCCAGTTCGACCCGACGGTGGGGGAGCTCGTCAACCACGCGTCCGTCCCCTCGATCTCGCCGGTGGCGCTGCGGCGCGGCGGGGCCCCGCTCGAACCCGAGACATCGATCAACTACACCGTGGGCGTCGTGTTCGGCGGCGGCCCCTTCACGCTCACCGCCGACTACTTCCGCATCGACGTATCCGACCGGATCGGGATCACCAGGAACTTCACGCTGACGCCCGCCGAGATCGCGGAAGTCGTGGCCGGGGGGTTCCAGGCGGCGGAGAACGTGAGGATCTACCGGTTCTTCACCAACGCCTTCGGCACGAGCTCAGAGGGCGTCGACGTCGTCTCGACCTGGACGCCGCTCGCGCTGCGGGGGAACACGGCCATCAGCGCCGTCTTCAACCACACCGACACCGAGGTGACCGACAACGCCAGGGGGCTGCTCGACAGCCGGCGGCTCGCCGAGTACGGCTACGCGCTGCCGCGCACGCGCTGGAACGTCGGCGTCACGCAACGCGTCGGTCGCGCGAGCCTCGTCGGTCGCCTCAACTACTACGGCGGCTGGTACGACTACGACAGCGGGCGCGGAACGGTCTTCGACCTCTCGGGTGGGCTGGAACAGGGCTTCTTCGAGGGGCGGCCGATCCTGGACCTGGAGCTGAGCGTGCCGCTCGGGGCGGGAACGACGCTGGCCCTCGGGGCACAGAACGTCTTCGACACCTACTCGCAGGTCTCGGTCGTCGCCCAAGCCGTCGGGGAGCGGTACAGCGAGTACATGCCGTGGGGCTACAGCGGGGCCTACTACTACGTGCGCATCGGCTACGGCTGGGGGCAGGCCGTGGCCGGAGCGTGAGAGTCCGGGCGTCGTGCGTCCTCCGGCTCGTGGGTGGTGTCGTCTACCTTGCGGGTCACCGCTGCCGAGAGTAACGGTAGTCGCCAGAAACGTGAATCACCTTGAGGGCGGTCGCCGCGCCCTCCTCGTTGACAATGAACCGGTAGCCGAGTCCGAGGCCTTCGAACAGTGTCTCCGATTGCGGCACGAGCGGCCGCGGCACCCCCTGCTCGAGGCCCGCGGCACCGAGGCCCACCGCATCGTAGGCGCCGACAATGGTGGCGACCAATTGGCCGCCGGCGAGCGACACCTCGTACGTGCGCTCCGTTCCCCTGTATATCCCGCTGTAAACGCCGACGTATCGTGCCAGCACGTCGGGTGGCACGGATACTGCCCGATTGGCAGCGTCCGAGAGGCTGCCCGGCCAGTCTTCGCTGCTCCGTTCGCAGACCGCCTCGAGCATCTCCGTATCGGCCGCCAGCACCATGCGCACCGTAAAGCCCCACGGCTTCGCGAACGCCCCGGGATCGGTGAAGGTCACCTCCACCTGCAGGTGGCCGAAGGCGGGACGCCGGTAGCGCTCCGTGACCTGCAGCGCCTCCGTGTGCGAGACCCCGTAGCGACTCACCCAGGTCTTGTCGTTGAATCCGGCACTGTCGACGACCAGCGTGTCGCCATCCCAGCGCCCCACCGAGTAGCCCATCCAGCTTGGCAAGGGGTCGGCTTCCAGCTCCCGGCCATCCATGTGGATAACGCGATAGGTGAGGTCATCGTTCAGGATCACGACGGCGGTCGGCGTCTGGAGAACGCGTTTCCAGCCGCCGGACCGCTCAGTCTCCGGCCCGCTCGGCAGACACCGGAAGAAGGGGCGCTTCCGGTAGTACTCCTGCTGACGCCGACGGGCGAGGTCGGCGACCCAGGGCTGCAGGGTGGCCGGATCGGGACGGGCGACGGGAGGTGGCGCGGTCCACACGCCGGTCAGATCCGGCTGACCCTCGGGTCCACGCGGCGCCGGCGCGGTGAGGTTCGGCTTCCCGTCAGCCGTGCGGGGGATGCCCGGCCAGGGACGATCCAGCCATTGGGCGGCCGCGGGCGTCGTGCCCGCGAACAGCATGAGCACCCCGAGAAGCAGCTTCATGCGTTCCCTCCACCGCGGCCTCGGGCGCGGCAAGGCCGGTGAACCTTTCCGTTCGCGGCGGGGCACCTCGCCGGTGGCAACCTGCCCGGAGCATTCGAGTGGAACGGCCCGAGCTCCAGCGCACCTTTTTGAGAATGAAACTGAGTATCAGACGTGGGGAGCGTAGCGCACTGCACGCAGTCCTGTCCCTACCAGGATTGGAAGGAGCGGGTGAGAATCTGCTTCGCGCGGGGAAGCGCCAAGAGACGGCTCGCGTCTAGCCGAGGTCCGCCAGGGACAGCACCAGGCGAACCAGGTCTGCCTGCCGCGAGACGGGAAGCTTCTGGTAGATCTGCTTCAGGTGCCAGTAGACGGCATCCTTCGTGTGGCCCGTCGCCTTGGCCATCTCCAGGACGCTCCTGCCTTCCGCCAGCCACACCGCCACCTGACTCTCCGCGCGCGTCAGCCCGAGGGCCGAGGCCACCAGGTCCGGAGGGACCACACGCCGGTGCCCCAGCTCGGCGATCAGGACCAGCGCGGCAACGTGCCGCGCCCCGTAGTCCGGCTGGGGGACGGGCACCGGCTTGACGTGCACGGCGTAGGGCGGCAGCACCGACCCGCGCCGGAGCAGCATCGACCCGGAGACCGGGGCGGCGTCAGAGGTGGGAAGCGCCGCGGCCAGCAGTTTCGCCAGGCGAGCCTCGTCGCCCGCCTCCTGCGCGTGCAGCTCCCCGTCCTCGTCCGACATCGCGTCGCCGTCCCGCAGGATGTCCCGCGCTCGGTCGTTGGCCGACAGGATCCGCCCGCGCCGGTCCAGGTGCACTGCGCCGACCCGCGGATTGTCCAGCAGGGCCGTTACCGTCGTGCTCTGCGCCTCGGCGCGCACCAGCACCTGGCGGACCCGAACGAACTGTTGAATGTGAGGCACCAGCCTCTCGAGCATCGAGAGCTGCGGTGACGTCCAGCCTTCCGAGCCGACGGGGTCGCCGATTCCCCAGGACAGGTGCGTGCCCGCCAGCCCTCCGAAACGCACCGCGATGCTGCTCTGGTGCTGCGCCCGGCGCAGGGCATCGTTGTAGGTGATGGAGGTCTTCAGCTCGTCGGCCGTGTACTGGTCCGTGACGTGCACCAGGCGACCGTGAGGCTGGCTCCGCACGCGCGGGATGCGTTCGTCGATGGGGTGGTAGATCTCAAGGTACTCGCGCTCCAGTTCATGGTTGCGCTCACCGCGGTAGTAAAGGCCGACGAAGCTCACACGGACGTCGTCCTTCGGCCCCTCACCGACCATGAGGGTGTTGCCGGTCAGGCCGCAGGCCTCGTCGATCAAAGCCGAGGTGGCGGGCCAGCGCGCATCGTCGAGCATCGCGTCGTACAGTGACGTCAGGATGTGCTTGAACGCGTCGCGGCGGCTCACGATGGTCGGTTCCCTCGGCGTTTCCGGTGTGATCCGGCCCTCACGGGCGTTCACCCGCGGCGCCCCCTGCCCACGCGACCGGCTACGCTCCTGAATACCGCAATCGAGGCTCCCCAGTCACTACCAGAATTGGAAGGCCTTCGACTTCGGAGCTTTCTCCGGTACCTACCAATACCGGAAGGGACAAAGGGCGTGCAGCCGTGGCAAGCTCTTGGCTCTTGAAGTCGCCGCTGCGAACAGGTGCCCTGCCGGTGCGCGTCGGGGCCGTGCGCCACGCCGCCGCAGGGTGACGTGAAGGTCCCGTCGTCACCGACCCTCCACTATCGGCGGGACACCCCCTCCTGCCCGACGCGACCGTCATGAACGGGACCATCGCGTGGTTCGGCAACAACCCGGTCGCCGCCAACCTGGTGATGGTCTTCATCATCGTCAGCGGCCTGGTTGCCAGCACGTCGATCAGGGCGGAGATCTTCGCGGAAATCGCGCTCGACCGAATCAGCATCCAGGTGCCGTACCTCGGCGCCGCGCCCGAGGAAGTCGAGTCCGGGGTCGTGATTCGAATCGAGGAAGCCATACAGGGCATAGACGGCATCAAGCGGATCCACGCGACCGCATCCGAAGGCCTTGCATCGGTGACGGTGGAGCTGGACTTCAGCGCTGACGCGCGTCGCGTGCTCGACGAGATCAAGAACAGCATCGACGCAATCACCACGTTCCCGCTGGAGACGGAGGAGCCGATCATCAGCGAAGTGATCGCCCGGACCCAGGTGGTCGACGTCGCGATCTCGGGCAACGCCGATCTGTCTACCCTCAAGACGCTCGCCGAGCGCGTCCGGGCGGAGTTGTCGGCCCTGCCGGAGATTACGCAGGTCGACCTCGTCGGCGCCCCGCCGTACGAGATCTCGATCGAGGTTCCCGAAGCGGCGCTGCGCCGGCACGGGATGACGTTCGACCGGATCGCCGAGGCAGTGCGCCGGGAGTCGCTGGACCTGCCGGGCGGTTCCGTGCGAACCGACGGCGGGGAGATCCAGCTCCGCACGACGGGTCAGGCCTACCGCGGCGCGGAATACGAAGACCTCGTGCTGTGGACGCGGCCCGACGGCAGCCGTCTTCGGGTCGGCGACGTGGCGACCGTGGTCGACGGCTTCGCGGAGACGAATCAGCAGGCCCGCTTCGACCGGCAACCGACGGTCCTGTTGTCGGTCTCGCGGGCCGGCGGTCAGAGCGTCCTCGACATCGCGACGGCAGTCACGCGCTACGTCGAGCGCGCGCGGCGGGGCCTGCCCCCGGGCGTGACGATGACGGTCTGGCAAAACCAGGCCGACGTGTTGCGTGAACGGTTGTCGGTCATGCTGCGCAACGGCGCGGCCGGGTTCCTGCTCGTATGCGCCGTGCTGGCGGTCTTCCTCGATCTGCGCCTCGCGTGGTGGGTCAGTCTCGGGATTCCCATCCCGTTCCTCGGGGCGATCGCGCTGATGCCGGGGCTCGACGTGTCGATCAACATCACGTCGCTGTTCGCGTTCATCCTCGTGCTCGGCATCCTGGTCGACGACGCGATCATCGTGGGCGAGAACGTCCACCGGCACCATGAGCACCCCGGCGAAGGCGTGGCAGGCGCGGTCGCCGGCGCGCAGCAGGTCGCCAAGCCGGTCGTCTTCGCCGTGCTGACCACCGTAGCGGCGTTCCTGCCGCTGCTGCTCGTGCCCGGCTTCATCGGCAAGGCGTTCCGGGCCGTTCCGCTCATCGTCATTCCGTGCCTGCTCTTCTCGCTGGTCGAGTCGCTCGCCATCCTGCCGGCCCATCTGGCGCACGTCTCGAAGCCGCGGGCGCTCGGCCGGTGGGCGCGGTTGCAGCAGGGCGTCAGGGACGGACTGAAACGGTTCGTCGAGACCGGTTACCAACCCGCGCTCCGCGTCGCACTCCGCTGGCGGTACCTCACCGTCGCTCTCGCGCTGGCCGCCTTGATCGTGACCGGCGGAATGGTGCTCGGCGGCTGGACCGGCTTCCGTTTCCTCGGCGCGCTCGACATCGGCTACATGACGGCGACGGTCACCATGCCGCAGGGCGTCCCGGTGGCGGCCACGGTTTCCGCGCTGCAGCGACTGGAAGACGGTGCGGACCGGCTGCGCGCACGATTGGCGCAGGACACGGGTCTCGACTACTTCCGGCACGTGTCGACCACGGTCGGGGACCAACCGATTCAGTCACGCGCCGGCGGGCTGTTCGGGGCGACCGACGTCGCGTCCGCGGCGAACATCGGCGAAGTCACCGTCGAGCTTGCGGCGGCGGAGGCCCGATCGTACGACAGCGAGCAGCTCGGCAACCTGTGGCGGGAGGAGACCGGGCCCATACCCCAGGCGGTGGAGGTCGCGTTCGACACGTCGCTGGTGAATCCCGGGAACGACGTCGACGTCCAGCTCTCCGGTCCGGACCTCGACCAGCTTCGCGACGCGGCGGCGGCGGTTCGCCGGCGGTTGGCGGCCTACGCCGGCGTCTACGCGATATCCGATTCGTTCCGCGCCGGACAACCGGAGAGGCGACTCGACATCACGCCGGCCGCCCAGACGCTCGGTCTGACTCTGCAGGACCTTGGCCGCCAGGTCCGGCAGGCGTTCTACGGCGAGGAAGCGCAGCGCATCCAGCGTGGGCGGGACGACGTCCGGGTCATGGTCCGCTACC
>JAPOYG010000536.1 GCA_026706755.1 Acidobacteriota bacterium
CCGTCCCGGCCGGCCACCGCACGACCAGCGGCGCTCCGGGGGCGCTCCCGGTCAGGAACACCGCCGTCGTGCGCTCCAGGTCGTCCTCCGCGAGGGCGGCCAGCACGCGCCCGACCTCCGCGTCCAGGGCGGCGCCGGACGTCGCCAGGTTGAACAGCGCGAAGAAGGGACGCTCCGGGTCGTGGGGCGGACCGCCGCACCCGAATGCCACCGTGCAGGGGTACTCCCAATCCTTCTGCCGGCCGCGCCAGTCGGCCTCCGGGCCGGCGGCGTCCCAGGCGCCGAGCAGCCCCCGCTGCGCGAGCGCCGGATCGTGGTCGGCGTCCGGGGCAGCGACCGAGAGGTTGTGGAGTCGGGGACCGGCGCGGCTCGTGTAGTAGCCCGCGCGCCGGAGACGCTCGGACACGACGGTGACGCCCGCGGCGGGCGGGACGGCGAATCCCTCGTCGCCGAGGCCGAGCGTCCGGGGCTCGACGCCCGTAAGGAGGGCGGAGCGCATCGCCGCGGCGGACGGCGGACGCCTGGCCAGGTCGTACGTCGTCCCATGTGCCGCGAGCGCCGCGGCGTGCTGGCCGAGCGGGACCTCGAGCGCATCGGCGACCAGCCAGACGACGTTGGGCGGCCGCGGAGGCTCGCCCGCGTCCGGCAGCGGGTCGGCGAACGTACCCGGATGTTCTCCGCAAGCGGCGGCCAAGCCAGTCAGCAGGACGGCAACGACGCCCAAGGGTGCCCGGCCGCCTCTCCGGCGCCGGACGGAGCTCATCGTCGATCCTCCGTACCCATCGTCAGTCCTGCGCAGGCTCTGCACCGCGGAACGTGCCAGGGAGCAACTCGTGCCGGCGCAGGCTCCCTACGTGCCCGCGAGGGCGCGCTACGGCCCGCAATCGTGGCATCATACCGCGACGGCAAGCCGGGTGCAGGAACGGAGGTCCCCGATGACAGATCGCGTTCGCGCCACATTGACGTCGGTGGTGCTGGTCGGGTTGGCGAGCGTCGCACTCGCCTCGGCCGCGGCGGCGCAGTCGGAGCTTCGAACGCCGGACGGCTACCCCGACCTGCAGGGGCTCTGGAACTTCTCGACGGCCACGCCGATGCAGCGGCCGGATGACCTCGCGGGGCGGGATACGCTCACCGCCGAGGAGGCGGCCGAGTGGGAGCAGGAGCTGGCCGAGCGGCGCCGCGCCGGGGACTCGACCTCGCCGACCGCCTCGCTCGAGGCGCGGGTGAGCTACGAGCAGGCCATCTGGTTCGAGCAGGGCAACACGCTCGAGCGGCAGCGCACCTCGCTCATCATCGACCCGCCGAACGGGCGCATCCCGACGGTGCGGCCGGACGCCGAAGCCCGCGGCCAGCTCACCCGGCTGCTTCGAGGGCGTCACGCCCACGGTCCGGAAGACCGCGGAGTGTCCGAGCGCTGCCTGCTCGGGTTCAACTCGGGCCCGCCGATGACGCCCAGCGTCTACAACAACAACATGCAGCTCTTCCAGACGGCGGACCACGTGGTCATCCTCAACGAGATGGTGCACAGCGCCCGGATCATCCCCCTCGACGGGCGCGGGCCTCTGCCGGAAGGGCTGCGGCAGTGGGTCGGCGACTCGCGCGGGAGCTGGGAAGGCGACACCCTCGTCGTCGTGACCACCAACTTCCTGCGCGAGACCGCGTTCGGGGGCTCGAGCGCCAACCTCCACCTCGTCGAGCGGATCTCGCGCGTCGACGCGGACACGCTGCGCTACGAGTTCACGGTGAGCGATCCGACGACGTGGGCTGCGCCGTGGACTGCGCGCGTCGACATGACGCGGACGGACGAGCCGCTGTACGAGTACGCCTGCCACGAGGGGAACTACTCGATGGCGAGCTCGCTCTCGGGCGCGCGGGCGCTGGAGGCGGCCGAGGGCGGCTCCGACCAGTAGCGCGCCTGACGGGCCAGTAGCGCGCCTGACGGGCGGTTCAGCCTGTTCGTGGGTTCGACTCCGCCGCGCGCAGGCTGCGCGTCCCGCGCGCGAGGTGGGGAGCTTCGCGGCCGCGAATTGCGTGCGTGGTATGGTCGGCTGACGCGTCGCATCGGAACCGAACGGATGAGAACCGAGGTCAGGATGACCAGGACGACCGGCTCGTCGCTCGCCCGCTTCGCCGTTGTCGCAGTCGCGCTCCTCGTCGGGGCCGGGTGGGCCGCGCCAGCGGCCGCGCAGGAACCGGACGCGTGGGAGCCGCCGCGGCTCGCGGACGGGCAGCCCGACATCAACGGCACGTGGAACAACGTCGGCGCCGCCCACATCCCGCTGGAGCTGCCCGACGACGTCTCCGGCCAGGATCTGTCGCTGGCCGAGATCCGGGACCGCGTCCAGGCGCGGTCGGACGCGCGCAAGGCGGTGACCTGGCAGGGGCACGAGCAGAGCCGCGGCGTCGGCGCCTACGCCAACTACTGGTTCGACTGGTTCTGGAAGGAGCCGGCGGGCGTCGATGCGCCGGCCCTGCTCATCGAGCCGGCGAGCGGCAAGGTTCCGGAGATGACCCCGCGGGCGAAGGAGAGCGTGGCCTGGCACCGCGAGCACCTGCACGACTCCTACGCCACGATGGAGACGGGCGACCGCTGCCTCTCGCGGGGCACCTACGGCATCATGATGCCGACCGCCTACAACAACGGGAAGATGTTCTTCCAGACGCCCGGGCACGTCGTGATCCTCAGCGAGATGATCCACAACGCGCGCATCATCCCGATCGACGCCGGTCCGCACGTGGACCCCGCCATCCGGCAATGGAACGGCGACCCACGCGGGCACTGGGAGGGCAACACACTGGTGGTGGAATCGGCGAACTTCAAGGCGGTCGCCAACCAGCGCGGCCCCGGCTCGCGGGCCCCGCAGACGGAGGCGCGGCGCGTCATGGAGCGCTTCACGTTCGTCGACGCCGACACGCTGCGCTACGAGCTGCGGGTCGACGACCCGGAGACCTACACCGCGCCCTGGACCGTCTCGTTCAACTACAAGCGGGACAACGCCTACGTGCAGTACGAGTACGCGTGCCACGAGGGGAACTACGCCGTCCCCAACTCGCTGAGCGGGCAGCGGGCACAGGAGAAGCGCTGAGGAGGCAAGAGCGCGGCCGCCCGACCGGAATCCGATGCGTCAGTTCGTCTACGTCCTCATCGTCGCCGTCGCCTCGCCGTTTCTCGTCGCGGGCTACGTCCTGATGATGCTGCGGGGATGGGGAGAGATGCGCCGTAGCGGGCTGTCGATCACGGCGGCGAACGCGCTGCTCAACCGCACCCTGCTGCACCGCCTCGGCCGGCGCCCGGACCCGGTGGCGGCTTCCCTACTGCCGCGCGTGCCGTACGTGTCGCGCCTCGGCCGCGTTCTGCTGAACGGGCCGCTGTACTGGGCCACCCGGATCACGGGGTGGTATCCGGGCTCCCTGCGCTACGACGTCGCGGCGGCGGAGTCTCCCTCCGGCATGTTCGGCGCCCGCACCGCCTTCTTCGACGCGGCCCTCATCCGCTACCGGCCCCGGGTGCGTCAACTGCTCATCCTCGGAGCCGGTTTCGACACGCGTTCCTTCACGCATGCCCGAGGGTTGCCGGTGTTCGAGGTCGACCTGCCCGCGATGCAGGCGCTCAAGCGGCGGCTGCTGCTCGAGAGCGGGTGGCGCCGCGACGACATCGTGTTCACGCCCGCCGACTTCGACCGGGAGCGCTGGCTGGAAGCGCTGACGGCGCGCGGCTTCGACCCGGCCCAGCCGACGTTCGTGCTCTGGGAGGGCGTGAGCTTCTACCTCCGGGCGCCGGCGGTAGGCGAGACCCTGCGGGCGATCTCGTCGCTCGCCCCGGGCACGGTGTTGGCGTTCGACTACTTCGCGCGGCGGGTGGCGGAGCCGACCACGCGCTCGGGGCGGCTCGTGAAGCGGCTCAGCCGGCTCAACGGGGAGGAGTTCCGCTTCGGGCTCCCGACGCGCCCCCCGGCGCGGGAGCACGCCGCGGCGTTCGTGCGGCAGTACGGGCTGCGTTTGGTGGACTACCGGGCGATCGGTCCGGAAGCGCCCCCGCGGGAGCCGCTCGGGGGGCTCGTGGTGGCGGTGCGGGACGCGCAGGCGGCGGGAGCGGAACCGCCGTCGGCCTGACGGTCGGGCCGCGGCGCAAGGGGCCCGGCGGCTGCGCCGCGTGCCCGGCGCGGCCAACGTCGCGGCTCGTGCCGGTGGGGGGGCCGGCGCTGTACCGCGCCTCGGAGAGTGAGGATGGGTATGCGGATCAGCCGAAGCGCACGAACGGCAGGCGCCCTGATCGGGCTCGCGGCGATGGTGGGGCTCGGCGCGGCTCCCGCCGCCGGGCAAGGTGGAAGCGGCTACCGACTCGTCGAGGACTGGCCGCAGTATCCCGCCGACGCCGAGTTCGAGATGGGCACGGGCATCGCCGTCGACGGCGAGGGCACGGTCTACGCCATCTCGCGCCACATCGATCACTGGGCCAGCCATCCGCTCGCGATGACGCGCTACCGGGGCAAGGGCTCGATCTGGAAGTTCGACCGGGACGGCAGGTTCCTCGGCCTCTTCGCGGAGGAGCAGGCCTTCATCGGCCCGCACAGCATCTACGCCGACGGCCAGGGCTACATCTGGGTGGTCGATCGCGACGGGCACCAGGTGAAGAAGCTGACGCCGGACGGCACGCCGGTGCTGACGCTGGGCGAGTACGGCCGCTTCGGCGACGACGAGACGCACTTCAACGGCCCCACGAGCGTTGCGGTGCTCCCCAACGGCGACGTCGTCATCGGCGACGGCTACTGGAACTCGCGCCTCGTGTGGTTCAGCGCCGACGGGCAGTATCTCCGGCAGGTGGGCGAGTACGGCAACGGCCCCGGCCAGCTCGGCGTCGTGCACGCAGTGGCGGTCGACGCCCGCGGGAGGCTCCTCGTCGCCAACGTCTGCGGCGGCGCGCTGCATACCTACGTCACGGCGCCCGGCCAGATCGCCCCCGAACGCCTGCCGCCGATCCCCGGCTGCCGCAGCCGCTTCGACGTCTTCCACCAGGACGGCAGCTACGAAGGACCCTGGTCGGTCGTCGAGGGCGCGCTGACCCTGAGCGTCGCCGCGTACGGAAACCGGATCTACGCCGGTACGACCGGAGCGGAGCGGGGGCGCCAGGATGTCGTCGTCGTGGATGCCGAGACCGACCGGGTCGTGGACCGCCTGGCGAGCGCCAACGTCTATGTGCACCAGATGGCGCTCGATGCCGCCACCGGCGACATCTACGTGGCCTCTGTCTACCCGGAGCATGGAGGACGACTCCGCGGCCCCGAGGGGCCGTCGTTCGTTCGCTGGACACGCGACCTGCGCTGAGAGCCGGCTGGTGACGGCCGAAGAGCACGGGTCGCCGGCGTGTACTCGGAGGGAACGGAGGGGTGTCATGAAGGCTTGGCAACGCGCCGGAGCGGGCGTCGCGGCGCTGGCAATCGTTCTCCTGATCGCACCGGGCTCCGCGCTCGGGCAGCCGGCGGGCGGGTCCGAGGGCTGGACGGTGCCGCGGACGGCGGACGGGCAACCCGACCTGCAGGGCGTCTGGGCCAGCGACTCGGCGACCCCGCTGGAGCGGCCGGCGGAGCTCGCGGACAAGGCCGCGCTGACGGAAGAGGAAGTGGCGACGCTTCAGACCCGCGCCGCCCGGCTCTTCAGCGCCGACGCCGGCGACGCGGCCTTCGGCGAGAGCGTGTTCCGGGCCGCCCTGACCGACGCCCAGGAGCACCGCTCCGGCGACGGGGTCACGGCCGCGAACCCGGAAGGCACGGGGAACTACAACCAGTTCTGGCTCATCGACCGGTGGTTCGACGACCGGACGTCGCTCATCGTCGATCCGCCCGACGGCCGCCTGCCGCCGATGACGGCCGACGGCGAAGCGCGGCGCGAGGCCGCGCGCAATCGGCCGCGGCCGCCCTTCCCGACGGGGCCGGAGGACCTCGGGGCGGGCCTGCGCTGCAGCGGCGGCCGTGTCCCGCTGACCGGGCGGGGCTACAACAGCAACTACCAGATCGTCCAGACGCCCGGGCACGTCGCGATCCTGATGGAGATGATGCACGAGACTCGCATCATTCCGCTCGACGGCCGCCCGCACCTCTCCCCCGCGCTGCGCACCGATCTCGGCGACTCGCGCGGCCGCTGGGAGGGCGACACGCTGGTGGTCGAAACGACCAACCTGAAGCGCGACGCGAACTTCAGCGGGGCGTCCCGCGAGTTGCGGCTGGTCGAGCGCTTCACCCGCGTCGGGCCGGAGACGCTGCAGTACGAGTTCACCATGCACGACCCCACCACCTGGACGCGGCCGTGGACGGCGCGCCTCTTCATGCGCCCCGCCCCGGGCACGGGCGTCATCTACGAGTTCGCCTGCCACGAAGGGAACTACGCCATCGCCAACACGCTGCGCGGCGCCCGCCTGCAGGAGGCGGCGGAGGGCGAGACGAACCAGCCCTGATCCGGCCTGCCGCCGGATGAGAGAGGATCTGGGACCCTCGCCGCCGACCTGGCGGCGGGCGTCCCGCAGAACTGACCGGGTCGCCGCCGAATGAGAGGATCTGGGGGAGGGAAGACCACCGGGAAGTAGAACGACGAAATGAGGAGTCGATCGATGAGACGGATCCTGTTGCTCGCCTGTACCGCCCTGCTCGCCCTGCCTGCCCTGCCCGCCGTGGCCGAGGCGCAAGGCGATGACGCCGTTGCGAAGGCCCTGCTCGCCGCCCCCACGCGGGCGCGCGACGACGCCGGCGTCGTCGCCTGGATCGACGACGGCAGCCGCGTCGTCCTCAAGGAGTCGTCGAACGGCATGGTCTGCTGGGACCAGTCGAGCTGGCCCAGCCAGCGGCCGTTCAGCGTCCGCTGCAGCGCGGAGGCGAACCTGCCGCGGGTCGAACAGAACCGCGCGTTCCTGATGGAGGCGGGCAGCGCCGAGGACGCGCGCGCCCTGTTCGACGCAGCGGAGGCCGACGGCAGCCGCGAGGTGTCGCAGTTCGGCACCAACTACTACTCGCTGCAGGGGAACGACGCGGACAACGCCTTCCCCCACGTGACCATCTCGACGCCGCACGCCACGGGCGAGTCGCTGGGGCTGCCCAACCGGCCGAGCGCGGCGACCGCGTGGGTCATGAACGAGGGCACGTCGGGCGCCCACATCATGATTCCGGGCCGGTAGTCGGCGGCCGGTAGTCTCGGGCCGTCGTCCCGCTTGGGGCGGCGGCCCCTCGCTGACCCTCACCTCACCGCCTGCCGCCAGGGCGTTCGGAAGGGAGGCGGCCCTCCCGGGGGACTCTCGGGCTGGCCGATGGTTGTGTCGTCGTTCGTCGGTTGCCGTTCGTCGTGTAGCCGCCCCGTCGCGCCGGCGTGCTGTCTCGTGCAGGCCCGCGGCCGGGCTCCCGGAGGAGTTGAGTGATGATCCGCAACGTGTTGATGGGAGTGCTGGTAATCGGTCTCGGAATCGGCATCGCCCACTCACTGGCCGTCGAGGCGCAGGAGCCGGAGCCGGCGGGCGACGGGCCGCGCTACGTGAACGGAACCGACCTCGTGCGACCGGACGACTACCGCGAGTGGACGTTCCTCAGCTCCAGCCTCGACATGACCTACGACGCCCCCGGCGCCCGCTCCGGTCCGAGCCGCTTCCAGAATGTGTACGTGAACCGCTCCTCGTACCGCGCGTTCCTCGACAGCGGCCGCTGGCCGGACGAGACCATCTTCGTCCTCGAGATCCGCGCGTCGAGCCGCGAGGGCGCCATCAACGATGCAGGCCAGTTCCAGGCCGACCTCGTGGCCCTGGAAGCCGAGGTCAAGGACGACCGCTTCGCGGACGGGTGGGCCTTCTACGACTTCGGCGTCGCCGGCTCCCTGCGCGACGTCTCCGAGCCGCTCTCCGGCGCCCGCGTCGCCAGCTGCATCGAGTGCCACACCGAGCACACCGCGGCCGAGCGGACGTTCGTCCAGTTCTACCCGACGCTGCTGGAAGCCGCGCGCCGGCACGGCACGCTCAAGCCAGGCTTCTGAGCCTCAGCGGCCTTCGGCTTCCTCCCGCCGCGCCCCGCCGAGCGCGTTCGGCACCGAGTAGTTGCCCTCGTGGCAGGCGTACTCGAATTGCACGTAGCCGTCGTCGCGCTTGATGGGGAACGCCGCGGTCCAGGGGGCGCTGTAGGTGTCGGGGTCGTCGACGCGCACGGAGTAGCGCAGCAGGTCGGGGCCGTCGATGGTGATCCGCTCGACGATGCGCTGCCCCTCGGTCTGGCGCGAGCGGGTGCCGGCCGTCGCTCCGCGCATGTTCCTGACGGCGCGGAAATTGGTCGACTCGATGACGAGGGTGTTGCCCTCCCACCGGCCGCGCGGATCGCCCTCCCACTGGCGGATGGCCGAATCGAGGTGCGGACTGCCCTCGATGGGGATGATGCGCGCGTTGTGGATCATCTCGCTGTGGATGACGACATAGCCGGGCGGCTGCAGGATGAGGGTCCCGTTGTTGTACTCCGTGGGCATCATCATGCCCAGCACGCCGCGCGAGATGCAGCGGTCGCCCGACTCCATGTTGGCGTAGGTGTCGTGGAGCTGGGCCAGGTTGAGGGCAATCAGCTCCCGTGCCCGCGCCGTCCGCTCCGGCACGCGGCCGCTCGCCGGCTCCACGATGAGCGCGGGCGCGTCGCTGGCCACCGGATCGTCCCAGAACCAGTCGAACCAGTGGATGCCGTAGCCGCCCACGCCGCGGGAGTTCTCGTGGCCGCGCCACTCGAACGCCTCGATGCGCCCCTCGGCCCGCGCCCGCGCGCGTTCGGCGAGCTCGGCGGCCGTAACGTCGTCGCGCCCGGCCAGCTCCTCCGGCATCTCCAGCGGCGTGAAGATGGCGTCCGAGTTGTTCCACATGCCGGTGATGTCCGGCTGCCCGTCGGCGAGCAGGGTGGGAGACCACGCTTCGGCCTCCGACTCCGCGGCCTGGCCGGACGCCGCGGGCGGCGCGGTCAATGCAACGACCAGAACCACCGCGAGTGCGCTACCTGCCGCGATGCTGGATCGTGAGTTCATGATGGCTCCCCCTATCTGTCGCCGTCCGGCTCCACGAACGGCACCGCCGGCTCGCGGACGCCGGGATGGCCGGCCTCGATGCGCTGGCGAGACACCAGGGCGGCCGCGTCGAGCGCCAGCTGCTCGTCGGCCCGGCCGCCGCTGAGCAGGTTCAGCATGCCGTAGTTGCCCTCGTGGCAGGCGTACTCGTAGATCGGCTCCTGGTTCTCCCGCCAGCGCATGGGGATGGCCGCCGTGTAAGGGCGCTCGTACGTCGCCGGGTCCTCGACCGTAAAGCGGTAGTCGATGGTCTCGGCGTCTACCCGCGTGAAGCGCTCCACCAGCCGCAACGTGGCCCCCGAGCCCCGGTGCCCGGTCTGCAGGATGTGCGACGGCTGGTAGTCGCCGCCGTCGAGGCGGTCGTGGAAGCCGATCGTCTCCACGACGAGCGTGCCGCCCTCCCAGCGCCCGCGCGAGTTGCCCAGCCACTGGCGGATGCCGTCCGCAACGTGCGGTCCGCCGTCGAGCGGGATGATGCGCGTCTCGTGGATCATCTCGACCTGGATCGCGACGTGGTCCGGCGTCTGGAGGATCTGGTAGTTGTTGTTGTAGAGGTTGGGGATCATCATGACCGGCAGGGTGCGCGAGATGCAGCGCTCCCAACTGTTCCGGTCGAGCCAGGTGTCGGCCTCGCCCCGCCCCTCCCGCGCCGCCTCGCGCGCCACGAGGCGCTCGATGGCGGCCGGCGTCAGGACGATGCGGCCGTCCGGCGGATCGACGATCAGCGACGGCTGATCGAGCAGCCCGCCCGTCTCCGGCCACGCCGCCCCGGTGCCACGGGTCGCGGCGATTACCGGAGCGCGCGCCGCCTGCCCGCGGTCCTGCTCCGCCTCGGTGAGGCGCTCGAGCGGGGTCGTCGTCGAGTTGTTCCAGATGCCCTGCAGGTCGGGGTCGCCCCACGCGGTTCGCGGCGCGGTCCACTCCTCGGCTGCACCACCACTCGCAGGCGCCGGCGCGGCCGCCGCCGCGTTCGCGGTCGCAGCGGACGCCGTCGCCGACCCGGCGGCGGCAGCGGCCAGGGACGGGACGACGAAGTCCGCGGCCCACTCGTGCGGTCCCCAATGGACGATGAGGCGGCCGCGGTCCGCGCCCCTGGGTACGAGCGTCGCCCCCAGCGGACGGAACGAGCCGGCGGTGCGCGCGTAGTCGACCGCGATCTCGGCCGCGTCGAAGTCGGGATCGTACTGCGTGCCCCACGAGTCCGGCTCGTGGTTGAAGACGAAGCGCCACCCGCCCTCGGCCTTCCGCAGCCAGACGCCGTAGGCCCCGGCGAAACCCGGAGCGAGGTTGCCGGTGGAGA
>JAPOYG010000681.1 GCA_026706755.1 Acidobacteriota bacterium
TGGCGGAGGAGTTGACGGCCGAGGATCACGCACAGATCCATCAGCTCTACGCCCGCTACGTGCAGGCCATCGACTTCGGTGACGCGATCGCGTGGGCGGATACGTTCACGCCGGACGGCTCCTTCGGCGACGCCGTCACCGGTCGCGCGGCGCTGATCGCGTTCGCCGAGCGGTACCACGAGGAGAACGGAGACGCACCACGCCACTGGTACGGCGCGCTCGTGCTGACCCCGACCGCGGATGGCGCCGAAGGCAGGTGCTACGCCGTGACGTTCAACTCACGGACGCAGAGCCTGATGTGGACGGGGACGTACCGGGACACGTTGGTGCAGACCCCCGACGGCTGGCGGTTCGCGTTGCGCCAACTCACCATGGACCCGACGGACGGCGGCCGGTAGGGGCTACCCACGGTCCCCGACCGGGAGGACCGCGCTTCCCGAGGTACTCGGCGCGCGCCCGCGACCGGCGTCGAGCGCGTAGACGAACGCGCGCGCGGTCGCTGGGCGCGTCGCGCGGTCGGCCGTCAGAAGCGAGGCGGTGAGCGCCACGACGGCGCGGTGCAGCGCGCCGAGCGCGTCGCCCAGCACGGCGGCCATCGAGACCGCCTCGGCAGCCGGTGCCGGTCCCTGCCGCAGCCGGTCGGCGAGCGTGCCCCCGGCCACGACTCGACGCCGTGGATCTGGGCCACCGCGGCATGGCTCACCGTCGCCATCGCCCGGGCTTCCGGCTTCAGGCCCGCCAGCCGCGACGCCGACGCATCCGCCAGGGTCTTCACCGCGACGTCACGCTCGAGCTGGAGATCGCGCGCCAGGTACACCGCGCCCATGCCCCCGGCGCCCAGGCGCCGCGCCAATCGATACTTGCCCGCCAGCAGCTCGGCGCGCTGATCTCGGTGTGCGCCGCCCCGCACTGGCAGCCGGGCGGCTCGTCCGGCGCGGTCACGCATCCGCCGGACACGCCCGCGGCACGATGGCGTCGGCCCGGTCTCCGCCACCCACGCCGCCTCCTCGGACGGCAGTAACAGGTAGACCGACGTCTCGTCGCTCGGATGCACGCGTAGCGACCCGCCGGCCGTCGCCAGCATGTGCATGATCGCCGAACCGGCAGGTGTGGAAGGAATCTGGGCGTCCGCGGCCCGGACGTCGGCCCGTCGGTCGTGGTGTTGTCGGTCAGCAGCAGGGTGGCCGGCGATCCGCAGCCGCGCTTGACCGTTCGCCTCACCGTCCGGCGTAGCGTGGCGAGCTCCCCCGCTTGTCCCAGCGTCGGCGGTGGCCGAGGCCAGCAGGCGCGGCTGGTCCGCCGTCTCGAGGCAGGTCCAGGCATCCACGCGGGCAGGGATAGATCAAGAACCCAGCATCTCCCTCGTGCGATCCGCCTGTTTCGTTCGTGGACTTGGCGCGTCTCAATCATTTGAGGGTTCCGGTGCTTCCGGGAACTCTTCTGGTCTACCGCGAACGATTCTGGGCCCCGTGGACTTGGGCGGATGCAACGGCGTCCTGACCCCGCCGCCGGGCGCCGCCCGTGAGAGGAGTCGGGCACTGTGACCGATGAAGAGCTGAACGCCAGGTTCGACAAGATCGACGCCAGGTTCGACACGCTGATCGCCTCGATCGAGGCACTCACCGGACGTGTCGGCCACCTCGAGAACAAGGTGGACGATCTTGGGGACAGGACGATGCGCGGCCTCTCGCAGCTGAACCTGCGCCTCAACGCTGTCGAGACCCGGCTCGCGGCCGTGGAGGCCCGGATCTCGGACGGCGAGGCCAGCCCCGAGCCCATCCCTTGAGAACGGGATGACCTGCGGCGCCGGAAGCGGCAGGAAGTGCTCGACGTCCAGGAACGTCGGCGCGATCCCGGCCGCCATTGCGGGCGTGGTATCCGACAAGCCCATGTGGGGCCGCGCGAGCTCTCGAAGCTGCCATCCAATGACGGCCCCGCTCGCGCTGGCGAGCTCCGCGAGCGCGGCCCTATCAAGGTGAACTGTGGGACATCCCTTGTGCTCTCGCTGTTGCTTACGCGGAGCGTTCGTCACTGCCCTGCGCATTGTCCTGGCATCACTTCCCGATGCGGCCAACGCCCAGACTGAGCGCGATGGCCTCTACGCAGGCCTGCAGGCCGGTGTCGCCGTTGCCCACCGCACTGACCGCCGTTCGTTCCTACGTCAACCACCCGACGCGCTGTGACAGACTGCTGTACCCGCCCTCGGTCAGCCCCCCCGTCGACGACCCGGCCTGCCGCGACAACACGCCGGGAGCCAGGTCCACCGAGTTTGACCCCGGTGCCGGACCGGTCGGCGGCGCCATGGTCGGCTACGCGATCGGCGGACTGCGGTTCGAGATGGAGTACGTCAACGCCTCGCCCGGGAGCGCCGAGTCTACGCTCGGCAACACGACGAGCGCGGCGGCCCTGACCGTTCAACTCGCGCACACAGAGCCTGATGTGGACGGGCACGTGCCGGGACGCGTTGGTGCAGACCCCGACGGCTGGCGGTTCGCATTGCGCCAACTCACCATGGACCCAACGGACGGCGGCCGGTAGGGGGGCTACCCACGGTCCCCGACCGGCAGCGACCGCGCTTCCCGAGGTACTCGGCGCGCGCCCGCGACCGCGGCGTGGAGCGCGTCGACGAACGCGCGCGCGGTCGCTGGGCGCGTCGCGCGCGGGGCCGTCAGCAGCGAGGCGGTGAACGCCACGACGGCCGACGACAACCGGGAACTCACCTGTGGCCCGTACACGTCAACGAGCTGTTGTCGCCGGATGCGGTCCCGCGTCTCGCCGGCGTTGGCGCCGGCCGCGAACGGACACCGGCCCGATACCGCCTCGTGCAGCACTACGCACAGCGACCACAGGTCGTCGGATTCCTCCGCCGGGCGGCCGGAGAGCACCTCGGGCGACATGTAGCGCAGCGTCCCGCCGAGCGTGGCGGGATCGTTCGTCTCGCGGGCCATTCCGAAGTCGAGCAGCTTCGGCGACCCATCGGATGTGAAACCGATGTTGCTCGGCTTGACGTCCCCGTGCAGATACTCCGCGCGGTGCAGCGCGCCGAGCGCGTCGCCCAGCACGGTGGCCATCGAGACCGCCTCGGTGGCCGGTGCCGGTCCCTGCTGCAGCCGGTCGGCGAGCGTGCCCCCGGCCAGGTGCTCGACGACCAGGAACGGTCGACCGCGCCACGACTCGACGCCGTGGATCTGGGCCACCGCGGCATGCGTCACCGTCGCCATCGCCCAGGCTTCCGGCTTCAGGCGCGCCAGCCGCGACGCCGACGCATCCGCCAGGGTCTTCACCGCGACGTCACGCTCGAGCTGAAGATCGCGCGCCAGGTACACCACGCCCATGCCCCCGGCGCCCAGACGCCGCGCCAATCGATACTTGCCCGCCAGCAGCTTCGGCGCGCCGATCTCGGTGTGCGCCGCCCCGCACTGGCAGCCGGGTGGCTCGTCCGGCGCGGTCACGCATCCACACGCCGGACACGCCCGCGCCGGGGGAGGCTCCGACGACCCGGCCGTCGGAGCCTCCAGCAGACGCAGCCGCGCCACGGCGAGCCCGGCGACTGCGCCGAGCGTTTCCAGGAAGGGGACGTCGACGGTTCTCACCGTCCGGTCGTCGAAGCGGCGCCCCACTACCAGAAGGCCGACCAGCTCGGTCCCCGGCCCCGGAAGCGGCACGACTACGTCGGCCCCGGTCTCCACCACCCACGCCGCCTCCTCGGACGGCAGCAAGACGAAGACCGACGTCTCGTCGCTCGGATGCACGCGTAGCGACCCGCCGGCCGTCTCCAGCATGTGCACGATCGCCGAACCGGCAGGGAGGGAGGGAAACCGGGCGTCTGCGGCCCGGAAGTCGCGCCCGTCGGTCGTGGCGTCGCCCGTCACCAGCAGGGTGGCCGGCGAGCCGCAGCCGCGCTTGACCGTTCGCCTCACCATCCGGCGTAGCGTGGCGAGCCCAGCCGCTTGCCCGAGTGCCGCGGTGGCCGAGGCCAGCAGGCGCCGCTGGTCCGCCGCCTCGGGGCAGGTCCAGGCGTCCAGGCGGGCAAGGATCTCTTCGCGGCCGGCGAGCAGCAGGAGCAGGAGTGCCGCGGCCGCGAACAGTGCCTGTGCCGGCGGGTCCGCCAGCACCGTGCTCACCGCGCGCTCCGGCCGGCTCGCCACCAGCCAGGCCAAGCCGGCCAGCGGCACCGTCGCTGTCAGCCAGAGCCGGCCGCGGCGCATCAGCAGCCGCCTGCAGGCTTCCCGCGCGACCTCCCGCGGGTGGGGAATGCGCGCCGCGAGCACGGCGTACCACAGCAGCACCATCCCGGGGAAGCGCATCGGCTGCATCAGCCCCAGAACCGAGCCCGATTCGTAGTTCGACAGCCAGAACCCGGGAGAGAGCGCTTCGGCGAGGTCGTAGGCCGTCGCCATTCCCATCCACACCAGCAGGCCGAGGCTGAACAGGACGACGCGCCTTACCTCGGCGGCCGGCGCCGTGCGCGCGCGCAGGGCGACGACCACCACGGCGGCCAGCGACATCACATTCGAGGTGGCGATGGCGGCATCGAGAGCCGGCACGTACAGCGCGGCGCCGACCGCCTCGTCGACCAGCCCGGCCACGTACGCGGACGCCGCGGCGGCCCAGAGGATGCCGTTGACAGCCACGCTGACCGGGACCATCAGGCGCGCCAGGTCGTCGAGCCGGGTGCGCCGACGAACCCGGGGGCACTCTCTCGCGAACGCCCACAGGAACGCGGGCGCGATCGCGAGCGCCAGGAATGCGCCGAGGTGCAGCAAGGCCATCGTCGGCCGCGGCATCTCCCAGAGGGAAGCCTGCAACAGGTGGGCCGGCGGCATATGTCCCAGGAAGGCCGGGAGCATGTGCAGCGGCGCGGCGGTGGCGCGGAGGAGGAAGTAGCCTCCCAGCAACCACGTTCGCCGGTCGCGACGACCGGCGAACAGCAGCAGGGCGGCGCTCGCGCCGTGGCCGCCGAGCAGGATTGTCAGGTAGACGGCGACATCGCCGTGCACCCGATGGTAGTCGCCCCATCGCCACGGGAGCAGCACGAGCGCCGCCGCCAGCTCCAGCGCGGCGACGGTCATGAGCACGGCGACGAGGCGGTGGACGACGCCCTCGGTAACACGGTCGGCGGCGGCCCGCCCCGACGCTGCCGGCTCCCGTCCCGCGACATCGGCTGCCGCGAAGACCGGGGCCAGCGCGCGCAGGCTGTCGAGCGTCCGGCGACCGGCGGGCGTGGACCGCCCGGCACACCGGTCCCAGTGCACCTCGCGGTTCCAGGCGACGGCGTCGGCCGTTTCCGAGAGGAGATCGTCGCGATCGTCGCTAGCCATCCGCCAGCAGGGCGCTCAGCCGCAGCATTGCCCGCCGCAGCATCACGCGCGCGACGGCCGGGCTCGACAGGCGTTCGAGGCACGCGAGTTGCGCACTGTTGTATCCCATTTCCGCGCGGCCCACGATCAGGCGGCGGTCGCGGTCGGACAGGCGCTTCACGGCGGCGAGGTAACGCCTCCAGGTCTCGTCGTCGACGAGTTGCCGATGCTGGGGAGCGGCGTCCGAGGTCGGGACCGTGCCGTCCGGCAGGATGATGCCCTGGCGGTACGTCGCACGCCGCAACTCGTCCCGGATCCGGTTCTCGACGGCGCGCCGGAGGTAGGCCCGCAAGGCCCGGGCCTGACCGGACTTGAAGGACGTCAGATGCGCGAACGTACGATGCAGCGTCTCCTGGACCAGATCGCTGGTGTCGATGGCCCCGCGCGCCCGGCCCGGGAGGCGGCCGCGCGCCCAGCGGCGTAGCCAGGACCGGTACCGCTCGAACAGTGCGTCGACCGCCGGATGGCTTCCCCGCCGCGCCCGCTCCAGCAGGCGCCGCTCCGAGGTCGAACTACCGGACGCAGACCCACGCGCCGCACCGGCGGTCCGCGCGCCGGTGGCGGGCGCCGTCCGCAGCGTCGCACTCCGCGAGGGCCGTCGACTCCACGCCATGTCCCGTAGCTGCACCGATCTGCCGCACTGGCCGTTCCGTAGTGGTCGAGTCTCGCTCGCGGCGTGACCCTTGCTGGCCCTCGACTACGACTTGCTCGCGATTATGGCATGCGCCCGACCCGTCTCTCCCGCCTCGGCTGTCGCGACCTCCTTGCTGCGATCCGGCTGTTTCGTTCGCGGCCTTCGCGCGTCATAACAAGTACACACGCGTTCATATCGGGCGCGCCCCGCAACCGATGATTGCCGACCGGCTGTGTCGTGACCGCGTGGGAAGGGCGCTACCACGATGCTCGAGATCTCGCGACGGACTGATCCGCTCAGGCGGCCTTGGCTTCGAGCCGCAATTGCAGCAGCAGCGCTCCTTGCGTCCGCGGCCGGCAACGTCCGCGGTGAGGAAACCTGCGCCGGCAAGCCGGCCGGCACCGGGTGCTGGATGGAAGTGGCCGGCCGGCGGGGCTGCCACGTCTGGAACGTGTCGCTCCAGGCAGGCGCCGCGACCGCGACCTGGAGCGGAGGGTGCGCTGGCGGCCGGGCTCAGGGAACGGGAACCCTCACCTGGAGCTGGGACGGGAAACAGAGCACGGGGACGGGACGCCTCGTCGACGGCAAGCGGCACGGCAACTGGGTCGAGCTCAACGAGCACGGCACGGCGAGCGAAGGGCGGTACCTCGGGGGCGAGGAACACGGCGGCTGGACCATCCGTTCGGCAGACGGAAGCGTCCAGGAAGGCTCCTACAGGAACGGCAAACGGCACGGCCACTGGACCATCCGCGAGGGGAACCTCGTGGTGCTCGAGGGCTCGTACATCGACGGTAACGAGGACGGGGACTGGATCGCCCGTTCAGCGGACGGAACCGTTCACGTGTTCAGCTTCGCGAACGGCAGATTGCTGAGGTCCCGATGACCAGCCCTCCCTGGTGCGATCCGACTGTTTCGTTCGCGACCTTCGCGCGTCTTTCCTCGTGGAGGCTGCCAGCCGCCGGCTCGATGGCGGTCACCGCACTCCGAGACGGTGACCGTTTCGAAGCTGCCATCCAATGACGGCTCGCTCGCGCCGGCGAGCTCCGCGAGCGCGGCCCTATCAAGGTGAACCGTGGGATATCCCTTGTGCTCTCGCTGTTGCTCACGCGGCGCGTTCGTCACCGCCCTGTGCATTGCCCTGGCATCACTTCCCGATGCGGCCGACGCCCAGAGCGAGCGTGATGGCCTCTACGCAGGTCTGCAGATGGGTGTCGCGTTGCCCACCGCCCTGACCGCCGTTCGTACCTACGTCAACCACCCGACGCGCTGTGACAGACTGCTGTACCCGCCCTCGGTCAGCCCCCCCGTCGACGACCCGGCCTGCCGCGACAACACGCCGGGAGCCAGGTCCACCGAGTTTGACCCCGGTGCCGGACCGGTCGGCGGCGCCATGGTCGGCTACGCGATCGGCGGACTGCGGTTCGAGATGGAGTACCTCAACGCCTCGCCCGGAAGCGCCGAGTCTCCGATCGGCAACACGACGAGCGCGGCGGCCTTGAGCAAGACCTCGGAGTGGAGTACGGAACAGCCGCCCTACGAGTGGATCGGGGAGTACAAGCTGCACCAAGTGTTCGCCAACGCGTACTACGACTTTCGCAACGACTCCCGCTGGACTCCGTTCGCCGGGGCCGGCATCGGCCTGGCCGCCATCGACCTGAACTACTACCTGCAGTTCATCCGCAAGCCGGAAGCGGAGTACCTGCAGATCGAATTCGATCTGGACTGGCCCGACGCAGCCAAGCGCGCCGCCGCGGGGACGGCCAGCATCCTGGACACGTACGCGGGCGAGACCGTCTTCGGCTACCAGGCGCTGGTGGGCGTCGACTACGCGCTGAGCGGGCGCACGTCCCTCGGCGTCGCGCTACGCTGGGCACGGTTCGACGACGTCGATCACGAGGCCGTGTACGACGTCGTCCGCAGCCACGCGGGGGTGCTCGCCGACGGTGTCACGCCGTTCAACAACGAGCTGGAGTTCTCCGGTAGCGGCTATCGGGCGCTGACGGTCAATCTCAAGTACCGCTTCTGAGCCATTTCGTTCCTCGCCCCAACGCCGCGGCGTCGCGGGAGCACCCCAGGGCCGCGCCGGCGGGCCGGAGCGACGCGCGCTCAGCGGCCGGCTTTCGCGTCGTCGGCCCGGCCGCCCCGCAGCGTGTTCTCGAGGCCGTAGTTGCCCTCGTGGCACGTGTACTCGAGGATGTGGTAGTCCGGCGAGCGGTTCATGGGCAGCTCGACGGTCCACGGCTCCCCGAAGGCATTGGGATCCTCGACTGTCACGCGGTAGAGCATCGTGTTCTCGTCGACCGGGATGAAGCGCTCGGTCACGTGCGTGGCCTCGCTCTGCGGGATGCCCCGGATGCGGCCGGTGGCCACGTTCGTGCCGACGGTCCCCTGCGTGTTGTAGTGCGTGACCTCCACCACCAGGGTGTCGCCCTCCCAGCGGCCCCGGGACACGCCGTCCCACTGGCGGATGCCCGACGGCAGCTCCGGCCGGTCGTCCAGCGGAATGATGCGCGAGACGTGGATCATCTCCGAGGAGATCACCACGTATCCCGGCGTCTGCAGAATCAGGTGGCCGGTGTTGTAGGTCGGGAACATCGCCCCCGGCACCCCGCGCGTGATGCAGCGCTCCCACGGGGTGTTGTGCACCCAGTGGTCGGCGAGGAGCCGCAGGTTCTCGTCCCGGACCGCCGCCGCCGCGGGGAGGATGGACACCACTCCGCTGGGCGGGTCCACGACCATCGACCGCCGGCGCTCGTTGCTCTTGGCATCGACTTCCCCGGGCGAGAAGTCGCCGGAAGGACCGACGCCGGGGCCTCTCATGCCGCTGTTGTCGATGCCGGGGAACCAGGCGGCCAGGGCCTTCAGGCCCGCCCACACCTCGGGGCCCGGCGTCTCGAAGGGCGTCGAGTCGAAGCTCGTCCAGATGCCCGATATGTCGGGCTGCCCGTCCGGCGTCCGTGGAGGCGTGTAGTCCTGTCCGAACGCCGGCGCCGCCAGCGCCAGCGCCGCGACGAGCGTGCAGGTCAAGAGCGTGCGTGTTCTCATCGGTCGTTCTCCTGCGACTCCAGCCGAATGGTCACATCCCGGCGGCCTGCTCTCGGCGCCCTGGCGACACCTGCCAGGTACGGCCGCCTATTCGGGTAGCGCAAAAACCCACATGACGCCGGTGCCCTGCGGGAGCGTCGTGCCAGTGAAGCGCGCGTAGGAGGTCGTCTGGCCGATGCGGCCGCCGGCGCCGACCGCGATGTACTGCCGCCCGCCGACCTCGAAGGTAACCGGGGCGCCCGAGATGTCGCCGTTGAGGCGCCGCTCCCACAGGAGCTCGCCGCTCTCTGCGTCGAGCGCGAAGAAGCGCCGGTCCGCGGTGCCTCCGAAGACGATGCCGCCGCTCGTGGCGAGGGCCGCGGCGGTCATGGCGGCGCCGCTCTCCGGACGGTACTCCCAGGCCCGGCGGCCGGTGACCGGGTCGAAGGCCACGAACTCGCCGACGTAGTCGTAGCCGGGGACCATCTTGACCCGCGCCGCGAGCCCGCTGTAGAGCCGGCCCGGCCGGTACTCCTCGGAGACGAACGAGACGTCCATGCAACTGTTGTTGATGCCGACGTAGTAGAGGCCGGTCTCGGCGCTGTAGCTCGGCGAGTTCAGGTTGCGCGCGCCGTGGTAGTGCGGGCAGACCTCGAAGACGCGGTCGGAGTCGACGTCGTCCATCGTCGGGATGAGCTCCGGGTTGAAGATGGGGCTTCCGCTGTCGGTCCAGCCGGTGATGAGGTTGTCGTAGGCGGTCCGGAACGCGCTCAGGAAGCGGCCGGTCTCGCGGTCGAGGACGATGCCCCAACCGATCTTGCTCGTCTCGATGAGCGCCTTGTGCTCGACGCCGCCGATGACGAGGTCGACGAGCATGCTCTCGTGCGTTGCGTCGAGGTCCCAGTTGTCGGCCGGCACCACCTGGAAGTACCACTCGATCTCGCCGGTCTCGATGTCGAGGGCCAGGATGCAGTTGGTGTAGAGGGCGTCGCCGGGGCCGCGCAGGGTGGACGACCACGGCGTCGGCTGTCCCGTGCCCAGGTAGACGAGGCCCAGCTCGGGGTCGTAGCTGATGGTGTTCCAGGTGAGGCCGCCGAGCGGCGGGATCTCGTTCTCGCTCCAGGTCTCGTAGCCCGGCTCGCCCTCCCGCGGCACGGTGTAGGTGATCCAGAGGCGCTCGCCGGTCTCGGTATCGTGGGCCACCACGGCCCCGCGGGCGCTCCGGTCGCCGCCCGCGAAGCCCATGATCACCTTGCCGTCGGCGATGAGCGCGGGGTGCGTGTGACCGAGCCCCGTCGTGTAGTCGCCGGTGCTCACTTCCCAGCGCTGCTCGCCGGTCTGCG
>JAPOYG010000114.1 GCA_026706755.1 Acidobacteriota bacterium
CGCTCGATCGCCTGGCGCACCTCCGCGTTGTCGGGCAGGGTCGGGATGTCGTAGACCTTGGCGAACGCGATGGCGCCGGTCTTGTCGACGACGAAGACGGCCCGCTCGGAGATGCCGCCCTCCCGCGCGACCCCGTAGGCCTCCGACACCGCGCCGTGCGGATGGAAGTCGCTGACGAGGTCGTAGGAGATGCCGCCGAGGCTCTTCGCCCACTCGACCTTCGACGGCACGGCGTCGACGCTGACCCCGACGAGGACCGTGTCGCGGTCCGCGAACCAGTCGCGCTCCGCCTCGTAGCCGGTCATCTGGCGGGCGCAGACCGGCGTCCAGGCCAGGGGGTGGAACGCGATGACGACGTTCTTGCGGCCGCGGAAGCTCGACAGCCGGACCTTGCGGCCGAGATGGCTGTCGAGCTCGAAGTCGGGCGCGGCAGCCCCGATCGTGAGCGGCATGTGACCTCCGCCGGCCCGGATCGCGCGGCCCCGCTCCGGCCGGCTGCGGGGGCGGCACCAGGGCGCATCCCGGGCGCGCCCGGCGTCCGAGAGTCTACACGCGTCGATTCTCGGGTTGCACTGGCAGACGGGCTCACATAATGTTCGAGTACGCCGCCTCGTGCAGGGCGGCGCCCCTCGGAATCGAGGCGATACGATGCCCATCAGACTCGTCTACGCGTTGATCGCGTTGCTGCTCGTCGTGGCGCTCCCGTCACTGGCCGAGCTCTACACGGAGTGGCTCTGGTTCGGCGAGACCGGCTACCAGAGCGTGTTCCTGAAGACGCTGGCCGCCAAGGCACTGATCGGCGCCGCGGTGTTCGTGCCCGCGTTCCTGTTCCTGCTGGGCAACCTGCGGATCGCCCTGCGCGGGTTCACCAGCCCCTACGTGCTCTTCCCCGGGGGCGGCGACCTGCAGCCGATCGTGCTCGAGCCGCGCCATTTCGGGCTCGTGGCCATCCTCGTCTCGGCGCTCCTGGCCTTCTTCCTGGGGGTCGTCGCCTCCAGCCAGTGGCTGGCGATACTCCGCTTCCTGGAGCCGACACCGTTCGGGCAGGCGGATCCCCTCTTCGGCTACGACGTCGCGTTCTTCGTCTTCACGCTGCCGTTCCTCGACATCGCCCGCTACATCTGCTTCGCCCTGGTGGTGCTGGCCGCGATCGGCTCCGTCGCCGCCTACGTCGGCGGCGGCCGGCTCAGCGTGGGGCCGGAGGGCTTCTCCATCGATCTCAAGGCCCGGCAGCACCTGCTGCTCCTCGGGGCGGGCGCGTTCGCGCTGCTGGCCTGGGGCGCCTACCTCGACATCCCGCGCCTGCTGACGACGCCGTCGGGCATCGTCTTCGGCGCCTCGTTCGTCGACGTCAACCTGCGGCTCTACGTCCTGCAGGGGATGCTGGTGGTCGCGGGGCTCGGCGCGGCCGCCGCTGCGTACGCGGCGTTCACGCGGGCCAACTGGCCGGTGGCGGCCGGCGTCGGCGCCTACCTCCTGGTCTGGATCGGCGGAGGCGGAGCGGCGACGGGCCTCCAGCAGCTCGTCGTCACCCCCGACGAGCAGCAGCGCGAGGCGCCCTACCTGGTCCACAACATCGCCGCCACGCGGCAGGCCTTCGACCTCGACGTGGTCGAGGAGCGGGCGGTCTCGGGCGACGCCCTGCTGACGCTCCAGGACATCGAGGACAACGCCGAGACCATCAACAACGTGCGGTTGTGGGACCACCAGCCCCTGCTCGACACGTTCGGCCAGATCCAGGAGATCCGCACCTACTACGAATTCGCCTCGGTGGACAACGACCGCTACGTGGTCGACGGCGAGTACCGCCAGACGATGCTCTCGAGCCGCGAGCTCAACTCGGACAGCCTGCCGAACCGCTCCTGGGTCAACGAGAGGCTGCAGTACACGCACGGCTTCGGCGTAGCGCTCGGCCCGGTCAACCAGGTGACGCAGGAAGGCCTGCCGGTGCTGTTCATCCAGGACCTGCCGCCGCGCTCCGAGACCGACCTGGCCGTCGAGCAGCCGAGCATCTATTTCGGCGAGCTGTCGAACGACTACGTGCTGGTCAACACCGGCACCGACGAGTTCCACTACCCGGAGGGCGAGGACAACGTCTCGACGCGCTACGACGGCACCGGCGGCGTCGAGATCGGCAGCCTGTTCCGCCGGCTGCTGTTCAGCCTGCGCTTCCGCTCCTACGAGATCCTCGTCAGCGGCCAGCTCGACGCCGAGAGCCGGCTGATCTACCACCGCAACATCTCGGACCGGGTGGCGACCATCGCGCCGTTCCTGCGCTACGACGCCGACCCCTACCTGGTGATTGCCGACGGCCGGCTCTACTGGATGCGGGACGCCTACACGGTCTCCGACCGCTACCCGTACTCCACGCCGGTCACGAACGGCATCAACTACATCCGCAACTCGGTCAAGATCGTCATCGACGCCTACAACGGCACGACGACGTTCTACCTCGCGGAGCCGGACGACCCCATCGGCACGACGCTCGGCAAGATCTTCCCCGGCCTGCTGAAGCCCCTCGACGAGATGCCGGAGACGCTGCAGCAGCACATCCGCTACCCGGAGGGCATCTTCTCCCTGCAGACGGCGATGTACTCGACCTTCCACATGACCAACCCGAGCGTCTTCTACAACCGGGAGGACGAGTGGGAGGTGCCGGTCATCGACAACGAGCAGATGGAGCCGTACTACACCATCATGCGGCTGCCGGGGGAGGAGCGCGCGGAGTTCATCCAGATGCTGCCCTTCACGCCGCGCGGCAAGAACAACCTGGCCGCGTGGATGGTGGCGCGCAGCGACGGCGAGAACTACGGCAAGATGCTCGTTTTCCAGTTCCCGAAGCAGAAGCTGGTGTTCGGGCCGTCGCAGGTCGTCGCGCGGATCAACCAGGACCAGGAGATCTCGCCCCAGATCACGCTCTGGAACCAGCAGGGCTCGGAGGTCATCCAGGGCACGCTGCTGGTCATCCCCATCGAGGAGGCCCTGCTCTACATCCGCCCCCTGTACCTGCGGGCGTCGGGGGGCCGCATTCCCGAGCTGAAGCGGGTCGTCGTCGCGTACCAGAATCAGATCGTCATGGAGGAGACGCTCGACCAGGCCTTGAACCGCCTGTTCGCCGGGCCGTCCGACCGGCTGGCCCCGTCCGTCCCGACGCTGGTAGCCGACGCGGCGACGTCCGTTCCGCTACCGGCGGCAGCGGTCACCGTGACGGGCGGGCTGGCCGAGCGGGCGCAGGGCCACTACTCCCGGGCGTTGCGTGCCCAGCGGGACGGCGACTGGGCGCGCTACGGCCAGGAGATCGAGCAACTCGGCGAGGTGCTGGAAGAGATGCAGGACAGCGGCGGCAATCAGGACTGACGGCCCCGCTCCGCTGGCGCCTGCGTCCTGGGGGGAGACCGCGATGAGGAGCAGATGGATCGTTCTGGCGCTGATCACGACGGTGGCGGGCGCCTGCGCGCCCGAGCCCGAGCCGGTCGTTCTGACACCCGGACTGAGCGCCTTCACCGGCGCGCGCCTGATCGTCGGTGACGGCGAGCTGATCGAGAACGGGACGATGGTGGTCCGCGACGGGCGCATCGAGGCGGTCGGCGGGAGCGACGCGGTCATGGCGCCGGCGGATGCGGAGGTCGTCGATCTCACCGGCATGACGGTGACGCCGGGCCTGATCAACGCCCACGGCCACGTCAACGACGTGCGCGGCCTTGAGTCCGACCCGTCCTTCTACACCGAAGCGCACATCCTGTACCAGCTCGGGCTCTACGCGCGCTACGGCGTGACGACGGTAGCCAGCCTCGGCGGCGGCGGCCCCGAGGGGGTCGCCGTCCGCGACGCCGAGGGCCTCGACCTCGACCGCGCTCGGCTGCGGCTCAGCGGGCCGGTCATCACCGCCGACCAGCCGGACGACGCGACCGAGCGGGTGAACGAGCTGGCCGACATGAACGTCGACTTCATCAAGATCCGGGTCGACGACAACCTGGGCGCCACCCGCAAGATGCGGCCCAACGTCTACCAGGCGGTCATCGAGGCGTCGCACGCCCGCGACCTGATGCTGACGGCGCACCTCTACTACCTGGAGGACGCCAAGGGGCTGCTCGAGGCCGGGGCGGACTTCCTCGCCCACAGCGTGCGCGACACCGAGGTGGACGACGAGCTCATCGCCATGCTCACCGAGAGCGGCGTCTGCTACTGCCCGACGCTGATGCGCGAGGTCTCGACCTACGTCTACGAGTCGCGGCCGGACTGGTTCGACGACCCGTTCTTCACCAACGAGGCCGATCCGGGCGTGCTGATGCAGCTCCAGGCGCCGGAGTACCAGGAGCGCATCCGGAACAGCGAGAGCGCGCAGACCTACAAGGCGCAGCTCGAGGTGGCGAAGGCCAACCTCAAGGCGCTCTCCGACGCCGGCGTGCGCATTGCGATGGGCACCGACACCGGTCCCGCGGGCCGCTTCCAGGGCTACTTCGAGCACGGCGAGCTCGACCTGATGGTCGAGTCGGGCCTGACCCCGATGCAGGCCATCGTCGCCTCCACCGGCGACGCCGCGGCGTGCCTCGGGCTCGAGGGCGTCGGCACGCTCGCGGCCGGCAACTGGGCCGACTTCGTCGTCTACTCCGGCAACCCGGCCGACGACATCAGCAACAGCCGGACCCGGCAGTCGGTCTGGATCGCCGGCAACGAAGTGCCGGGGGTGATCCCCAACTAGCCGCGACCCGACGCCGCCGCGTCCCCCGCCCCCGGGGGGCGTGGCGCGCCCGCGCGCCCCTCGTCCCCCGCTCCTGTAACAACGCTTCGTCCGCCCGCCGGCACCCACGGCGCGTTGGACGGCGTCGCGGCACCCATGGGTTGCAGGCTGCGCAGCCGGGCGGAGCGGGGCTGTCGGGCCCCGTCAGGATGGCGACTCGTCCACGAGCCAACGGGCAAGCGCCTTGTCGGGGTTGGGGATTTCTTCGACCGACGTGTACCAGTAGGCCTCCCAGCCCTCGGCCGGGAGGCCGGTGAAGAGCATCAGGTTGAGCGGGTAGCGGTCGGTGTCCGCCGAGCGGCGGAAGTCGTCGCGGAACAGGAAGGTCGGCTTGCCCCAGGCGATGGCCATGCCGAGCTCGACCATCACCCCCTCGTCGGGCGGGCAGCCGTTGACCACGGCGAAGATCCCGTCGGCCTCGCGCACGTCGCGCAGATCCGCCTGCCCCACGCGGTAGGCCCAGTCCGCCCGCGCCGTGTCGATGGCGGCGGTCCGCGCGAACGGCTCCCAGACCTCGGCGCCCGCCTGCTCGAGCGCACGGACGAGCGCCGCCAGCGGACCTTCGCGCTGCTGCGCCGAGAAGCCGTAGGGATTGGCGAGGTAGAGCGTGCGCCGCTTCGTCACGTCAGGTGGTGGGCGAGGAGGCGCGGCCTCGGTGGCTCAAGGACGCCCGGTGGGCTCGGTGGACTGCGGGATCGGCTGCGTGGCGCCATGGCCACGGCCGCCGCGGGTCCCTCTGGTTCTACGCCACGTCGGCAGCGCGTCGGGCCACCTCCGCCCGCGGCGATCGCGCCGGGGCGCGACCACCGCGACGGAGGCCTGCATCGTCCGGCGGAGCGTCCATGGTGACCTCCCTTCCGGCCGGTGCCTCAAGGGCTCCGTCCTGTCCTTCGAACATACACCTCGCGGCAGCCGGCCGCAAGCGGTTTTCTCGCTGCCAGCGGCACGAGGGGACCGCCCCCGCGGCGCGTCTGGCGGCGCCGGCATGGCTTGACGGGCATAGCCTCAGGTGTCTACGTTGGTGCGATGAAGACGTCAGGTGTCCGCGAAGCGGCGTGCTTTGCGCGGGGCAAGCCCTACGTCCACCGCGACGTGAGCGACGACCGCTTCAGCATCGCCGAATGGCCCAACGGCGTGACGGACCGCGAGAACCTGACGACGCGCTCCGTGACCCGGACGTGGCCGGACGGACGGAGCGAGACGCGGCGAGGCGACGACCCGGCGCTGCGGGGCTACCCGAGACTCCCCGGCGAGCCTCGCGACGACCCTCGGAGCAACCGGTGGTCGCTGGAGTTCTCCCTGCCGGGTTACGTCGAAGGCGTGCGGGAAGGCTGGAGCGACGACGACATCGGACGGGCGATCGTCCACGACCTGCCGCGGCGCTTCCACGCCCTGAGCCCGGAGCGGCAGCGGGAGGAGCTCGCGCGGCGCGTGCCGCTGACCGACACGCGGTGGGACGCGTTGATCGCCGCCATGGTGGAGCACGTCGCGTGGCTCCACGGCCACCCGACGCCGGAGTGGGTGGACGAGCCGGAGCGGTTTCTGGAGCCCACCTGGGTCCTGGCCAACACGCGGCAGGCGCGGCTGGAGTCCGTCTGGTACTCGCCGCCGGCGTTCCTCCGGCACGGCGCGATCCCGGATCCCCGAGACCTGGACCGCCGGGGAGGCGAGCGCTGTGCATGGCTCCCTTGACCGGGACACGCCTGTCGAGCTGCTCGAGGAAGTCGACCGGGAACTGCAGTTCCGGCGAGCCCGGGCGCAGATCTACGTCATCGGCAGCGCGGCCATGAGCCTGGCGTACGCCCGCGAGCGTACGACGGCCGACATCGACGCGCGGGTCGAAAAGGGCCACTCCGCGCTCCTGGAAGCCGTGCGGACGGTCGGCCGCAGGCGCGGGCTGCCTGACAGTTGGCTGAACGAGCAGGCACCGACAGCGATCCCGCGGACGAAGGACGGCAGCCCGCGGACGCTGTACGCGTCGGAGCACCTCACGGTGACGGGAGCGTCGCCGCGACACCTGCTAGCGATGAAGCTCCAGGCAGGACGGACGAAGGACGAGCAGGACATCGCCGTGCTGGTAGCCGAGCTCGGGCTCGCCTCGCCTGCGGAAGCGATAGCCGTGCACGACGAGCTCTTCCCGGATGAGCCGCTCGACCGGGCGAAGCGGGAACTCGTCGAGCGAGTGTTCGGCAACCCGTGAGCGGCTGCCCGCGGTAGGGCGGGCCGGTTAGAATGCCGCGGGCCGCACGGCCGGCCTCCGGCGACATGAAGGGACTGATCCTCAGCGGCGGCCGCGGCACGCGCCTCCGGCCGCTGACCTACACGAGCGCCAAGCAGCTCGTCCCGGTGGCGAACAAGCCGGTGCTGTTCTACGGCATCGAGACGCTCGCCGCGGCCGGGATCCGCGACATCGGCATCGTGGTCGGCGACACGCGGGCGGAGATCGAGGCGGCGGTCGGGGACGGCTCCGCGTGGGACGTGCGCGTCACCTACC
Source organism: Acidobacteriota bacterium (assembly GCA_026706755.1). Taxonomy (GTDB): domain Bacteria; phylum Acidobacteriota; class Vicinamibacteria; order Vicinamibacterales; family UBA8438; genus JAGWAJ01. The sequence goes on from JAPOYG010000114.1 coordinate 7,236, forward strand.
TTCCGCAGGACGCGCCCCGCGGGCTGGCCCACGCGGTGCTGATCGCCGAGCCCTTTCTCGGCCGCGAGCCGTTCGTCATGTACCTGGGCGACAACCTGCTGGCGCACGGCATCGTGCCGCTGGTGGAGGAGTTCGCGGCGACGCGCCCGGCGGCGCAGATCCTGCTGACCCCGGTGGCGCAGCCGGAGCTCTACGGGGTGGCCGAGACCGAGGGCGAGCGCGTCGTGCGCCTGGTCGAGAAGCCCGCCTCCCCGAAGAGCAACCTGGCCCTGGTGGGCGTCTACATGTTCGGCCCGGACGTCTTCGACTCCGTGAAGCGCATCCGGCCGAGCGCGCGCGGCGAGCTGGAGATCACCGACGCCATCCAGGACCTCATCGACCGCGGGCTCGAGGTGCGGCGGCACGTGGTCGACGGCTGGTGGAAGGACACCGGGCACCTGGAGGACATGCTGGAGGCCAACCGACTCATCCTCGACAGCCTGCCCCGGCGCATCGAGGGCGAGGTGGACGACGCCTCGCGCCTGGAGGGCAAGGTGGCCGTCGAGCCGGGAGCCGTCGTCACCCGTTCCGTGGTGCGCGGCCCGGTGATCATCGGGCATGGCGCGCGCATCAGCGACGCCTACGTCGGCCCCTTCACGGCCATCATGCGCGACGTGGAGATCAGCGGCTCGGAGGTCGAGCACAGCATCGTGATGGAGGGGAGCCGCATCCAGGGGCTCGCCGGCCGCGTCACCGACAGCCTGATCGGGCGCAACGTCACCATCGCGCGGCAGCCGGGGAAGCCGCGGGCGCTCCGCTTCATGCTGGGCGACCGCTCCGAGGTGAGCCTCCCCTGACGAGCGGGGGAGCGGCCCCGGGGCAGAGCCAGCGGCCGAAGCCTGTCCAGTGACCGGCGGGGGCGCAGCGAGCCGGGAAGCAGCGAGGCAGGGGAAGCGCACGTGGCCGAGGCCGCCCACTACGAGCAACCGACGACGGAGCCGATCGACGGCGTCACGACGAAGAAGCTGCGTCTGATCCCGGACGAGCGCGGCTGGCTGATGGAGATCCTGCGCGCCGACGACCCCTTCTTCGAGCGCTTCGGGCAGGTCTACGTCTCGGCCACCTACCCCGGCGTGGTCAAGGCCTGGCACTACCACGAGCGGCAGGTGGACCACTTCGCGTGCGTGGCGGGGATGATCAAGCTGGTGCTGATGGACCGGCGCGAGGGGTCGCCCACCCGCGGCCGCATCAACGAGTTCTTTCTCGGCACGCAGAACCCGATGCTGGTGCGCATCCCCAACCTGGTCCACCACGGCTGGAAGTGCATCGGCCTCGAGCCGTCGCTGGTGGTCAACGTACCCTCGGAGCCCTACCGCTACGAAGACCCCGACGAGTTGCGCGTGGCGCCGCACGGCACGCTCCCCTACGACTGGGCGCGCAAGGACGGTTGAGAAGGACGGTTGAGAAGGACGGTTCGGAAGGATGGTTGAGGTCGTCGTCACGGGCGGTGCCGGCTTCATCGGGAGCAACTTCGTCCACCACGCGCTCGGCGCGCACGCGGACTGGCGCATCACCACCCTGGACGCGCTGACCTACGCCGGGCGGCGAGAGAACCTGACCGACCTCGACGACCATCCGCGCCACCGCTTCGTGCACGGCGACATCACGGACGCCGCCGTGGCGGGGCCGCTCGTGCGGGCGGCGGAGATCGTCGTCCACTTCGCGGCCGAGACGCACGTCGACCGCTCCCTGGAGAGCGCCGGCGCCTTCGTGCAGACGGACGTCTTCGGCACGTTCGTGCTTCTCAACGCAGCGCGCGAGGCGGCCCGTCTGCGCTGCTTCGTCCAGATCTCGACCGACGAGGTCTACGGGAGCGTCGCCAGGGGTTCGAGCCGGGAGACGGACGAGCTGCGGCCCCGCAACCCCTACGCGGCCAGCAAGGCCGCGGCGGACCGGCTGGCCTACAGCTACTGGGCCACCTACGGCGTGCCGGTGGTCATCACGCGCGCGTCGAACAACTACGGGCCGCGGCAGCACCCGGAGAAGCTCATCCCGCTCTTCGTAACCAACGCCATCGGGCGGCGGCCGCTGCCCCTCTACGGCGACGGCCTGCACGTGCGCGACTGGCTGCACGTCGACGACCACTGCCGCGCCATCGACCTGCTGATCGAGCGCGGCCGCCGCGGCGACGCCTACAACGTCGGTGGCGGCAACAGGACCACCAACCTCGACCTGACGCACCGCATCCTGCGCGCCCTCGACCGGCCGGCGTCGCTCATCGCGCCGGTGGCGGACCGCCCCGGCCACGACCGCCGCTACGCGCTCGACACCGCGAAGCTGCGCGCGCTCGGCTGGGAGCCGCGGACGGCGTTCGACGACGGCCTCGCCGCCACCGTCGACTGGTACGTGCGGAACGATGCCTGGTGGCGTCCCATCACGGAGGGGAGCCCTCACCGCGCCTACTACGAGCGGCAGTACGGCGGACGGGAGGGGCCGGCGTCGGCCTGAGGCAGCGCGCCGCGACGGGCCATCGGGAGTCTGCCGGGTCTACCGCGCCGCACGACGCGTCGGCCGATCGAGAGGGAGAGTACCGCCGTGAAGCTGATCGTCTTCGGGGCAACGGGCAAGACGGGGCGGCACGTCTGCCGGATCGCACTCGATCAGGGACATGAGGTCACCGCCTTCACGCGCTCGCCGCACAAGATCGAGCGGGCGGCCGGCCTGTGCGTCGCGCAGGGCAACGTCCTGGATGCCACCGCGGTCGCGGACGCGATCCCCGGCCACGATGCGGCGATCGTGGCGCTGGGCAGCACGGGCCTCCGCGACGGGACGACGCTCGCCACCGGGACGAGTCACGTGGTGGACGGCATGACCCGCCACGCGGTCGAGCGCCTGGTCGTCCTGTCGGCGGCCGGAGTGGGCGAGAGCTGGAATCAGGTCTCGCTGCTGGCCCGCGTGATGTTCGGCACGCTGCTGCGCAACATACTCGCGGATCACACCGCGCAGGAAGCGCTGGTGCGGGACAGCACCCTCGACTGGACCCTCGTCCGCGCCGCCGTCCTCCACGACGGCCCCGCCGCGAACGACGTCACCGCCACCAACACGGAGCAGATGGACCGCATCGCCCGGGCCGACCTCGCGGC
>JAPOYG010000523.1 GCA_026706755.1 Acidobacteriota bacterium
TCGGGCGTGGCCCGAAGCGCGTGCACGCGGCCGCCCTCGCGTTCGCGTCCGGGCGTGGTCGAGCCCGTGAGCCGGCTCTGGCGTTCGTCGTCGACCGCACGCTGGAGGCCATCGCTCGCGGCGGGCTCTACGACCACGGGGACGGCGGCGTTTTCCGCTACTGCGCGCGACGCGACTGGAGCGAGCCGGCGACGGAAAAGCTGCTCCACGCGAACGCGGCCGTGCTCGGCCTGTTCCTGGCGCGCGAGGAGGAGGGCTACCTCGAGCGCGCGGCCGGCATCGTCGATTACGTGCGCCGCACGCTCGCGGACGTGGCTCGGGGCGGCTTCTTCGCGAGTCAGCGGGGCGATCCGGCGCACTACGGGCTCGCTGCCGAGGGCGGGGAAGCCGGCGGGGCGCCGCCGCCCGTCGACCGCACGGTGTACGCCGACGCCTCCGCGTCGATGGCACGCGCGTTCGCGCGCGCGGCCGAGGTGCTCGACGACGGGTCGCTGCTCGATGCCGCCGTCGCCGCGATCGAGCACGTGGTGGCGGGCACCTACGAGCGCGGCGGGGGGATAGCGCACCGCGTGGGCGACGGGCCGGGCGCCAGGGGCTTGCTCGCCGACCAGGTCCGTGCGAGCGCGGCGCTTCTCGACTTGCATTTCCTGACCGACCGCGAGGCGTACCTCGACGTGGCCCAGGAGCTGATGCGCTTCGCGATCCGCCGGCTGTGGGACGCCGCGGGAGGCGGCGGTTTCCTCGACCGCGTGCAGGCACCGGACGACGTGGGGCTGCTCCGCGAGCCGCTGCGCCCGTTCACGGCGAACTGCGAAGCGGCGGGTGTGCTGCTGCGCCTGGCTCGCACCACCGGAGAGGCGGAGTTCCGCGAACGGGCGGTCGCCACGCTCGCCGCCGAGGCGCCGGTCGCCCGGCGGTACGGCGTCGACGCGGCGCCCTACGCGCTGGCCCTCGGCGAGCTCGCCGAGACGATCGCCTGATCGTCAGAAGCGGAAACGGAGACCGGCGCCACCCTGCGCTCCGCCGACCTTCACCGACTTCGCGCCGTCGGGGAAGTCCATCTGCACGGAGCCGCCGGTGTACCGCAGGAAGAGCCCGACCCCGAAGTTGCGGATCAGCAGGTAGGTCACGTCGAGCCCGGCGTTGTAGCCGAAGCCGGTGCCTTCGTCCTCCACCATGTCGAAGCTGGCAAGCCCGACAGCGGTGTAGGGAGCCACCTCGCCGCCGAGGGTCACCGCGGTGAGCTCGTCGTGGCGCAGCCGGAACCACGACGGACCGGCGGACACGGCGACGTGGATGCGTTCCGAGACCGGCAGCACGTAGACGAGCGGAAGGTGCACCCCGACCTGCTGGTGGTTCAGCCCCGGCCGCTCGATCGACGCGGCGCGGTGGCGGTTCCGGAACAGCGGGGACGGGACGGAGCCGGAGATGGAGGTCGCGCCGCGCGCGTTCAGGACCGTTGCCCCGAGGCCGATGCCCAGATCGCCCCACACGCGGACGCCGGCCCAGGCGTCGACCACGGTGCCTCCCGGCGAGGTCATCGTGGCCTCGTAGGTGGCGGTCTCGCCGTATACCGGCTCGGAGAGGCCGTGCATCACGGTCCGATCGTCGGTCTGCACGGAGCCGTTGATGTTGACGAACCCGTTCCACTGCGCGTCGGCGCGGCCGGCCGAGACGAGCGTCAGCACGAGCAACGCGAGCGTCCGGCAGGCCGGCGAGCGGAGGGGAGAACGGCGGCCGAGCATCGCGGGACGGCGGACCGAAGGAACGCGTGAGAGGGGTGTCAAGGCTGCGCAGATCCTAGCACAGGGCGCGCCGGCCCCTCGCCGCCGCCTCGCTCACGAGGGGTGCCCGAGGGCGGTCAGGAATCCCAGGTCCGCCTCGGCAACGGCTCGCCTTCCCGTGGTCCGGCGGATCTCGTCCATCAGCCCGTAGAGCCGCTCCAGCTTGCGGACGAACACGCCGATGTCGTAGGCCGCGCCGGTGACCGCGGCCGCGGCGGCCAGCTCCGCGCGCCGGTCCGGAGCGCGGAGGAGCGCCACCAGGGCCTGCGCCAGCGCTCCGGGGTTCCGCTTCGGGACGATGATCGCGTCCCGGTCGTGGTGGAGGATGTCGGACAGCCCGTCGGCGTCGGTCGCGACGATCGGGCGGCCGGCCGCGAGCGCCTCGAACGCCGTGAGCGGCGTCCCTTCCCACAGCGAGGGGAACGCCACGACGTCGAAGGCCGCGAGGGCACCGGCGACGTCGCGCGTGTAGCCGGCGAACCGCACCCGCCCGGCGACGCCGAGGCGCCGGGCGAGCGCCTCGAGGTCGCTCCGGAGATCGCCCTCGCCGACGATGCAGAAATGGGTGTCGGGCACTTCGTCGAGCACGGTCCGGGCCGCTTCCACGAGGTACTCGTTGCCCTTCGCGGGCATCAGGCGGGTGATCGTCCCGACGACCGGTCCTGCGGCCGGCAGGCCGAGCGCCGACCGGACGGACCGCACCTCCTCGGGAGTTCTCCCGCCCGCGAACTCGTCCACCGGCGCGCCGAGATAGACGACCCGCGTCCTCGCCTCGGGGACGAGGCGCGCCCGCGTCACGAACTCCGCCGTGGAACGCGAGACCGCGATGGCGAGGTCCGTGTGCGGCGCGAGCAGGCGGTCGGCGACCTTCTGGAACCAGGGCGTGTCGGTGAGGTTCGCGTGCTCGTGCAGCAACGCGGGCCAGCCGCGCCGGGCGGCCGCCAGGCGCCCGAACGTCGTGGCGCCGTAGCCGTGGAGGTGCAGGATGTCCGCCCCACGGCGGTCCAGCGCTTGGAGGAGGGCCGGCAGGGTGCGCGGGTCGAACTTCGACCGCGACAGGTAGCTGACGTCGATGCCGTAGTCCTCCAGGCGGTCCCCCGACGTGTCGGGCGAGCGGAGGCTGATCAGGCTGACGTTGAAGCGCGCCGGGTCGAAGCGCGGAATCATCCAGGCGAACAGGCGCTTCACGCCGTGCATGCGCGAGCCCGGCCAACCGAGGTGGTCGCAGATCTGGACGACGTTGAGGCGCCGCGAGTCTAGAGCCATCCCTGTACCCGATACCACGCCGCGGTGCGGTGAATCCCCTCGGCGAGGTCGACGGCCGGCGCGAAGCCCAGCTCGCGCCGCGCGCGCCCCGTGTCGAAGGCGCGGCTCTTGGTGAAGAAGTCGACGCGCCGGCGGTAGAGCGGCGGCTCGATGCCGAGCGGCACGCAGAGCGCCTCGGCGAGCGCTCCGGCCAGCCACACCGGCCAGACCGGCACGCGCCACCGGGGCGGCGGCACCCGGAGCTCGGCCGCGATGGCCCGGACCAGCTCCGCGAGGGTCGTATAGCGCGGGCCGCCCAGGAGGTACGTCCGGCCGGCCGCAGCCCGCATCTCGCCGCACAGCCGGAACCCCTCGACGAGGTCGTCGATGTAGGTCAGATGGTAGTAGACGCGGCCGCTTCCCAGCATCGGGAAGCGGCGCCGGGCGACGCCGCGGAACAGCTTCAGGAAGCGGGTGTCGCCCGGGCCGTAGATCCCGATCGGCCGCGCCACCACCACCTCCAGACCGCCCTCCTCGCCGGCGGCTCGCGCGAGGCGTTCGCCCTCCAGCTTGGACCGCTGGTAGACGTCGCCGGGCGCCAGCGGGGCATCCTCGTCCGCCGGCGGACGCTCAACGTGCCCGTGGACGCCGCCCGTGCTGCAGTGCACGAAGCGCGTGACGCCGGCCCGCCGCGCGGCGTCGAGCAGCGCGCGAGTCCCCTCCGCGTTCACCGCGCGGTACACGGAATCCGGCTGGCCCGCGGTGCGGTAGGTGGCCGCGATGTGGTACACGACGTCGACGCCGGCGCAGGCCGGCGCGAGCGAGCCGGCATCGGTCAGGTCGCCGAGCGTGACGTCCACGTCGGATTCGCTCAGCCGCGCGGCCCGATCGCGGCTGGCCGGCCGCACGAGACCCCGAACGCGATGTCCCTGCCGGGCGAGAGAACGGGCCAGGTGGCCGCCCGTGAATCCGGTGGCGCCGGTGACCAGCACTCTCACGGGCCTGGTGGGGCGGGGCCCTCGCCGCTCGCCGGAACGGGGCGGCCGAGTAGGCGTTCGTACGCGGCGGCGGTCCGGGTGACGTAGGCCTTGCGGCCGTAGCGCGCGGAGGCGAGGGCACGCGCGGCCGTCGCCAGGCGCTCCCGCTCGCCGGGGTCGTCGATGAGCCGCGCGAGGCCCGCGGCGAGCGCATCGGCGCGCGGCGCGACGAGCAGCGCGGTCTGCGGGTCGAGGACCTGCGTGTGGGTGCGCAGGCGCGTGGCGACGATGGGCCTTCCGGAGCGGAGGTACGAGTAGATCTTGAGCGGCGTGTTGGTGCCGCTCGTGCGGGGCGACACCAGGATGTCGCACGCGTCCACGAAGCCCGGCATCTCTTCGGGCGGTCGCTGACCCGCGAAGACGAGGTTGCTCCCGGCCCCGCCGGCCCGCCCGCGCGCGAGGGCGACCTGGGCGGGGGTTCCGCCGACGACGAGGACCCGCGCGCCTGGGTGCGAGCGACCGAGGGCCGCGGCCGCCTCGATCAGCAGGTCGAGGCCCTGGTACGCCTCGAACGTGCCCGTGTAGAGCACGAGCGGCTGGTCGACGTCGATGCCGTAGCGCGCCCGGATCTCCCGCGTCCGCGGCGGCGCCCCGTCGTCGAAGTCGCCTCCCATCACGTTCTCGATGAGCGACGCGCGGTCCGCGGCGCCAAGGGCCGCGGCGGTGTCCTGCAGCTCCTGGCAGATGGTGATGATCGCACGCGACCGCGTGACCATCAGCGACTCGGCCCACTCGAACAGCCGCCGGACCAGGGTCGAGCGGTCGTACCCGAAGTTGGCGAGCTGCTGCGGCAGGCTGGAGTGCATGTCGTACAGGTGGGGCACGCCCAGCCACTCCGCGAGGCAGATGCCCGCCACGCCCGCCTCTTCGTGCGAGTGGACGGCATCGTAGAGCCGCGCGTGCGCCAGCCGCGCGGCCGTGGCGGTGAGGAGGAGGTCGAGCAGGATCTTCGCCGCGGACGGTCCGATCCGCACGCCGCGCAGGAGCGGCGGCCGCGGGCAGCGATAGATCCGCAGCCCGGGCAGCGCCACGTCGCGGCCGAAGGGGTAGGTCACGAGGTCGATGCGGTAGCCGAGCTCGCTCAGGGCCTTGATGCGGTGGTACTCGCTGAAGGGCGTGCCCCGCGGCTCGAAGAAGGGTTCCGGGGCGAGCATCAGGATGCGGGCGGGAGCCTCGGGCTGCCGGAGGCGACCGCGGCGGAGCGGGTTCCCGACTGGCTTGTCCACCGGCTTCGAGGGCGCGAGATCATACTGGGGCGGCTCGACGGGGTCAACTCCCGGGAGCTGGGACCCGAGGAGGCCCCCGTCCGGCCGGGAGCTTGCGCGCCCCCGCGGGCGCGCTGGGAGTCTGCGCTCGCGCGAGGGAGGCACTCGCAGCCGGCGTCGTGCGGCGCAGACTCCCGGCGCCGCGCCCGGCGCTCCGTTGGCGTTCTGCGGCGCGAGCCCCTAGAATCAACGTCATGCGCTTGGCGACACACTGTTCGGTGAGCGAAGCAGACCCGATCTGCCTCTCCGGGCGCCCTCGGGCGTGCGCGGCCCCGGAGGTGGGCTCGTGAGGCCGAGGTGGGGAACAGTCGCCCTCTGCGCATTCGCGGCCACCGTCGCGATGACCTGGATCGGGTGCAGCGAAGAGTCCGCGTCGCCCGTCGCCCCCACGCCGGCCCCGGCGGCGGGCACCCCGGCCGGCGGCAACTCGGGCGCCCCGGCGTCGCCCGGCGGCCCGGCCGGGAACAGCGTCCAGCCCCGGATCACCGTGCAGATCGACGGGGGCTTCAGCCCCTCCGGGACGGCGCCCGCCGGTGCCGGCGGCGGCGCCGGCTCCCCGACGACGACCAGCCTCGTGATCGACACCGGGACCGTGTCCCTGCCCTCGACCGGTCCGGGGGGCAGCCTGCCCTCGATGCGGCCGACCGCCGGCCCGACGGCCGGCGGCGCCCCGGAGGTGCCGGCCGCCGCCGCGCTGACGGAATCGTCCCGGGAGTCGTCCGTCGACCAGGTGAACCACGATTCGGAAGCGGCCGGTGGCGAGGGCACGGATCTGAAGGCGGGCGCTCCGACGCCCACGTCGCCGGCGGGCGGCGACGAGATTGCGGACGTGCGTCCCGTGCTCGAAGTGACCAACGCGGAGCCTGACGAAGCCTTCCTCGCGGCCTTCGCCGAAGAGAACTTCCATTATCAGTTCGAGATCTACAAGGTGGTCGGCGGCAGCCGCACGGCCGTCGAGGCGGCGGCCACGGTGCCGGGCGGCAGCGGCTCCACCTCCTATCGGGTGGCGACCTCCCTCGCCCGGGCGGCGAGCTACACATGGCGGGCGCGCGCCGTCTTCGACGGAGCCTACGGTCCCTGGTCGGAAGACGCGGCGTTCAGCACGGCTGCGGTCGTTCTCAGTCCGCCCGAGCCGCGATCGCCGATCGCGGGCGCGAGCGTCGATGTCGACACCGCCTTCAATGTCGGCAACCCGACCGTCGAGGGCCGGATCCGGGGGGGCGTCGGGGGTATCCAGATAGAGATTCAGGTGGCGACGGACGACATGTTCGCGAGCATCGTGGGGACCGACTGCGAGCATGCGCGCGGCCGGGGCGATACGAACCTCGCCCTGAACGTCTTCCTGGCCGACGAGACGACGCACTACTGGCGCGCCCGCGCGATGGCTACGGCGGTCTCAGGCGGCAACCGGGTGACGAGTGCCTGGTCGGAGGTCGCGTCGTTCAGGACACGCGCAGTCAGGCTCGCAACGCCGCGGCCGCTGGCCCCGATCGATGGAGCCACGGTAGGCGTCGGCACGCACTTCCGGGTCCGGAACGGAGCGGTCCGCGGCATATCGTCGCGCGGCGTCCAGATAGAGGTTCAGGTGGCGACGAGCCGGACCTTCGACGACCCGAGGACCGGCAGCACCCGCATGCGGGGCGGCGCGGAGACGACCGTGGACCTGCGCGGCAACCTGATGCCGAGCCAGCAGTACTTCTGGCAGGCCCGCGCCACGGTGTCCGCCGGCGCGGCCGGCGAGTTCTCCAGCGAGTGGTCCGATGCCGTGAGCTTCCGGACGTCCGCCGACGACGGCGGCGGCACCGCCCCCACCGGGCCGGCCGGTCCCTTCGGCCCGGGAGGGAATCCGCCGAACATGCGGTCCCTCCTGCAGCAGGTGGCCGCGCAACACCCCGACGCGCTGCGGAACTCCTGCCAGGATCGCGGGGGGAGCTGGCGATTCATGGAGCTTGCGGTCGAGCGGTTGCGCCAGGAGACCGGACGGTGGGGCTACAACTGCAAGCGCGGGAACTGCCCCGACGTGTCGCACGACGCCATCGCCTACTACCGCGGATCCGGTCAGACCATCGACGCGGCGCAGAACAGCACGAACGTCGCCATCATCGACATCATCGCCGGTCACTGCGGCCCCAATCCCCAGCCTTCCTGGCTCGACGTGACGCAGGCAACGGCCGACGCGAACTCGATCGGGCGCTGGAGGTATCCGCGGTAGCGCGCCCGGACGGCGCGTTGGGAGAACCATGCCGGGCGATTTCTATCGCTGGTTCTCCGAGCGTCGTCTGACCCGCTTCGGCGAGGCGCGCAAGAAGCGCACGGAGCAGCGCCGGCTCCGGTTGCTGATGGAGCACGCCCGGCAGCCGGCCGCGATGCTCGAGATCGGGCCGGGGCACGGATCGTTCGGGGCGCTCGCGAAGTCCTCCGGCTGGCGCTACCGGGCCGTGGAGGCGAGCCCGGCGCTGGCCGACGCCTTGCGGGCTCGGGGATTCGACGTCGTCGAGGCGTGGGCGCCTCCCATCGCCGCGGCCGACGCGAGTTGCGATGCCGTCTACGCCGACCAGGTGCTCGAGCACATGTCCGGCATCGACGCGGCCCGCGAGTTCGTCGCCGAGGCGCGGCGGGTGCTCAAGCCGAACGGTCTGCTCTTCATCGTCGTCCCCGACTACATCAAGGAGCGCACGTTCTTCTGGGACGTGGACTACACGCACAACTTCGTGACGACCGAGCGCCGGGTGGGTCAACTGCTGCTCGACGGCGGGTTCGAGGCGCAGGCCACGGTGGAGAGCATCGGGGCCGCGACCGGGTTGGCGCGTGACCTGCTGGCCGCCGTCTCGTTCGTTCCCAACCTCCCGGGCATGGACTTCCTGGCGAGACGCACCGGAACGCGCGAGCTCCTCTTCAAGGTCCGCAAGAACCTGTTCGCCACCATCGAGTTCGTCGCGCGCAAGCCGCACGCGGGCAGCGGATGATCCGGGCTCGCGGTCCGCTGGCGCTGCGAGCGCTCGTCACGGTCCTCGTCCTGGCCTGGCTCGGCTCTCGTCTCGATCCCGCCGGCGTCGTCGAGGCCGTTACCCGCATCGACGGTGCCGTGTGGGCGCTCCTGGCGCTGGTCACCGCTGCGGACCGCGGGCTGGCGACCGCGCGCTGGCTCCTGCTCGTGCGCGCGAGCGGGTTCGATCTGCCCGTCCGGTCCGGGGCGCGTCTCTTCCTCGTTTCCTCCTTCCTGGGGAGCTTCCTGCCGGCCGGCGTCGGGGGCGACATCGCGCGCACCTGGGAGCTCGCGACGCGCACGGGGCGCACCGGGCGCGCGGTCGCCGTCGCGGCCGCGGATCGCTGGCTCGGTCTCGCCTCCGTTCTCGCGCTGGGGGCGGCCGGACTCGTCCTGGTGGATGGCCTGCCGATCGATCCGCGCCTGGCCGGCGCCGTCTACGTCCTGCTCGGCGTCGTGCTGCTGGCGGGATTCGCCGGCCGCCTCGCCGAGCGGATCGCGGCGGCCGTGTTGCCGGCCCGATGGGCGGCCGCCGCGGCCGCGGTGACCGGCGCCGTCCGACAGTTTCTGGGGCGCAGGGCCGCCGTGGGACTGGTCGTGGGGCTCTCGTTCGCGGCGCAGGTGGTGCGCGTCCTGCTGGCGTGGCTGATCGGCGTCGGGCTCGCGATCGACATCCCGCTCTCGTATTACTTCGTCGTCATGCCGATAGGTATCGTGTTGATACTCCTGCCCATATCCGTTGCCGGCCTGGGACCGGCGCAGGGGGCCGTCATGTGGATGCTGCGCCCGGCCGGCGTTCCCGACGAGCTGTCGTTCGCCATGTCCACGCTCTTCGTGCTGCTGGGAGTGGCGGGCAATCTCCCGGGGGCCGTGCTCTTCCTGCGTTCCCGTCACCGAGCCCCATGAGCCTGATGGACGCGGTCCGTCGCATGCGGCGCGTGCTGGCGCACGAGGCAAGAACGCTGCGCGGCGCGTTCTATCGGCGCATCGCCCTCGACCCCGCCGACGAACGCTCGGTCGTGCGCGAGTTCCATCGGCTGTACTTCGACGCCCGCGCATTCAACATGACCTGGCGCAACACGTACTTCCTGGGCCACGCGGTCCTGAAGTGTCCCCTCGATCTGTGGCTCTACCAGGAGATGCTCCACACCGTCCGCCCGGCCGCAATCGTCGAGACCGGAACGGCGTTCGGCGGCAGCGCCCTCTACCTGGCTTCGATATGCGACCTGCTGGGGACCGGCCGCGTCGTGACCGTGGACGTCGTGGAGCGCCCGGGCGCCCCGGCTCACCCGCGTATCACCTACCTGCGGGGATCGTCCGTCGATCCGGATGTCGTGGCCAGGGTACGGAGCGAGGTCGGGGAGGCCGCGCCCGTGATGGTGTTGCTCGACTCCGACCACCGCCGGGACCATGTGCTGGCCGAGCTCGAGGCGTATGCGCCGCTGGTCAGCCGGGGGAGCTACCTCGTCGTCGAGGACACGAACCTCAACGGGCATCCGGTCGAGCCCGACCACGGGCCGGGCCCGATGGAAGCCGCCGAGGCGTTCCTTGCCCGCCACCCCGAGTTCGCGCACGACACGTCGCTCGACAAGTTCCTGCTCACCTTCAACCCCCGCGGCTACCTCAAGCGGCTGCGGTGACCATGATAACGCCGCCAAACCCGTCGCAGGCTCCGTGTTCGGCCCCAGCCCCCACCGGCCCGGGAGCTTGCGCCGCGGAACTCCACTGCGTTGCTTTCTGCGGCGCAAGCTCCTAGGATCCGGTCGATGGCACAGGTCTACGCGGGCCGCTACCTGGCCAAGGCCCTGGCGAGCGCTCCTCGCGACGTCGTGAACGCGTACGTCGCCCAGTTCCGCCCGATTCGCCCCACCGTCCTGATCTTCCATTGCACGTTCGTCTGCGATGCCCGCTGCGAGATGTGCAACAACTGGACGCGGGGGGACCGCAAGTCGGACCTGACCCTGGACGAGATCGATCGGCTCTTCGACTCGCGCC
>JAPOYG010000075.1 GCA_026706755.1 Acidobacteriota bacterium
CGTCGAGCAGCAGGATCGGCTGGCCCGCCTGTTCGACGAGATCCGGGAACCGGGAACGGATCCGGCCGAGGCGGAACGCGAAGCCTGATGGGGAGCGAGGCCGAGAGCGGCTCCCGGGAGCCGCTCTCCCGCATCGTGCACGCGATCCGGGCCCGGGAGCGCTTCGTCCTGTCGTCGCACGCGCGCCCCGACGGGGACTCGATCGGCGCTCAGCTCGCGCTGGCCCACGCCCTGAGGCGGCTCGGCAAGAGCGCGGACATCGTCAACCGCGACGCGCCGCCGGCGAGCCTCGAGTCGCTCCCCGGCGCGGACTCGATCGAGGTCGCCGGCGAGGTGACCGGAGCGTACGACGCAGCGATCGTCCTCGAGTGCTCATCGCTCGACCGCACCGAGGTGGCGGGGCTCGAGCGCCATTTCCTCGTCAACATCGACCATCACACCGGCAACCGGATGTACGGTGCGCTCAACTGGTACGACCCCTCCGCCGCCGCGGTCGCCGAGATGGTTCACGACCTCGTCGCCGCCCTCGGCGTGCCCCTGACTCCTCCCATCGCCATTCCGCTCTACGCCGGCATCCTCACCGATACCGGCTCGTTCCGGCACGCGAACATCACGCGGCGAACGTTCGACATCTGCAGCCGGGTAGCGGCGAGCGGAGTCGACGTCGCCGCCGTGGCGGCCGCCATCTACCAGAGCGGGACGATGGGCCGGCTGAAGCTGACCGCCGCCCTCGTCGACGCGATGCGGCTTGCGGCGGGCGATCGCGTGGCGCTGCTGCGCGTCGACGACGCGCTGCTGCGCGACACGGGCTGCCCGGCCGACGACATGGACGGGTTGATCAACCTGCCGCTGTCGGCGCGCGAGGTGCAGGCGGTCGTCATGATCAAGGCCCTGGACGGGACGACCCGGGTGAGCCTGCGTTCGAAGGGCGAGATCGACGTGCGGAGCGTCGCCGTGTCCTTCGGCGGCGGCGGGCACCGCAACGCGGCCGGCTTCTCTCTCGACGGGGAACGGGCCGAGGTCGAGGCCCGCATCGTCGAGGCGGTGGCCGCGGCGGTCGAGGCGTCGGCGGGACCTCCCGCGGCGTCCGAGCCCGCGGACGGATGATCCGGCAGGCTGACGACGCGATCCGGATCGACATGGACGGTGTACTCGTCGTCGACAAGCCGACCGGCATGACCTCGCACGACGTGGTATCGCGGGCGCGCCGCGCGCTCTCGATGCGACGAATCGGCTACGTCGGGACGCTCGATCCGCTGGCGACGGGCGTCCTTCCGCTGGTCCTCGGCCGCGCGACGCGGCTCGCGCCGCTGCTCTCGGTCGGGCCCAAGGTCTACGACGGCGTCATCCGCCTGGGTCTCGAGACCGACACCTACGACACGACCGGCGCCGTGCGGAACGACGTCTCGAACGGCGGCGAGCCGGCCCCGGAGGTGACGTCGGCCGCCGTCGAGGCAGCCATCCCCGCGTTCACGGGGACGTTCCTGCAGAGCCCACCGCCCTTCTCGGCCAAGAAGATCGGCGGCGTTCGCGCCTATCGGCTGGCCCGCCGGCAGTCGCCGGTTTCGCCGAAGCCGGTCGAGGTAACCGTGCACGCGGTCGAGGTGGTCCGTGTCGCAGCCGACCAGCTCCGCTGCCGGGTGACCTGCGAGCCGGGCTTCTACATGCGCGCCCTCGCGCACGATCTGGGCCGGGCCCTGGGCTGCGGCGGCTGCCTCGAGAGCCTGCGGCGCGAACGGAGCGGCCCGTTCGACCTCGCGGAGGCCGTCGCAGCGGACGCGCTCGCGCCCGGGTCCCGGGAGCTGGCCGGCCGCGTCATCCCGCCCGCCCGCCTGCTCCCCCATCTGCCGGGGGCCGTCCTCACGGAGCACGGGCGCCGCCGCGCAGGACACGGCGGCGCGCTGACGCCGGCCGACGTCGTCGCGAAGGACGGCGACTGGCCGCAACCGGGGCCGGACGGGACATCCGTACGGCTCGTCGACCGCGAGGGTGGGCTCGTCGGCATCGCCGAGATGGACGAAGAGGGCGTTTTGCACCCCACGATCGTTCTGGTATAGGATCGCGAGTTGAACTGGCGGTGAGAGTCGCCATCAGGTGAGACGACGAGGTACACCGTGGCGTTGGCGAAAGAGCGCAAGTCCGAGATCATCGGGTCGTATCGCACGCACGACAGCGACACCGGTTCGCCCGAAGTGCAGGTGGCCATCCTGAGCGAGCGGATCAGCTATCTCACCGAGCACTTCAAGACTCACGCCAAAGACCACCATTCGCGACGCGGGCTGTTGAAGCTCGTCGGGCAGCGCCGCCGCCTCCTCGACTACCTCAAGGGCAAGGACACCGAGCGGTACGCGGACCTTATCAAGCGGCTCGGCATCCGCAAGTAGGCGTGAAACGAACCGCCCGCCCCGTGTGGGCGAGTCACCCTCCTTCCCCGCCTGCCGACATTCTGTTCGGCGCCGTCACGGCCCGAACGCCAACGGGAGCACAACCATGCACACGGCCCAGGTAGAGGTCGGCCGACGGACGCTCACCATCGAAACGGGCAAGCTGGCCAAGCAGGCGGACGGCGCCGTTACGGTGCGCTACGGCGACACGGTGGTCATCGTCACGGCGTGCGCGGCGGCAAGCGCCCGCGAGGGGATCGACTTCCTCCCGCTCACCGTCGACTACCGCGAGTACGCCTATGCGTCCGGGCGAATCCCCGGCGGCTTCTTCAAGCGGGAAGGCAAGCCCTCCGAGAAGGAGGTGCTGACGAGCCGGCTGATCGACCGGCCGATCCGCCCGCTGTTCCCGGACGGCTGGTCCCGCGAGACGCAGGTCATCTCGCTGCTGCTGTCGGCCGATGACGAAAACGACTCCGACGTGCTGGCGCTGACCGGCGCGTCGGCCGCGCTGTCGATCTCGGCGATCCCGTTCGAGCGTCCGATCGCCGCCGTTCGCGTCGGCCTCATCGACGGCGAGACGGTGCTCAACCCGACCTATCCCGAGCGCAAGCGCAGCGCGCTCGACCTCGTGGTGGCGGGAAGCGACGAGGCCATCGTCATGGTGGAGGCGGGCGCGCGCGAGGTCACGGAGGACGACATGCTGCGGGCCCTCGAGGCCGGGCACGGCGCGATTCGCCGCATCGTGGCCGCGATCGGCGAGATGACGGCCGCCGTCGGCCGGCCCAAGGTCACGGTGGAGCCGCGCACGATCGACGCGGGCGTCCGCGAGGACATCGAGGGCCGGCTGCTGGAGCCGCTGCGCGAGGCGATGCGCGTTCCCGACAAGCTGGAGAACTACGCGCAGGTGGATCGGGTGTTCGAGGGCGTCGTCGCCTCGCTGCCGGAGGACGGCGCGGCCCGGGACGACGCCAAGCGCATCTTCGGGGAGCTCAAGGAACGGATCCTGCGCGACGAGGTGCTCGACCGGGGTCAGCGGCTCGACGGGCGGCGCTTCGACGAAGTGCGGCCCATCTGGTCCGAGGTCGGGGTGCTGCCGCGCGTGCACGGTTCCGCCGTCTTCACGCGCGGCGAGACCCAGGCGCTGGTGACCGCGACCCTGGGGACGGCCGACGACCAGCAGAAGATGGAGCTGGTCGACGGAGAGAGCTTCAAGCGCTTCATGCTGCACTACAACTTTCCGCCGTTCTCGGTCGGCGAGGTGAAGTTCCTGCGCGGGCCGGGGCGGAGGGAGATCGGGCACGGTCACCTGGCCGAACGCAGCCTGATGCCGATGGTTCCCTCGGAGCAGGACTTCCCGTACACCCTGCGGGTCGTGTCGGACATCCTCGAATCGAACGGCTCGTCGTCCATGGCCACCGTCTGCGGCGGCGCTCTGGCCCTCATGGACGCCGGCGTGCCGATGACCCGCCCCGTGGCCGGCATCGCCATGGGCCTGGTCATGGACGAGGTGCCGGGCGACGGCGCCACCCCGCGGCACGCCGTGCTGTCCGACATCGCAGGCGCCGAGGACCACTACGGCGACATGGACTTCAAGGTTGCCGGGACCACGCAGGGAATCACCGCCCTCCAGATGGACATCAAGATCTCGGGCATCACGACCGGGATCATGCGGGAGGCCCTCGCCCAGGCTCGCGCGGGACGCCTGCACATCCTGCAGGAGATGGGGAGCACGATCGCCACGCCGCGGGACTCCATCTCCACGCACGCGCCGCGGATCGTGACCATTCAGATTCCGGTCGACAAGATTCGCGACGTCATCGGCCCCGGCGGCAAGACCATCCGCAGCATCATCGACCGCACGGGGGTGAAGATCGACGTGGAGGACGACGGCCGGGTCAACGTGGCATCCTCCGACGAAGGCTCCGCCAAGCGGGCCATCTCGATCATCGAGGAGCTGACGGCCAGCCCGGAGCTCAACAAGACCTATCTGGGCAAGGTCCAGCGCATCACGGACTTCGGCGCGTTCGTGGAGATCCTGCCCGGGATCGACGGGCTGCTGCACGTGTCCGAGATCGCCCACTACCGGGTCCGCGAGGTGCGGGACGAGCTGAACGAGGGCGATCAGGTCCTCGTGAAGGTGATCAACGTCGATCCCTCGGGCAAGGTCCGCCTGAGCCGCAAGGCGCTGCTGCCCGGCACGTCGGACGACGGCGACGCCCCGGCGAACCGTGACGGCCGCAACCGGCGAGACGGCAAGGGCCGCCCCGGCGGCGGTCGCGGAGGGGAGGGCCGGCCCCGCGTGCCCTCGAGGGCCGGCGGCGGCCGCGAGCAGGCCCGGCGCTAGGCGCTCTGGCGCGCCCTTCGGTCGCGGAGGGCGAGGGCGCGATGCCGGCGCGCCTCGGCCACTCGATCCGCGACCGTCGGGTGGGAGTGGAAGCACCACTTGACGAGGCGTGTCGGACGCTCTTCCACGAGATGCTCCGTGCCCATTCGGCGGAGCCCGGAGACGAACGCCTCGTGGTTGCCGGTCACATCGAGGGCAAAGCGATCCGCGCGGCGCTCGTGACGCCGCGACAGTAGATTGGCGGCGGGCAGAGTCGCCGCCACCACCCCGCCGACGAAGAGCGCCAGGGCCGGCAGGCCTGCCGGGTCGGCCGCCCCGTTCAATCCCAGGGTCGGCCCCAGCTCCACCAGCGCGCGCCCCCCGATCCAGCAGGCGCCGCAGACGACCGCGGCCCGGAAAGCCATCGTCTTCCAGATGTCGCGGTGCACGTGGTGGGCGAGCTCGTGGGCGAGGACCACCTCGATCTCCGCGTCGCTGTAGTCGGCCACCAGGGTGTCGGAGAGGAGCACGCGCCGCGCCGCGCCGACACCAACCAGCGCCGCGTTGGGTCGCGACGCTTCGCCCTCCGGCCACGCGTGCACTCCGAAGACCGGAGCGCCCACCCGCCGCGCCAAGTCCTCGAGCCGGGCGGTCAGCCCGCGGCGGGCCAGCGGTCGGGCGCGGGGGGCAGACCGCAGGAGGATCGGGCCGAGGAGGGCGAGGACGACGGTGCCCGTGCCGTACGTCGCCCCCGCGACCAGCCACCAGTGCGTCGCCGACGACCCGATGGCGGCGTACACGAACACCGCGCCAACCACCCACGCCACGCAGGTCAGGAGCGCCGTTCGGGCATGCGCCCGCCACCATGCCCCGAACCGCGCCCGCGAGAGGCCGTAGCGGCGCGCCAGCAGCCAGTCGGCGCGGAAGAGAAACGGGAACGCCAGGATCTCTCCCGCCGCGCCGAGCGCCAGGGCAGCGAGCCCCACGACGGCCGTCGGCTGCAGCCACGCGGGAACGCCGGCCTGCGCCACCGCCAGCTCCAGCGCGCTGCGCGCCGGCGCACCGACGTCCAGCGCGATGACGCAGGCCAACAGGCTGGCCCGGGCCGCGACGGCGAGCGCGCGGCTGCGTCGCCGCAAGCGATGGTAGCGGGTCGCCTTGTCTTCGTTCAGGGCTCAGTTGACCTTGACGGAGATGAGCTTCGAGACGCCCGGCTCCTCCATCGTCACGCCGTAGAGCCGGTCCGCAATCTCCATCGTCTTGCGATTGTGCGTGACCAGGACGAACTGGGTGCGGTCCTGCAACCCGCGCAGCATGTCGACGAAACGGCCGATGTTGGCGTCGTCGAGGGGGGCGTCTATCTCATCCAGGAGACAGAAGGGGCTCGGCTTGTACTGGAAGATCGCGAACATCAGCGCCATCGCCGCCAGAGCCTTCTCGCCGCCCGAGAGCAGTTGAATGCTCTGGAGGCGCTTCCCGGGCGGCTGCGCGATGACGTCGATGCCGCTGTCCAGCACGTTGGCGTCGTCGAGCAGCACCAGCCCGGCGCGCCCGCCGCCGAAGAGCGTCTCGAAGGTGTTCTGAAAGTGGTGGTTTATCGATGCGAACGCGTGCTCGAAGCGCTCGCGCGTCGTGACGTCGATCTGCTTGATCGCCTTGCCGGTGGCCGCGATGGCGTCGAGGAGATCCTGCCGCTGCGTCGTCAGGAACCGATGGCGCTCCTCGAGCTCGTCGAACTGGTCGATGGCCATCATGTTGACCGGCCCCAGCCGTTCGATCCTGGCGCGCAGGCGGGCGAGTATGTCGTCCACGTCGACTGCGACGCTCGCTGCCGGGGCGTCGCCCGATCCCGGGGGATCGGCCGCCTCCGCGACCGCTTCCTCGCCGACCTCGCCTCGGGCGCCGCCCTCCGGGCCGAGCAGGGACCGGTCGGGCTGCAGCGGACCCTCGCGCTCCAGGTCCTCGACCTCGGCCACGACCTCCTCCAGATCGGCCTGCAACGTCTCCCGGCACGACGTCGCGGCGTGCGTGAGGTCGGCGTCCGCCTTGGCGCGAGCCACCTCGATGCAGCCAACCTCGGACCGGACCTCCTCGAGGGCCTGCCGCGCTTCCCGAACCCGCTCGCTCTCGGCCGCGATCCGCTCGCGCAGGGCGCCGCCTCGTTCGCCGATGCGCCGCATCCGCTCCTGCAGGTCGTCGAACGCGGCGCCGTCCTGCTCGAGCCGGGCGGCGGCCTCCTCTATCGCGGCGCCGAGCGCCGCCCGCCGCTCCGCGGCGCCTCGGTTGTCGGCGCCGCGCGCGTCGATTCGCTGGCGGAGGTCACGCACCTGGTCCTCGACGCGGCGCACGTCGGCGGCCAGCGCCGCGGCGCGTTCGGCCAGCGTCGCGTGCTCGGACTGGATATCGGCGACCTCGCGACCGCGCGCGTCGACCGCCTCCCGCGCCTCGGCCAGCCGCGCCTCGGACCCGGCGAAGCCCTCGCGGGCCGTGGTCTGTTCCGCCGCGAGGCGGCCGATCGACTCGCGGGCCTCCGACTGCTTCGCAGCCAGGCGGTCGCGCTCCTCGACCGCGGCCCGTCGATCCGTGGCGATGACGCGCTGCCGGTCCAGCAGTCGGGCGCGTGCGGCGCCCACCTGACGCAGGTCCGCGTCCAGCCCGACGAGCGCCTTCTCGTGCTCGTGCGCGTCCGCCCTGAGCCCGTCGAGGGCCTCCGCCGCACGGGCCGCCTCGGCCTCCAGCCGCGCGACCTCGTCGTGCAGGCCCGCGACAGCCTCGTCCTCCGCGACGATGCGAGCCCGGAGCTCCTTGATCTCCCGCTTCGTTGCGAGCAGCCCGCGTGCGGCCGACCGCCCGCCCCCCGACAGGAGCGCTTCGCCGCGTAGCACGGTGCCGTCGGGGGCCGCGATCGGGTCGGCCGTGACCCGGGCCGCGGCCCTGGCCGCTACGAGCGACGGGGCGAGCCATCGCCGATCGATCGCCGCCCGCACCGCGTCCGCACCCGGACCGCCGACGCGCACCGCGGCCGCGATCGGCCGCAGATCCTCATGCGGCGGCGACGAGGGTCCCGGACGGGAGGGAGACGCGACGAGGAAACCGCAGCGTCCGGCGTCGTGCTCCGCCGCGAGCGCGATGCCGGCCAGCGCGTCCTCGTGCGAGACGACCACCACGTGCTGCAGCAGATCCGCCAGGCAGGCCTCCACGGCGCGCTCGTCCGCCCGCTCGACCTCCAGGTGGTCGGCGACCGACCCCTGGTGCGGCACCCCCGACGAGAGCACGACGCGCGCCGCGTCGGCGTACGCCGCGCGGCCGGCCTCGAGCTCCTCCAGCGACTCGACCCTGGCGCGGAGCGCGGCCGCTTCGCGCTCCCGCTCCCGCATCGCGCGAGCCGCCTCTGCCGCCCCCGCGCGCGCCGCTCCCGCGTCGGCCTCCCGGGCCGCCATCTCCGCTCGCACACGCTCGAGCGCCGCCCGCGCCTCGCGGACGGCCTTCTCGGTGCGGCGGGATGCTTCGTCGCTCCGCGCGAGCTCGGTGGCGACGTCGGCCGACTCCGCCTCGAGCCGGGAGAGCGCGTCGCGGATGCGGGCCTGCCCCGCGTCCGCGTTGGCCACGACGTTCTCCAGGGCCGTCATCGCGGTGACCGCCGCGTAGACCTGGCTCCGCGCGGCCTCCACCTCCGCCGCGAGCCCCTCGACGGCACGCTGGGCCTCCGTGAAGCGGGACGTCGCGCGGTCCAGGCGTTCCGACGCGGCATCTCGCTCCGTGCCGCATCGCTCATGGGCCGTCCGCTGGCTCACGAGCTCCGCCCGCAACGGGCCGCTCCGGCCCTCGAGCGCCGTCACTTCCGCTTCGCCGGCCGCGATTGCCTCACCCAGCGTTGCCACCTGTTGCCGGTCGAACTCGATGCGCTGCCGGCGGCGGTCGAGATCGAGCTGGCGCTGGTGGGCCTCTTCCCGCGCCGCGCCTGCCTCCCGATCGGCCTCCGCCAGCGCGGCCCGGAGCGTCGCCTCGGCCCCCTCGAGGTCCACCAACCGGGACACGGCCGACCGCTCGCGCGCCCGAGACTCGTCGAGCCCGCGGTCGGCTTCCTCGATGGCGGCTCTGAGCGCAACGCTGCTGCGCGCGAGGTGGACCTTCTCCCAGCGTCGCAACTCCTCGCGCAGGCGGCGGTAGCGCCGCGCCCGGGCCGCCTGCCGCTTGAGCGCCCCGCGCTGTTTCTCGACCTCGAAGACGATGTCGTCGACGCGGGTCAGGTTCTGCTGCGCCGCCTCGAGCTTGAGCTCCGCCGACCGCCGGCGCACCTTGTACTTGGTGACGCCGGCCGCCTCCTCGAGCAACTGCCGGCGCTCGGCCGGGCGGGCCCCCAGAATCTGACCGATCCGTCCCTGCTCGATCACCGCGTAGGCCTTGACGCCGACGCCCGAGTCCATCAGGAGGTCCTGCACGTCGCGCAGTCGGCAGACCTGCCCGTCGATGAAGTACTCGCTCTCGCCGGATCGGTACAGGCGCCGCCCTACCTCTACGTCGCGCCGGACGAGAGGGGCATCGAGATCGCCGTCGTCCACCCGGGCCGCGGGCGACTCCGCCGCGGCCACCCCCGGCGGCGCGAGGGACCCCTGCTCCGAGGGCGAGCCGCTGACGGGACTTCCGTGCGCGCCTGCGTGGCCGTGCCCGTTGTCGCCGCCCGCGCCGTCCACCGCAGCGGCCGCCGTACCGTTGCCGTTGCCGCCGCCCGCGCCGTTGCCGTCGGCGACCCCGCCCGCATCGCCGCGCGCGGGTGTCGCAGGTCGCGTGGGGCCGGCCAGGGCGGCCAGCGCGGCGGCGACGTCGGACAGTCGCAGCCGCACCTCGGCGGCGGCGGTCGGCCGGCGCGCGTCGCTCCCGCCGAAGATCACGTCCTCCATCCGCTCGCCGCGCAGGCTCCGGGCGCTCTGCTCACCCAGGACCCAGGTGATGGCGTCGATGACGTTGCTCTTGCCGCAGCCGTTCGGGCCGACGATGGCCGTAACGCCGCCGTCGAACGCGAGCTCGGCGCGCTCCGGGAAGCTCTTGAAACCGGCTATCTCCAAGTGATCCAGACGCATCGAGACTACCCGGCGGCGTACACAAAACGAGCCGCACAAACAGGACCATGCATCATCGCACCACCTGTTCGAGCGGCTGGGAACGCCCGGACGTCGTACGCGTTGAGGCGAATACGAGGGATGCCGCCACCTGCGACTCTACGCAGGAATGGCTCCATACCCTCACGCTGGCCGCAGTGTAGCAAGGCGGCCGGTGACGGGGCAAGGCACGTCGCGATCCGCACGCCGTCCTGCGGGCGAGACGCCTAGGAGCTTGCGCCGCAGAACGCAACGGAGTGGAGGTCTGCGGCACAAGCTCCTGGAGCGGTGGGGGCTGGGGCCGACCCGGAGCTTGGCGACGGGTTGGCGGCGCTAGGGGGCGGCGGCTACGAGCGCGTCGTCGGACATCTCCAGAAGGCTGCGGGCCTCGCCGAACAGGGACATGGCGAACTGCGCCTGGGGGTCGCGCCGGAACAGGTTGCGCCACGCCTCCGCCTCGCCGAACAGGGCGAGGTCCACCTCGTACTGGATCATCGCGCGGA
>JAPOYG010000101.1 GCA_026706755.1 Acidobacteriota bacterium
CGGGGCGGGTGGCCGGAAATCACGGACGGCCCGGCGGGCTCAGCAGCCGGGAGCCGGTGATGAACCGGCGGTAGTTCGAGATCTCGTGGACGATCAACTGCCGATCGACCCCCGCGTTGCGCCATTCCGTCATCAGCTCGATCGTCGAGGGGAGCAGCAGCGTCTCGTCGGGATCGGAGAACTCGACCGGGCGGTAGCGGACGGAGTTGTCGGCGCGCTCGATGGCCATCGTCAGAGGTGCCCCGCCGAGGTTGTGCTCGGGCGGGACCCGGAACTCGAAGATCCCGACCATGCGCTCGTCGACGCGCAGCACGTCTCCGCTCACCGCATCGGCCCAGACCCTGCCCCTCGTCTTCCCGGCCAGGTCCACGCTCACGCAGGTGTCGTCCCATTCGATCGTCGGCGCTGCGTCGTCCCGCATGCGGTAGTCGAGGACGACGGTCTCCCGGCCTGCCTCGTTGGCGCGGCCGTGCCAACTGAACACGTAGTCCTTCCGCCTCGCGGGAAGGAACACGGCGAGCGGCTCCTCGGACAGTGCCCCGGGATCTCCGCACTCGGGCTCGTCCCCCGCCTCGGGCGGCCGGCCATCGGCCAACAGGAGCGTGCGCGCCACGACGGGCTCCGGGACTGCCCCGTCCGTCGCCTCCGCCCACTCGACCCGCATCTCGTACAGCAACTCCCTGGTTCGCCCCCGGGGACTCATGTCTCGCCCCAGCGGCAGGACACGGACGCGGACGTCGGCCAGCACGCTCAACGCTCGCGCGTAGAAGCGCTCTACGGAGGCCTGGATGCGTTCGAGAGCCGCGTCGACCTCCGGGTCGCGCGCGGGTTGCGCCGAGGCCGCGACGCCGCCCATCAGGAACACGCCGACCGCCAGGGCCCACCCGGCCCTCCGCCAGCTCATCGTGAGGCGTTCGCTCGGGCGCAGTTGGACGGTGCGCCCGGCCAGGGCCCGCCCGGCCCTCCGCCAGCTCATCGTGAGAGAGTAACCTGTCGGCGGCGCGTTCTCCGGCCGACCCGGCGTCCTGGGGCGGCCCGACGGCAAAACCGGGATGCAGGAGGCTCGAACAGATGAGGCACGCAGGAATCGTCGAAACGGGCGCTCCGAGCCGCGCGTCCTTCTCGAGGCGGCAGGCCCGGCTTCTGGGCGGTCTCGCCGTGGCGGGGGCCGCGATCGTGCTGTCGGAAGGGAGGCCCGCTGCCCAGACCTCGGACCAGGAGGAGATTCGGGCCCTTTCGACGTGCTACGCACGGGCCACGGACGCGATCGGGTACGCCATCCACAAGCCGCCGGTGACCGACCACAACACGCCTGACGGCGGCGAGGACGAGAACTTCACCGCGGGTCTGGCTCGCTATCGCGAGTGCTTTGCCGACGACTTCCGATTCAACATCGTCCTTCCCGACGGGACCGCGCTGCCCTGGGAGTCGCTGATTCCGACCCACGCGGAGGGGAGCGACCCGGCGCTGCAGTGGGCGAACTACGTCAACAACGCCTTCCGCGGAGATTGGGACTGTCCGGCGGCCGGCCCCTGCGACAAGAATCAATACGAATCCACCCAGCATCAACTGGGTTCCATCCTGGTCACCGTCGATGGCGATACGGCGTTCCTCGAGTCGTACCTGATTGCGATTCACGCGTACCATCCGCAGGACGCGGGCGGGCGCACGGGCATGAGCGTGAACTACGGGACCTACCGGAACGAGGTGGTTCGGGAGCGGGGCCGCTGGGTGATTCGGACGCGCGACCTCCTCCTCAGGAGGGGCGCGACGATCCCCGAGTGAGCAACCAGTGCGCCTCCGGGTGCCCGGGTGCGGCGTGCGACCGTTGCGTCGACGCCGAATCCGGCGGGTTCCGAAACCTGCGGGCCCCGATATCCGGCTTCCCCACCCTTCGTCGCCTGCGGCTCCGCCCGGCGCCCAAGCGGGTCCTTCGGTGAGTCTGCGCCTCCCGCGGGAGGCGGCGCCATACTACGGGGCGGACTCCCGGCCGGACGCCCGCTCGCGCAGAGCCACCTCCAGCTCGGCCACGCGTGCCTCGGCGGCGGCGGCCCTCGTCTCGGCGGCGGCGGCCCTCGTCTCGGCGGCGGAGCGGGCGGCGGCTTCCGCGAGGCGGCCCTCGGCTTCCTCGGCGTGGCTGCGCAGGTCGTCACCGGTCGCAGGATCCCGGAAGCGCAGCTCCCGTCCCGGCGCCGCCCGCAGCTCCAGGCCGAGCGTCTCGCTGCGGAGCGTCAGTGTGCCGTCGGTTCCCGTCGCCACCGGTTGACGGACGTAGCCCGACCGCGTCAGTCGCTCCCCCTGGAGGCGGGCCGGCAGGTGCTCGCCGGCCGGGTCGTACCGCCAGTATTCCCGCACGCCGAGCCGGGCGTAGACCGACCGCTTCCGGCCCACGTCGTCCCGCCAGGTGCTCGGCGAGGCCACCTCGAGCACGAAGGCCGGCGCGTGCCGCTCTTCCCACAGCTTGTAGTTGGGCCGCTGGCGGTCCTCCACGCCGAAGACCACGAAGACGTCCGGGGCGATCGACACCCGTGGATTCCCTTCCTCGTAGTAGATCAGAAGGTCGCCGGACACGTACACGTCCCGGCGGTCCCCGAAGTGGCGGGTCAGCGCGCCGATGCCGTACATGATGGCGCTGCGCTGGGCGTCGTTCTCCGCCATCGGCTTGCCGTCCGAGCTCGGATACTCAATCGGCGCGGCGGCGGATGCGGCTGCGGGTCGGATCATCGCGGATCCTCCAGGCGGTGCAGGGCGCACCGCAACCCCAACGTACCACACGCTGCGACGCCGCTTCCACGTCCCTGGACGCGGGTTCGTCGGGGCGTTCGTGCGGGATCGAAAGCACGAATCGCGCCAACGGCGCGGGCGACGTGGCCGGGCCGCGTTGTGGTATAACGGGCGCAGAAGACGGGAACGACGCATGGACATCTCCAGACGCACGTTCATCAAGGCCGCGGCGGGTGGCGCCGCCGTCAGCGCGCTCGGCTTCGACCTGCGGCCCGCGCACGCCGCGGTCCGGCAGCTCAAGATCCGGAACGCCACCGAGTACCGGACGGTCTGCCCCTACTGCGCGGTCGGCTGCGGGACGATCGCCTACGTCCACGGCAGCGGCGGCCTGAACACGACCAACACGGTCATCCACGTCGAGGGCGACCCCGACAGCCCCATCAACGGCGGGACGCTCTGCCCGAAGGGCGCGTCGCAGATGCAGCTCGCGGTCAGCCCGCGGCTGCGGCACCAGCCGCTGCTGCGCCGGGCCGGCGCCGCCGAGTGGGAAGAGGTCGACTGGGACACGGCGATGGACTGGTTCGCGCGCAAGTTCAAGGACGCGCGCGACGCCTCGTTCCGCGAGCGGGACGACGAGGGCCGCGTCGTGAACCGCGCCGACGGGATCGCCTGGGTCGGCAGCGCCACCGTCTCGAACGAGGACGCCTACCTCATCACGAAAACGATGCGCGCCATGGGCCTGGTCTACATCGACCACCAGGCCCGCATATGACACAGCCCCACGGTGGCCAGTCTGGCCGCCACGTTCGGCCGCGGGGCGATGACCAACCACTGGAAGGACATCAAGAACACCGACGTCATTCTGGTGATGGGCGCCAACCCGGCCGAGAACCACCCCTGCGGGTTCAAGTGGGCGGTCGAGGCGCGTGACAACCGGGGCGCCAAGCTCCTGACGATCGACCCGCGCTTCACCCGGACGTCGGCCGTCGCCGACCGCCACATGCAGATCCGGCCCGGCTCCGACATCGCGGTGCTCGGGGGCCTGATCCGCTACGCCCTGGAGAACGACCTGCACCACGCCGACTACGTGCGCGCGCACACCAACGCCACGTTCGTGGTCGGCGAGGAGTACGACTTCGCCGACGGCCTGTTCTCCGGCTTCGACGAGGCCGCGAGCAACTACGACCGGACGGCCTGGGACTACGAGCGGGGGCCCGACGGCTACGTCCGCCGCGATGCGTCGCTCGCGCATCCGCGGTCCGTCTTCCAGTTGCTCAAGCGGCACTACGACCGCTACACACCCGAAGTGGTCGCCGACATCGCGGGCTGTTCCGTCGAAGAGTTCCTGCAGATGGCCGAGATCATCTGCTCGACGGGCCGCGCCGACCGCGTCGGGACGATCATGTATGCCGTCGGCTGGACGATGCACACGGTCGGCAGCCAGATCATCCGGACCGCGGCCATCCTGCAGCTCCTGCTCGGCAACATCGGCCGACCGGGTGGAGGCATCAACGCGTTGCGGGGGCACGCGAACGTGCAGGGCGCGACCGACCACGCCATCGTGGCCGGCATCCTGCCCGGCTACCTCAAGGTGCCGACGCCGCCCCAGACGTCGCTGGCGACGCACATGAGCGAGTCGACGCCGCGGCCGCTCGTGCGCGACACCGTGAACTACTGGGGCAACTACCCGAAGTTCTACGTGTCGCAGATGAAGGCGTGGTTCGGCGAGCACGCGACGCGCGACAACGACTTCGCCTACGACTACCTGGCGAAGCAGGACGGCGACGCGACGTGGCTCTCCATCTGGGACAAGGCCCACCAGGGGACGCTCGAGGGTTTCGTCGCCCTGGGCTTCAATCCGCTCCTGGCCGGTCCCGACGTGCCGCGGCTGCTCGACGCGATGTCGAAGCTGAAGTGGAAGGTCGTCATCGACCCCTTCATGCTCGACTCGGCCGAGTTCTGGAAGGCGCCGGGGATGAACCCGGCCGACATCGACACCGAGGTGCTGTATCTGCCGTCCTCCCACTGGATCGAGCGCGACGGCTCGTTCACCAACAGCGGGCGCTGGGCGCAGTGGAAGGAGAAGGCGGTCGACCCGCCGATCGGCGTTCGCTCCGACACGTGGATCCTGTCGGAGCTCTTCTGGCGCGTGAAGGAGCTCTACCAGGCCGAGGGCGGCGCCTGGAATGATCCCATCCAGCACCTCACGTGGGACTACCTGAACCCGCGCGAGCCGTCGATGATCGAGCTGGCGAAGGAGATCAACGGCTACGACCTGCGCACGGGGCGGCTGCTCTCGTCGTTCGGCGAGCTGACAGACGACGGGACCACGAGCTCCGGCAACTGGATCTACACCGGCAGCTACACCGAGGCCGGCAACCAGATGCAGCGCCGCGGCACCGACGACCCGGGCGGCCTCGGCATGCACCACGACTGGGCGTTCAGTTGGCCGGCCAACCGCCGCGTGCTCTACAACCGCGCCTCGGCCGACGCCGAAGGACGGCCCTGGGACCCGAGCCGCGCCGGCATCGCCTGGAACGGTCGGGAGTGGATCGGCGACGTGCCGGACTACGGCCGGACGACGCCGCCCGACGCGGCGGGCGCTTTCATCATGACCGAGGAGGGCGTCGCGCGCCTGTTCAGCAGCCAGCAACTGGCTGACGGGCCGTTCTCGGAGCACTACGAGCCGGTCGAGAGCCCGTCGCCGAACGCGCTGCACGACAACGTTCCGATTAACCCCGTCATCCGCTGGTACGACGGCGTGCGCGAGTCGCTCGCCAACGGCGACGACGACTACCCCTACGCCTGCACCATCTACCGCGTCGTGGAGCGGGAGCACTTCGTTACCAGCAACGTGCCGCTCCTGGTCGAGACGATGCCCGACTTCTTCGTCGAGCTCCCCGAGGGGCTGGCGGAGGAGAAGGGCATCGCGAACGGCAGCCAGGTCCGCGTTTGGTCGAAGCGCGGCGAGGTGCAGGGGACGGCCATCGTCACCAAGCGCATCAAGCCGCTGCGCGTCAACGGCAAGGTGGTCTGGACGGTCGGCATCCCGGTCCACTGGGGCTTCATCGGCATCACCCAGGGCTCGATGGCCAACCTGTTGACGCCGTTCATCGGGGACGCCAACACCCGCTGCCCCGAGTTCAAGTCGTTCCTGGTCAACATCGAGCCAGCCGGGTCGGCGCGCATGGAGACCTGATCGATGGCCGATTCGCTGACCATCCGCCGCGTGTCCGCGAGCCCGGACGCCTACATCCCGATCAGCGCCCTGCGCTCGGCCGGGCCCACCTACGCCAAGCTGGTCGACATCGGCGCCTGCATCGGCTGCAAGGGCTGCGAGGTCGCCTGCAAGGAGTGGAACGATCTCGGGGTCGAGCCGACCGCCAACTTCGGCAGCTACCAGAGCCACAAGGACCTGAGCCCGAAGACGTGGCTCCTGATGCGCTTCAACGAGGTGGAGGTCGACGGCAACCTCAACTGGTTGATCAAGAAGGACGCCTGCCTGCACTGCGAGGAGCCGGGCTGCCTGTTCGCCTGTCCCGCGCCGGGCGCCATCGTGCAGTACACGAACGGCATCGTCGACTTCAACCAGGAGAACTGCATCGGCTGCCAGTACTGCGTCACCGGCTGCCCGTTCGACATTCCGCGTTTCGACGTGCACACGCGCAAGGTCTCGAAGTGCAACATGTGCGTCGACCGGGTCGAGGCGGGGCTCGAGCCGGCTTGCGTCAAGACCTGTCCGACCAACGCGATTTCGTGGGGCAGCAAGCACGACATGCTGGCCCTGGCCGACAAGAAGGTGGAGACGCTCCAGTCGCGCGGATTTCAGAACGCGGCCGTCTACAACCCGGCCGGCGTCGGCGGCACGCACATGATGTACGTCGTCCCGCACGGCGACCGCCTGTCGGACTACAGCCTGCCGACGGATCCGACGGCCAGCCCGGCGCCGATGACCGCACTCGGCTTCCTCAAGCGGGTGGGCGCGTATCTCATGGGCTTCGGCGTGCTCGGCGTGCTCGGGCACTTCCTCCGCTACGGGCCGGAGCGCCTGGACGAAGACGGGCACGACGAGGACGATCACCGGGGCCCTGGCCCGGCCTCCGGCCACGGCGCGGTCCCGGGCCCGGGCGCGTTCTCCGCCCCTGACGCGCCTGCGGGCCCCGGAGCCGCGCCTCCTGTCGCCTGACGGTTGGACCAGTTGCCATGGCGAATCGCCTGTTCCAGCGCTTCACGTTCGTCGAGCGGATCGTCCACTGGGTCGTGGGCGTGACGTTCGTCCTGCTGCTGGCGACGGGGCTCGCCTTCGCCTACCCGGCGCTGTTCTGGCTGACGGCGCTCCTCGGCGGCGGCCCCTCGGCGCGCGCACTCCATCCCTGGGTCGGGGTTGTGTTCGAGGTCGGGATGTTGTTCATGATCGCCATCTGGATCCGCGACATGTTCCTGAGCGGCACCGACTGGCGCTGGCTGGCCGCCGTGCGCGCCTACGCGACCCGCGACTCCGCGAACGTGCCGCCGGCCGGCAAGTACAACGCCGGCCAGAAGATGTTCTTCTGGGTCCAGGGCGCGCTCGCGATCGTCTTCCTGGTCAGCGGCGTACTGCTCTGGTTCCCGGCGTCGTTCTCGGCCGGGCTCCTACAGTGGATGCGACTCGCCCACTACGCCGCGACGCTCGGCGGCGGCCTGTTCCTCATCATCCACGTCTACCTCGGCACCATCGCCTATCCAGGCACCGCCCGCGCCATGATCGACGGCACGGTGACGGAACGCTGGGCGCGCCACCACCACCCCGGCTGGCACGAAGAAGAGACGCGCCCGTAGTGCCGCGCGGTGTCTACCGTTGGGGACTCCCTCAACGTGGGCGCGATCGGGAGAAGCGGCCCCCGGAATGACCTGCGAGTGTGTGCATGTCAGGTGGGCGCGGGAATGACTTGCAGGACCTGTTCGTGGAGACCATGCTGGTCACAATGAGCACCGCGTCCGTATCCGAGTTGAAGGCGGACCTGTCCCGCTACCTCCGGGAGGTCCGCCGCGGCGGCGAGGTCGAGGTCCTCGACCGAGGTGTGCCGGTCGCCCGGCTGGTACCTCCCGCGGGAGGCGACGACGGAGTCCGCGCGCGGTTGATCGGCGCGGGCCTGTTGAAACCCGGCAAGGGAAACGCCGCGGCGATTCTGCAGTCGCCGCCGCTTGCGCTGCCGGTCAGTCTGTCGGAGGCGCTGGCCGACGATCGAGCTGACGGCGGTTGACATATCGACATATCGCCCGTAGATTCGAGGGATGCGGACCACGGTGCGGCTGGATGATCGGCTCCTGGCCGACGCCAAGCGCTACGCCGCGCAATCGGGCCGGACGCTGACGTCGCTCATCGACGAGGGGCTTCGGGACGTGCTCGCGCGCGGAGCCGCGCCGAGCCCGGCCGCGCCGGTGAAGCTGCCCTCCGGCGGCAGCGGAGGGTTGCACCCTGGCGTCACGCTCGACAGCAACGCCGCTCTGCTCGAGGTCATGGACCAGGAGCCGTGATCCTTCCCGATGTGAACGTCCTCGTGTACTCCTACCGCGAGGACATGGCGGAGCACGATCGGTACCGCGGCTGGCTGGACACCGTAGTCAACAGCGGGCGTCCGTACGGCATGTCGGAGCTCGTGCTCAGCGCGTTCGTCCGGGTGGTGACCAACCCTCGCGTGTTCCGGAGTCCCAGCTCGCCCTCCGAGGCGCTCTCGTTCGCGAGACAGCTACTGTCGCCCTCGAGCTGCGTGCCTGTGCGTCCAGGGCCCGGGCACTGGGCGATCTTCGATGGGCTGTGCAGCAGGCACGAGGTGGCGGGCAACCTCGTCGCCGATGCCTATCTCGCGGCAATCGCGATGGAGGCCGGCTGCGAGCTCGTGACGGTCGACCGGGACTTCGCCCGGTTCGCGGGTCTTCGGTGGAGCCACCCGCTGCTGCGGTGAAGAGGACGGCGGACCCGCGCATGGCAAGAGACTCCGTCTGGACCCGTCGCTGCCACCGGGCCGAGCGACTGCGCACGGATTACCCGCACGTGGGGGCGCTGCTGGCGTTCTATGGCGACGTTCTGGCCCTCCAGGAGCCGATCCACGCCAGGGCGCGGAAGTCCGATTGGCTGCCTGCGGTCGAGGCGCCAGACGGTCGCCGCCCGCGGCTGCGCCTGGAGCAGCTTCCGGCACGGCCTCGCGAGCGCGACTTTCCGCGCTTCGTGCGTTCCGTTCCGGCGTCCGCAACGGAGGTGCTGAAGGCCATCGCGTCGCGACTGGCGGCGGAGCCTGCCGCGATGTCGGATCTGCTGGCTGCCGTGCTGGCCCGGGAGCCGGTCGACGCGGTAGCCGCCCGCATCGACTGCGACGCGGCGGCGCTGGACTTCTTTCCGCGCGCGTTCGTCCAGCCGATCGCGGAGGCGCTCTCGACGGAGGCGCCTCGCGACACCCACCCGGGCGGCAACGGGCGCGGCCCCGGGGGCGACGCCGGTGGCGATGCAACTCGCGCCGTCTGCCCGCACTGCGGTGCGGCACCGCTGGCTGCCGTCCTGCGCGACGAGCCGGAGATCCGGGGCCGGCGCACGCTGCTCTGCTCGCTCTGCCAGTCCGAGTGGACGTTCCCCCGCACCCGCTGCCCGGCCTGCGGTGAGGAGCGGGCGGAGAAGCGCCCGCACCACGTCTCGGAATCGTGGCCGCACATACGCCTCGAGGAGTGCGGATCGTGCCGCACCTACGTCAAGGCGATCGATCTCCGCGAGGCCGGTCTCGCCGTTCCTGTAGTGGACGAGCTGGCCTCGGTCGAGCTCGATCTCTGGGCCGGGGAGCAGGGGCTGTCGAAGCTGCAGACGAACCTGCTAGGGATGTAGCCCGACGCGCGGGAGCCGGGGGAACGACAGCGGAGGGGATGCAGTACGAGCTCGCGCTCCACGCCGGCGAGCGCGTGACGCTCGAGGAGCTCGCGGACGAGCTCGCGGGATGGAAGCGTTACGGCAGGGGAACGACGGTCGAAGAGTACGCCGGCATCCCCGTGTTCGCGAACGAGTTCTGGACGTCGAAGCAGCGCGCCGCCCACTCGCTGCACGAGATCTCCTACCGCGCGTGCTTCAAGCCGCAGCTCCCGCGCTTCTTCATCACCCGCCTCACGGAGCCCGGCGGTCTCGTCTTCGATCCGTTCATGGGGCGGGGCACGACGCTGCTCGAAGCGGCGCTCTTGGGGCGCGCGACGCTCGGCAACGACGTCAACCCGTTGTCGCGCCTGCTCGTCGAGGCACGGCTCGATCCTCCGCCGCTGGCGGAGGTCGAGGCACGGCTCGACGCCCTGGCTCTCGACGGACCGGCCGAGCGCCCGGACGGCTTCGACGTCTTCTTCCACGAGCGAACCCTGAACCAGATCTGCCGTCTCCGCGACTACCTCCGCGAGCGCCGCGCGGCGGGCGCCCTGGACGCGGTCGACCGCTGGATCCGGATGGTCGCCCTCAACCGCCTGACCGGCCATTCCCGCGGCTTCTTCTCCGTCTACACCCTGCCGCCCAACCAGGCCGCGTCGATCGAGCGGCAGCGCAAGAACAACGCCCGGCGCAACCAGGCGCCCGAGTA
>JAPOYG010000667.1 GCA_026706755.1 Acidobacteriota bacterium
GGGGCCGGCGGCAGCGCCTCCAGGAAGCGGTAGCCGTACCCGCGGGTGTGGAGGCGCGGGTCGAGCAGCGCGAGCACGCCGCGGTCCGTGCGGTGGCGCAGCAGCCTTCCGAGTCCCTGGAGGAGGGTGAGGATGGCGAGCGGGACCTGGTAGTCGGCGAACGGGTTCCCGCCGTCCTCGGCGATGCGCTCCAGGCGCGCGGCCGTCAGCGGGTCGCCGGGGGGTGCGAACGGGATCTTGTCGATGACGACGCAGCTCAGCGCCTCGCCCGCGACGTCGACCCCCTGCCAGAAGCTGGAGGTCGCGAGCAGCACCGCGTGCGGCGTCGCCCGGAACTCGCGCAGGAGCACCGTCCGGGGCGCGCTTCCCTGGACGAGGATCGGGTAGGGCAGGTCCGGCTCCAGACGGACCTGCACTTCGCGGAGGGTGGCGTAGCTCGTGAAGAGGACGAACGCGCGGCCCCGCGTGACCCGCAGCAGCCCGGCGACCTGGCGGGCGACGGCCGCCCCGAACCCCGGACGGCCCGGCGCCGGCATGTCGCGGGGGAGGTAGAGGACGGCCTGCTCGGCGTAGTCGAACTCGGAGGGTACGCGCAGCTCGGTCGCCTCTCCGATCCCGAGCCGCCCGCGCACATAGGCGAACGACGCGTCCACGGTGAGGGTGGCGGAGGTGAGGATGGCGGCCCGCATCCGGTCCAGCAGCAGCTCCCGTACGATGTCCGAGACGTCGATCGGCGCCGCCCGCAGGAACAGCGCCCGCGAGCGCCGTTCCAGGAAATAGACGAAGGCGGTGTCGGAGGCCGCCAGCAGGAAGGCGAGTTGCGCCCGAAGCTCGCCGGCCCGCCGCGCGAGGGAGGTGAGATCCGCGTTGGGCGATCCCTTCGCGAGGCCCGCCAGCGCCGAGCCCAGTTCTTCGAGGCAGCTCCCCAGACGACGCCCCATCTCCGCGGCCGGGGCGAGCGTCTCGCTCGTCATCCGCCTCCGCTCGCCGGAGGCCGCGGCGGCCGGGGCCAGCGTTCCGAACAGCAGGCGGGACCCGTCGCGGGCCCGGTCGAGGAGGGCGAAGACCTCCCGCTCGGCCCCTTCCTCGATCTCGAGCGTGGCCGTCTCGCCGGTGACGAGCCGGTGGACATCGCGGTCGAGCTCGTCGAAGCGCCGGGCGCTCACCGAGACGCCGAAGTACTGCGTGGCGACGTCCTCGAGCTGGTGCGCCTCGTCGATGATCGCCACGTCGCACGCGGGGATGACCTCGCCGTACGCGCCCTGTCGCACCGCGGCGTCGGCGCAGAGCAGATGGTGGTTGACGATGACGACGTCCGACTCCGCGGCCCGTTGCCGCATGGTCGTCACGAAGCACTCCTGGTACGCCGGGCAGTCGGTTCCGATGCAGTTCTCCGACGAGGCCGCGATGTCGGTCCAGAGGGGGAGGTCGTCGGGGAGGTCCTCGACCTCCGCGCGGTCGCCGGTCTCCGTCTGCTCCGCCCACTCCGCGAGCGGTTCGAGCCAGCGGCGGTCCGGGGATGGGAGCAGCGAAGCCTGCGCTTCCGAGCGGGCTGCCTCGAACCGGTGGCGGCAGAGGAAGTTGCCGCGTCCCTTCATGTAGGTGGCGCGTACCTCGACGCCGAGCGCCTCGCCGAGCGCCGGGAGGTCCTTGTAGAAGATCTGGTCCTGCAGGTTGCGGGTGCCGGTCGAGACGAGGACGCGCTGGCCGCTCAGGATCGCGGGAACGAGATAGGCGAGCGTCTTGCCGGTACCCGTGCCCGCCTCGGCGAGGAGCACGCCGCCCCCATCGAGGACCCGCGCGGCCGCGGCGGCCATGCGCCGCTGGCCCGGCCGGGGCTCGAAGGCGGGCATGGCGCGAGCGAGCACCCCGCCGTCGGCGAGCGCGGCACCGACCTCTCGCTCCAGCGCGGAACTCCCGCGCCCGTCGGGGCGCGCCAGCCCGGAAACCGTTGCCTGCGGCTCCGATTCCCGCCCAGCCATGCCTACAGGAGTCTGCGCCGTTCTACGGCTTGGACTCCCAGCGACCGCTCGGGCCGCGGTCCGTCGGCGTCGGGTAGAGCGGGAACTTCCGGCACAGCCTCTCGACCTCGATCCGCACGATGCCCGTGACCCGCTCGTCCTCGGGTGCGCTCAGGGTGCGGCCGATGAGCTCGGCAACGGTGTCCATCTCGGGCTCGGCCATGCCGCGCGTCGTCAGCGCGGGCGTCCCGAGCCGAATGCCGCTCGCGACCATCGGCGGCTGCTCGTCGAACGGGATGGCGTTCTTGTTCACCGTGATGCCGGCCCGTCCGAGGGCTTCTTCCGACGCCCGTCCCGTCAAGCCGCGCGAGAAGACGTCCACGAGCAGGAGGTGGTTGTCGGTGCCGCCGCTCACGATGCGAAAGCCCTGCAAGGCGAGCGCCCCGGCCAGACGGGCCGCGTTGCGGACGACCTGCCGCTGGTAGTCGACGAAGGCGGGCTGCGCCGCCTCCCGCAGGCAGACCGCCTTCGCGGCGATGACATGCATCAACGGCCCGCCCTGCACGCCGGGGAAGAGCGACCGGTCGACCGCCTTGCGATGTGCGTCCCGGCAGAGGATCAGGCCGCCGCGGGGCCCGCGGAGCGTCTTGTGGGTCGTGGTGGTGACGATGTCGGAGTGCGGCACCGGGCTCGGATGCAGCCCCGCGGCGACCAGCCCCGCGATATGCGCCATGTCGGTGACCAGCGCCGCGCCCACCTCCGCGGCCACGGCGGCGATGCGCGCGAAATCGATGACGCGCGGGTAGGCGCTGGCGCCGGCCATGATGAGCCCCGGCCGATGCTCGCGGGCGAGGCGCTCGAGCTCGTCGTAGTCGATCCGCTCGTCGTCGCGGCGGACGCCGTACGGGACGATCTCGTAGAGCTGGCCGGAGAAGTTGAGCGGGTGCCCGTGGGTCAGGTGCCCGCCGTGGGCGAGGTTCATCCCGAGCACCGTGGCGCCCGGCTTCAGCAGGGCGAAGTACGCGGCCATGTTCGCCTGGGCTCCGGAGTGCGGCTGCACGTTGGCGTGCTCGGCTCCGAACAGGGCCTTGGCGCGCTCGCGGGCCAGCGTCTCGGCGACGTCGACGTGCTCGCAGCCGCCGTAGTAGCGGCGTCCCGGATACCCTTCGGCGTACTTGTTGGTCAGCGGCGAGCCCATCGCCTCGAGCACGGCCGCGCTCGCGAAGTTCTCGGAGGCGATCAGCTCGAGCCCGTCGTTCTGGCGGTCGATCTCGTCCCGGATGGCGGCTGCGACCTCGGGATCGCGGGCGGCCAGGGGCTGGTTGTGATCGGTGGCGTCGAAGGCGGAGGCGGGATTGGGAGTGGCTGTGCTCACGGGAAGCAATCCTCGAGCGTCCGGCGCTGCCGGAGCGGACGGCCCGGGCACCGGTCGAACCTGGGGCCGCGGGTCAGGCCGGAGACGGGGCTGCCGGTTCCCCGCGGGCGGCCTCCCGCTCCATCGCGATGATCTTGTCCACGCGGCGCCGGTGCCGTCCCCCGGCGAACGCAGTGCCCAGAAAGGCGGCCACTACCGCGGCGGCGTCGTCCGGGGCGAGCGCAAGCCCGGCCAGGGCCAGGACGTTGGCGTCGTTGTGCTCGCGGCAGAGTCGGGCGCCCTCGGCCGTGTGGACGAGGGCGGCGCGCGCCCCGCGCACCTTGTTGGCGGCGATGGACATGCCGACGCCGCTGCCGCAGATCAGGATGCCGCGATCGAACATCCCCGCCGCGACCCCCTCCGCCGCCTGCCGGGCTACGTCCGGGTAGTCGGCCGGCTCCCCGGAGTGGACGCCGAGGTCGGTGCAGTCGTGGCCCGCCGCGATTAGAGCGTGCCGGATCCGGCGCTTCAACTCGAATCCGCGGTGATCGGCGCCTACCGCGACCCGCATGCGACGATTGTACTATGCCGTCCAGAACCGTCACGCCCGGATCCCCGCCCGCCGCAGCGACCGCGGCGCCTGCGGAGGCCGGCCCGCGGGCGCCGTCGATCGCCGGACAGGAACCGACCGTCGAGCTCAGCTCCCGTGGCGAGCGGCGGCTCCGGACCGGGCACCCGTGGGTCTACCGGTCCGACGTCCGGCGGGCGGAGGCTGCGGCCGGAGACGTCGTCCGCGTGCTCGGACCGCGACGCCGCCCCCTGGGGTATGCGACGTTCAGCGACCGCTCGGTCATCGCGCTGCGCCTGCTGACGCACGAGGACGCCCGCCCCGATGCGGGGTTCTGGCGCGCGCGTGTCGAGGCGGCCGTCGCCTACCGGGAAACCCTGGGCATCGACGCGACTGCGTATCGCCTGGTCCACGGCGAGGGAGACAGGCTCCCCGGACTGGTCGTCGACCGCTACGGCGAGTCGCTCGTCGTGCAGACCCTGACGCAGGCGACCGACCGTCTGCTGTCGGTGCTCTGCAACCTGCTGGTCGATGCCGTGGCGCCGGCGGGCATCCTGGCCCGCAACGATCCGCGCGTGCGAACCCTCGAGGGGCTGGACCAGAAGGTCGAGCTGCGGTACGGCCGCGTGGCCGAGGAGGTGGAGGTGCGCGAGGGGGCCGTGCACCTGTTCGTGGACCCGTGGAAGGGACAGAAGACCGGCCTCTTCCTCGATCAACGGGAGAACCGCCTGGCGGCGGCCCGCTACGCCCGCGGCCGGAGTGCTCGACGGCTTCAGCTACCCGGGGGCCTTCGCTCTGCAGGTGGCTCCGGCCAGCGACGCCGTGCTGGCCGTCGACGTGGCGGAGAGCGCCGTGGCCGGTGTCGCCCGGCACGCCGCCCGCAACGACGCCCCGCACGTCGAGGCCCGCGCCGGGAACGTCTTCGACGTGCTGCGCGACCACGACCGGGCCGGCGAGCGGTTCGACACCGTCGTGCTCGACCCGCCCGCGTTCGCCAGGAACCGCAAGGCGGCGGAGCGGGCCGTCGCCGGCTACAAGGAGATCAACCTGCGCGCGCTGCGCATCCTCGAGCCGGGCGGCGTGCTCGTCACGTCGAGCTGCTCCTACCACGTGGACGAGCCGGCGTTCGCGCGCATCCTCGCCGCCGCGGCGGCCGACGCGCGCGCGGACGTCCGCGTTGTGGAGCGGCGGCAACAGGGCCGCGACCACCCGATGCTGGCCACCGTGCCGGAGACGTCGTACCTGAAGTGCGTGGTCCTGCAGAAGCTCTAGGAGCCTGCTCCGCGGAGGCGGCACGGATCCGCGTGCTATATTCGTCCCCGATTCCGCCAGGAGGACTCATGGCAAGTCCCGCCGCCTCCATAGATTCCCGATCCACCGTCGCATCGAGCTTCGCCGCCGCCTATCCGGGCTCCCGCAGGGTCTACGCGGGCGACGGGCGGGTGCGTGTCCCGATGCGGGAGGTCGCGCTCTCGGGCGGCGAGCCGCCGCTGCGCGTCTACGACACGAGCGGTCCCCACGACAGCGACGTGCGGGCAGGGCTCCCGGCGCTCCGCCGGCCGTGGATCGCGGACCGCGGGGACGTCGCCGAGGCGGCTCCGGCCGGGCGCACGCCAGGCTCGGTCGAGATCCCGGCCTCGCTCCGCCGTCCGGTCGTGCGGGGTGCCGGCCCGGTCACCCAGATGCACTATGCGCGCCGGGGCGAGATCACCCCGGAGATGGAGTTCGTGGCGCTGCGCGAGGGGCTCGACCCGGAGATGGTGCGCGCGGAGGTCGCCCGCGGCCGGGCGATCATTCCCGCCAACGTCAACCACCCGGAGCTCGAGCCGATGGCCATCGGCCGGCGATTCCTGGTGAAGATCAACGCCAATATCGGCAACTCCGCCGTCAGCTCCTCGATCGACGAGGAGGTGGAGAAGCTGCGCTGGGCGACGCTGTGGGGCGCCGACACGATCATGGACCTGTCGACCGGCCCCGACATCCACGAGACGCGCGAGTGGATCGTCCGCAACGCGCCGGTGCCCGTCGGGACGGTGCCGATCTACCAGGCCCTCGAGAAGGTGGGGGGACGGCCGGAGGAGCTCACCTGGGAGATCTACCGCGACACGCTGATCGAGCAGGCGGAGCAGGGCGTGGATTACTTCACCGTGCACGCCGGCGTCCTGCTGCGCTACGTGCCGGCGACCGCGCGGCGCGTGACCGGCATCGTCTCCCGCGGCGGTTCGATTCACGCCAAGTGGTGCCTGGCGCACCACCAGGAGAACTTCGCCTACACCCACTTCCGCGAGATCTGCGAGATCATGCGCGCTTACGACGTCTCGTTCTCGCTCGGCGACGGGCTGCGGCCGGGCTCGATCGCCGACGCCAACGACGAGGCGCAGTTCGCGGAGCTCCGGACGCAGGGCGAGCTGACCCGCATCGCCTGGGAGTACGACGTCCAGGTGATGAACGAGGGGCCGGGGCACGTCCCGATGCACCTCATCCGCGAGAACATGGACAAGCAGCTCGAATGGTGCGGCGAGGCGCCGTTCTACACGCTCGGGCCGCTGACGACGGACATCGCGCCCGGCTACGACCACCTGACCTCGGGCATCGGCGCCGCGATGATCGGCTGGTACGGCACGGCGATGCTCTGCTACGTCACCCCGAAGGAGCACCTCGGCCTCCCCGACCGCGAGGACG
Source organism: Acidobacteriota bacterium (assembly GCA_026706755.1). GTDB lineage: Bacteria > Acidobacteriota > Vicinamibacteria > Vicinamibacterales > UBA8438 > JAGWAJ01. The sequence continues at coordinate 6,566 of JAPOYG010000667.1, forward strand.
TGAAGCAGGGGGTCATCGCCTACAAGATCGCCGCCCACGCCGCGGACCTCGCCAAGGGGCACCCCCGCGCGCGGGAGCGGGACGACGCGCTCTCGAAGGCGCGCTTCGAGTTCCGCTGGGAGGACCAGTTCAACCTGGCTCTCGACCCGGTCACGGCGCGCGCCTACCACGACGCAACGCTCCCCGCCGACGGCGCGAAGGTGGCGCACTTCTGCTCGATGTGCGGCCCGAAGTTCTGCAGCATGGAGATCACCCAGCAGATCCGGGACTTCGCGGCCGAGCGCGGCGTCGACGAAGCCGAGGCCGTCGAGGTCGGCCTCGAGGAGAAGTCGGCCGAGTTCCGCGAGCGGCGGGAGCTGTACCTCCCGGTGCGGAAGTAGCCCGCACCGGACAGGCGGCAGGGCGCCGCCTACCAGCATCCGCCGGCCAGCGCGGGCATCGGCGAACGCGCGCGAGCCCGTGCCCGGGTCGCCCGGGCCGTTTCTCGCTTGACTTCGCTCCGATGCCGGTGTAGCTAGGAGTCTGCGCAAGCCAGTGGGGGAGTTCATGACGCGAAGAATGCTCGAGCTGGTCGGCGTGGCGGCGGCGGTCCTGGCCGTGGCGTTGCTCCTGCAACTGGCGCCGGTCCCCGTCGCGGGCCAGGCGCAGGATGCCCCGGAGCCGTCGGAGGCGGCCCCGGCGGAGCCGACCGCGTGGGGAGAGCCGGACCTGCAGGGCATCTGGACCGCCGACTACGAGATTCCCCTGCAGCGTCCCGCGCGGTTCGCGGGGCGGGAGTTTCTCACCGACGAGGAACGGGCCGAGCTGGACCGGGAACGGGCGCGCATCATCGGGCTCGATCGACGGTACGACGCGCGCGGCAGCGAGCAGGACGTCGGGGGCGCCTACGCGGCCGACATCTTCCTGACCCACAAGCACCTGGGCCGGCGGACGTCGCTCATCGTGGATCCGCCGGACGGGCGGATTCCTCCGCTCACGGCGGAGGTCCAGGCGCGGCGCGCCGCCTTCCGCGAGTACCAGCTCGCCCTGCTGCAGCCGACCGACGTCTGCCGCGACGGCCTGCGCGGCTGCGCGGACGGGCAGTACGGACCGGTGTCCCCGCGGCGGTCCGAGCCGCCGCCGTCCTATCCCACCAGCTCCTTCAATCGGTCGGACAATCCGGAGGACAGGGGCCTGGGAGAGCGGTGCATGCAGGCCCTCCTGCCGAACTTCGGGAGCGTCGCGGGGTACTTCCTGCAGATCGTGCAGTCGCCGCAGACGGTGTCGATCTTCTACGACACGGGGCAGGGGCAGGGCTGGCAGCGGGTCATCCCGGTAACCGACCGGCCTCACCTCCCTTCGCACATCCGCCAGTGGTGGGGGGACTCGCGCGGCCGGTGGGAAGGCGACACGCTGGTCGTCGACGTGACGAACTTCAGCCCCAAGACCGACTACCAGGGCTCGCGCGAGAACCTGCACCTGGTCGAGCGCTGGACGCGCCGCGACGCCGCGACGCTGGACTACGTCGCCACGATGAGCGATCCGACGACGTGGACGCGGCCGTGGACGGTGGCGATGGAGTTCAGCCTGCAGAACAACGAGGCCAACCGGATCTACAAGGAGCCGCGCTGCCACGAGGGCAACTACGGGCTGCCGGCGCTGCTCGCGGGCGCCCGCGTCGAGGAGCAGGAGTTCGCGGCCGGCGAGGGGCCCGACCCCGCGACCCTGTGCACGGCGGGATGCGGCGGCTTCGCCGCGGGGTTCGCGGAGCAGGGGGACGAGATCAACCCGTTGCGGCGCCAGCCGTAGGGATGCACGAGGTTCGACATGAGCAGACGACTGGTCGGGACGACCTGTGTGGCGGCGATCGTAGCGGCGGCGACCGTGCTCGGAGTTCCTGCGGCGGCCGCGGGGCAGGAGGCCCGGACGGCGTGGGGAGAGCCCGACCTGCAGGGCATCTGGACCACGGAGACCGCCGTTCCCCTCCAGCGTCCGGCCCGGTTCGCGGGCCAGACCGAGTTCACGGAGGAGGAGCGGGCGGAGCTCGATCGGGAGCGGTCGGCGCTGCTGGCCCAGGATCCACGAGACGAGCGGGGGAGCGAGCAGGACGTGGGGGGAGCCTACAACCGGGCGATATTCTTCACGCACAAGCAGACCGGCACCCGGACGTCGCTGATCGTCGATCCGCCGGACGGGCGGATTCCTCCCGTCACCGCGGAGGTGCAGGCGCGGCGCCAGGCCTTCCGCGAGTATCAGCTTGCGCTGCTGCAGCCGACCGACGTCTGCCGCAACGGGCTGGGTGGGTGTGCCGGCGGGCAGTACGGACCGGTGTCCCCGCGCCGGAACGAACCGCCCCCGTCCTATCCGACCGGCTCCTTCAATCGCTCGGACAATCCTGAGGACCGGGGCCTGGGGGAGCGGTGCATGTCGGCCCGCCTGCCGGACTTCGGCGGCATCGCGGGGTACTTCCTGCAGATCGTGCAGTCGCCGCAGACGGTGTCGATCTTCTACGACACGGGGCAGGGGCAGGGCTGGCAGCGCGTCATCCCGATAACCGACCGGCCCCACCTCCCGTCGCACATACGCCAGTGGTGGGGGGACTCTCGCGGCCGGTGGGAAGGCGACACGCTGGTCGTCGACGTCACCAACTTCAGCGCGAAGACCGACTACCAGGGCTCGCGCGAGAACCTGCACCTGGTCGAGCGCTGGACGCGCCTCGACAGCGGAACGCTGGAGTACGTCGTCACGATGGACGATCCGACGACGTGGACGCGGCCCTGGACGGTGCAACTCGAGTTGAGCCTGCAGAGCAACGAAGCCAACCGCATCTACAAGGAACCGCGCTGCCACGAGGGTAACTACGGCATGCCGGCGCTGCTCGCGGGCGCCCGCGCCGAGGAGCGCGAGTTCGCGGCCGGCGAGGGCCCCGACCCGGCGACCCTGTGCACGGCCGGCTGCGGCTCGGCGTTCGACGCGAACCGCGATCCCCTGCGCTGACGTAGCCCTCCCGGGAATCACCGCCGGGCTCCCGCCGGCGCTGGGGCGGCGATTCCGGTCGCCATCGGCGCGTCGGTCCGAGGATCGACGCGCCGGCCCTGTCGGCCTTCCGCCGCCCGGCCCCCGAGGGGTCGCCGACCGGTTCGCCGGTGGCTTGGCCCGCCGCCCGCTGAGCGAGCTTGGGGACACCCGCCCGCGAACTCGCCGCAGGCGGTCCGCGCCAGGTTGTCGCGCAGTTCCTGCAACGCCGCCCGGATCGTCCTCGTCTGGCGGGTCATGTATCTTGAAGCATACAGACCCTCTCTGTACGATATCTTCACATGACATGCCGAGCCGCACGCGCATTGCCGAATCGCCGCCTGCCGCCGTGCAGGACGCGCTGGAACGGCTGGGGCGCAACATCCGCATCGCGCGCCTGCGGCGCAGGCTGACCCAGGAAGAACTGGGGCAGCGGGTGGGGGTGTCGCGCTTCGTGATCGCCGACGTCGAGAAGGGCAAGGCGACCACCGGTGTCGCAGCCCACCTGGGTTCGCTCTGGGCTCTGGGTCTGCTGTCCCCGATGCAGGAGGTGGGCGACCCGGACCGCGACGACGAGGGGAAGGCTCTCGAGCGCGCCCGAATGCCAAGGCGCGCCCGGCGCCCGCAACGTCTCGCGGATGACTTCTGAGCGGGAGTGCTTCGTCTACATCGTGCTGCCCGGCGCCACGTCGTTCGTGACCGCGG
>JAPOYG010000309.1 GCA_026706755.1 Acidobacteriota bacterium
CGGTCGCCCGCCGTGCCCCGGTCCAGCCCGCCGGCCAGCGCGCACTCGGCCAGCCGACCGAGCGCGTCCGCCTGCCGCTGCCCCAAGCTCCGCTCCACGCCGACGGCCTCGTCCACCGCGTCCGCCGGCTCCGTCCTGGCGGCGCCGGTGGCCGCCGCGTCGCCGTCCTCCGCCACCGCGCCGCCCTCGGCCTCCGCGGCGCGGTCCGCCGCCACCGCGGCTTCCAGCGCCCGCCGGAACACCGAGCCGACCTCCGGCGTCAGCCGGCCCCGCACCACCACCATGCCGTCGTCGTCCACCCAGGTGCGCAGCGACCGGTCCGCCTGCCGCTGCTGATCCTCGTTCCGCTCTGCCGCCCGGTCGGTCTGCCGCCAGGCCCGCACCACCCGCTCGACGTGCGCCGCCGTCCCCGCCAGCGCCACGTCGAGCAGCGACTGCTCGGTCTCCGGCGTCGCCACCCGGGTGATGGCGCGCACCTTGGAGTAGGAGACCCGCCCGCGGCGCATCGCGTCGCTCACCTTCGGCAGTTGCGCCAGGGCGTGGGCGACCCGCACGTGCTCGCGCGCCGCGACCGGAGCCAGACCGGCCCGCCAGCTCAGCCAGACCGCGCAGGAGGCGAAGCCGGACCAGGCGCCGGTGGCGTCGAACTCGCGAATCAGCGCCAGCAGCTCGTGGGTGGCGGCGTGGATGCGGGAGGCGAGCGCGGCGATGCGGTTGCCCAGGTGCTCGGCGTCGGCCGGAGAGGCGGCCGGCTGAACGGCGGCCCGTTCGGGCTCAGGAGCCTCGGATGCGACGGCTGCCGGCGGAGGCGGAGCGACGGCGGGTGGCGCGGGGGCGATGACGGGTGCGTCAACAGGCATACGTGCATCGTAACATGCTGATTCTGAAGGGCTTGTGCGCCACGGAGGGCGCATGGAAGGCCTTCGGTGGACGAAAACGACCCTCCGGCGCGCCGAGCCCGCCCAGCGGCGCGACAGGCCGTCTGACGCCGGATCCTGATGCGGTCCTGGATTCGGGCCGACGTGCCCCCAAAGGGGGCGTCAAGAAAAAACGCACGCCGGGCGAGAAAAACGTCGACTGCAGCCTGCGTCGTGTCCAGGGGCACGTCAGTCCGGGGCGGCGCCGCGCCGGCGCCGTGATCCTGACCGACTACGCGCGCGGCGACCGGGCGCGGCTCCTGCTGTTCCGGTTCGGCGGCTACTACCGGCTCTGGAGGGGAGTAGAGAGTCGATGCGGTGGTCCCCGGTGTAACCTTCTGTACAGGAAGGCGGATGCGGGCCAGCCGGTGTTTCCCTGCCCCTCGCGCTCGTCATCGGGGGCCTGAGGGTGACGACGCTCGGACTCCGGACGCCCGCCCCGGCGGTCGCGAGGCCCGCGGCGGAGGTCGGAACGGCGCGGTGGATGCTGCGCGAGCTCCTGCTGCGGATCTTCTGCCGCCTCCAGAACGAAGCCTGGTACGACGTCCGGCCCGTCCACCGGACCCCGTGGTACATCTGGGTCCTGCGCGACCAGGCCGGTCGCACCCTCCATTCGAGCGGCGTGGGCCGGCACCGCAGCCGCGCCTCCGCGGCGGCGGAAGCCGAGCGCTTCTTCGGCGGTCCATGACCGACCCTGGCAGTCCGCGGCGGCCGCGGTCCGGCGCCAGGAGGCGGGGTGATGACCCTCGGGCCGATCATCCGCACCGGGCACGGCGTGTTTCTCTTTACGCAGAAGTGCATTCTCACGCCACTCATCCCCCTCTACGTCGCCGCGGGGTTGGCCGCCCCGATCGGCTGGCGGCGGCGGACCGCGATGCTCGTGGCGACCCCGCTCGTCTTCTTCGCTCTCGGCGTCTCGCGGCTCCTGGTGCTGGCCGTCCCCGCGGCGGTCATCGGCTCCTACGCCGTCGCCATCCACGCCTTCTCGCAGACGCTGGTCGCCGTGATCCTGGTCGCGGTGGCGGCGTTCCGCACCGCGGGCACGGCCCGGCGCGGCGCCGCACGGGCGGCGGCCGCCGTAGCCCTCGGCGCGGTGGCGGCGTTCGCGGCGGCCCCCATCGTGGGCGCCGTGGTCGGCGGGGCGGTGGGCGGCCTGGAGTCGTTCGCCGGACACGCCGGGCACGCCTTCGCGGACGACCAGGGGGCCTGGGCCATCCTGCCCGCGTTCCAGGTGGGCCTGTTCGCCGCGCTCTGGATCGCGGTGGCCGGCGGCGGCCTGGCCGGGTCGTGGCGGCGGGCGCTGATCGGCCTCGCCGGCATCGTCCTGGTGCAGGCGGCCTTCGGAACGCGCCTCAGCCAGACCGGGGGCGCGCGTGATATGTTGAGCACATGGGACGTGACGCGCCCTGCACGGCGTCGAAGCCGACGCCGCCAGACCCCGCCACCGGCGGCCGATCTCGAGCTGCGAAGCTTAGCCCCGAGGAGCGGTCCGCCAGCGCCAAGCGCGCCGCGGCCGGACGCTGGAAGAAGCGGGCGACGGCATGAGCGCTCCAGGCATCCACACCACGGACCGGCAGCGCCCAGTGACCGTCGCCGAGATGGACGAGCGGTTCGATGGCGTCATGCGGGCGCTCGAAGTCCTCGCCAAGGCCATCCAAGCTCACGACCAGCGCTTCGACGCTCACGACCAGCGCTTCGACGCCCTCGATGGGAAGCTCGACAGGTTGTTGGACCACTTCGGCTTGCGCTGATGCGTGCCGTCACCCCGGCTGACGGTCGCTTGACCGGTGCAAGGAATTTCCTTACCATGTGAGACGCCATGATCGTCAGCAAGCTCACCGCCAAGGCGCAGACCACGATCCCCAGGCCGGTACGGATCGCGCTCGGACTCGACCCCGGCGACGAGCTCCTCTACGAGATCGACGGCGCAAGGGTCGTGCTGACGAAGGCCCGGCCAGGAGCCGTGGCCGACGATCCGTTCCGCACATTCCGCGAGTGGGGAACCAAAGCGGACGCCGAGGCGTATGCCGACCTTTGAGCAGGGTGACGTCATCAAGGTTCCGTTCCCGTGCACCGACCGAGCCACGCGACAGTCGCGACCGGCGCTTGTGGTGTCGACGGGCACTCTCGAGACCGCGCACGGTCTCCTCTGGGTGGCGATGATCACCAGCGCTGCCAATCGCGGTTGGCCCGGAGACGTAGCGGTCGAGGATCTCGCTCAGGCCGGCCTGCCCGCTCCGTCGGTCGTCCGCACCGCCAAGATCGCCACCATCGAGTCGTCTGACGCGCGCCGGCTCGGCCGCATTGCGGCCGCTCAGCGCCGGCAGGTCATCCGCAGGGTGGTGCGAGTGCTCGGCGTCCGATGATCCGGCTGAGACCTCCGATCGGCCTGCGAGCCGTGCCCGTCCGGCGGAGCGTCACCCTGCCTCGCCGCCGCGCGACGCTGGACTTCACGTACTCCGTCGGGTCGGCGGGCTTCATCTTCACGACCGACATCTACGCGTACTGGCACCACACCCATCCGGAGCGGCACCTGGGCTGGTGGCGCTTCGACCTGCCGCGGCCGCGGGGGCGCGGGACGCTGCACCTGGCCTTCGACCCGATCGCGCCGGAGTCGGTCGCGCTCGAGGTGGCCGGCCGGCGCGTCGCGCCCGTCGACGCCTGGACCAATCCCGCGTTCGCGTTCGACCCGCTGGCCGACCTCGAGCTCGTCATGCGCCGGCCGACGGGCGAGATCGTCCGGCAGGAGCCGGCGCTGCTCAAGTTCCCGGACCGCGACATCCTCCGCGACTTCTACGTGCGCCAGTACGCCACCGCGGGCTACACCAGCGCCCCGGACGCGCCGTTCCTGCCCGAGCTGCACGAGTACAAGATGCGCCGGCTGCACCGGCTCTTCACGCGGCACATCCCCGGCGGCGGCCGGGCGCTCGACGTGGGCTGCGGCCGCTCCCTGTTCGCGGACATGCACGTCGCCTACGACTTCCAGGTGTTCGCGGGCGACCTGAACTACGACTCGGTGCACCCCCGCGCGCGCGAGGTCCCGCACCAGCAGTGGGCCGTCTTCGACGCGGCCGCCGTGCCGTTCCGCGACGCGCAGTTCGACGCCCTCTTCGCGGGCGAGATCATCGAGCACGTCACCGACGTCCGGCAGACGCTGCGGGAGTGGTGGCGCGTGCTGCGGCCTGGCGGCGTGGCCATCATCACCACCCCGAACCGGGAGCGCCTGGTGGCGGTGGCCGACGGCCTCGAGGTCCCCTACAGCCGCGACCACCTCAGCGAGCTGTCCTACCGCGAGCTGACGCGCGACCTGCTGCCGTCGTGCGGCTTCGACTTCGTCGAGCAGGACTGCCTCTACCTGGAGCTGTGGCTGCGCAATCTGTTCAACGGACGCCGGGTGGAGGACTTCCTGCAAGCCCGGGGGAACCGGTCGGCCCACGTCCGGGCCATGCGCCGCCTGCTCCCGCTCGGGCGCCTGGCGCCGTGGTGGTCGCTGTCGATGATCGTGGTGGCGCGCAAGCGCGCCTGAGCGCGCGGACGGGAGGCAGGCTGTGAGCTACGGGATGCGGGATGTCGGGCTGGCGGTCGCCGCGGTGGCGGCGTTCGCCTCGGGCGCGAGTGCCCAGGACGGACGCTTCTACGTCGGGATCGCGGCGAACGCCGGCGCGCTGGGCGTCGCCTACGAGAAGACCGTCATCGTTCGCGAGGGAGCGCCCGTGGCCAACCCTCCCGCGGTGGGGGACACGCACGTGCGCCCCTCGTCGAGCTTCGATCGCGGGGCGACGATCGGGTCCGGCCTGTTCGCCGGGTACCGCCGCCGGTTTGCCGACGATGGACGCTACTTCAGCATCGAGGCCCAGGTGGCGGGCGCCGGCGGCGCCGCGCGGGGCTACCTGCCCGGCACGGGTATGCAGCGCGGCGAGAACTGGCCGGAGCGCTGGAGCTTCGCGAAGAACTGGTCCACCGGCCTGACGGGGCGCGTCGGCGCCCCCGTGAGCGGCATGGGCCTGTACCTGCTGGGCGGCGCGCGCGTCACGCAGGTTGCGTTCGGGGCCGACACCACCGGCTGCGAGCACCCGGTGTGCAGCGCGGACGGCGCCTATCCGGACTTCGTCCGCAGCACGGTGGCGCGCCACAGCACGCTGGCGGCCTGGCAGGTGGGCGTCGGCGTGGAGAAGCCCATGGCACCGGACCTGGCCTTCCGCTGGGAGCTCTCGTACATCGGCTACGCCACCGACGAGGGCCGGACGGAGTTCGATCCGGACCCGGCCGGGCTGCCGACGATATCCGTGCCCTCGCGGTTCTCCAGCTCCGACGTGGAGCTGACCCTGAGCCTCGTCCGCTACTTCTGACGCCGGGCCCCACCATGAGCACGCCGGAGCGCGACGGGCTTACGTCCGCTCTTCTCAGTCGGCCGGCTCGCCGCTGCTCTTGATGGCGTCGATCACCAGCGAGCGCAATTCGCGGATTATCCCCCTGGAGGTCGTCAATCCGCCGGTTCACGTCATCGAAACGGGCGTTCACGTCGTTGAAGCGGGCGTTGGTCGAACACGTCCCAACGCCGAGCGTCGCGACAATCGCGGTCGCCGCCACGAGCAGGGAGATCCGGTCGGCCCAAGACATGCCCCGACGTTACCACGGGCTCGGCCGGCAGGCCACCCGTCCCGCACGGTCGACGACGCGGAGGCGGCAGACGCGTGAGGCGCCCTACGGCGAGGCGCCGAGGGAAACCGTCGCCAGCTCGCGGACGCGCGTTCGGCGGCGGTCCGGCGCGGGGTCGCCCGCCAGGGCGATCGGGGCGTCCACCCGGTAGAGGCGCACGCGCTCCAGGCGGTCGTCCCCGCGGTGGACGGCGTTCCACTGCGCGCCGAGCCAGGCGGCCAGCCGCCCGCCGAGACGCTCGCGCGCCTCCGCCGGCTGGCGGCGCAGGTAGCCGAAGTACGCGCGCCACCGGTCGCGCGCGAAGCGGCCCGAGGGCGGGTGCATCGCCGTGCCCGCGCCGAGCGGCTGCTCGCCGGCCAGCAGATCCACAGTGCCGCCCCCGGCGGACTCGCCGCGCGCGGCCAGGAAGCGGCTCCAGCGGGCCGGTTCGGGCGAGAACATGTTCCACTGCTGGTCGATCTGCAGCACCAGGGCCGGCGCCTGGAGCACGGCGGGCGCGGGCTGACCGAAGAGTCCCGTGTAGCCGGTCACGTTCAGGAACCCGACGTAGCCCAGGAGCGCCAGCGCCAGCGTGCCCTCCCGCCGCGGCACCGGCTGCCGCACGGGTGCGGCCTCCGGCGGCGGCCCGCGCCGGCCGACGACGCCGGCGGCCTGCCTCCAGAACCAGGGGGGCAGGAACACCGTCCAGGCCACGATGCCCACCACCGCGAAGAAGTCGATCTGCGACAGCACCAGGATGCCGGCGTGGAAGCCGGCGAAGAGCAGGACCGCGAGGGTGCGCGCCGGGCCGTGCCAGACGGGGGAGAACGCCAGCAGCCAGCCGCACCACTCCAGGCCGAGCACCGCGGCCGTCATCGCCTGGAGCACGCCGGGCCAGGCGAGCAGGGCGGTGCCCGACGCGGCGCTCCAGGTGGCGTTGCCGAGGAACAGCTCGAGGGCCGTGAAGTCGGTGGTCCACTCCGCGCCGTCCTTGTACAGCGCGTTGAAGGGATAGATCAGCGCCACCTGCAGCAGGAGGGCCGCGGGCGCGCCGCCGGTGAGGAGGCGCGGCGGGGAGGGGCGCCCCGCCCGGCGGGCGTCGAGCGACCAGCTCGCCCCCAGCGGCAGGAGCATCGACCAGAACAGCAGCAGCCGGAAGATCTCGTCCCCGCCGTTCCGCACGGCCGGGTTCCGGGCCTGGAGCGACATCAGCAGGACCCACGAGGCGACGGTCATCCAGCGCGTCCGCCAGCCCGCGGCCAACAGCACCGCCACCGCGCCCGCCAGCGCGAACAGCAGGGCCTGTCCCGCCGCCCCGTCGAGCAGCACGTGCGGCACCAGGGCGAGGACGGGCACCAGCGCCGGCGCGCGGGCCCGCACCTGCTCGTCGAGCAGCGCGCGCGGCAGGACGCCCTCTCCGGTGTGGAGGGCCGCGAGGTCCGCCGCCCGAATCAGCAGGTCGGCCACAATGGCCGCGGCCAGCGCGATGCGGAAGACCGCGAGCGAGCGCGTGTCGATGCCGAACAGGTCGCGGACGGGCGTCGTCATCCGGTCGCGGCCCAGGGGCCGCCTCCCGGCGGGCCGGCCGGCTGCGCCATGCGGTAGCCGACGCCGCGGTGGTTGAAGATGTAGGCCGGGTTGGCGGCGTTGTCGCCGAGCTTGCCGCGGAGGTTGCGTACGAAGATCCGCACGAGGTTCGCGTCGGCGTTCTCCCGCTTGGCCCACACCCGGCGCAGAATCGTCTCGAACGTCACGACCCGTCCCGCGTTGAGCGAGAGCAGGCTCAGCAGCTCGTACTCCGTGGCGGTGAGGTCGACCGCCTCCCCGCCGATCGTCACCCGGCGCCGCGCGTAGTCGATGGCGAGTTCGCCGACCATGAACGGCTTGGGCTCCTCGCGGCGCCGGAGCGCGGCCCGGACCCGGGCCACCAGCTCGGTGGGCGAGAAGGGCTTGACGATGTAGTCGGCCGCGCCCGACTCGAGCGCCCTGGCGATGGTCTCGTCGCGGCCGTAGCCGGAGATGAAGATGACCGGCAGGTCGGCGAGCTCGGGGACCTTTTCCATCAGCTCGATGCCGTCGACGTCGGGCAGCATCAGGTCGAGCAGGACCAGCCGCGGCCTCTCGGTCCGGATGATGCCGGGCAGGTCCCGCGGCGCGCCCGTGACGAGCGGGGCGTAGCCGGCGCCGGCGAGCGCGTCGCGCACGAAGCGCAGCGTCCGCGGGTCGTCGTCCACCACCAGGATGCGGGGCGGCTCGCCCGGCTCCGGGGCCGGCGGCGGGCCGGCGCGCCCGGCCGCCGCGGCGCCGGACTCCCCGGCCACGGGAATCGTGAACGTGACCGTCGTTCCGCGCCCGGCGCCCGGACTCTCGGCCCGGATGCGCCCGCCGTGCGCCTCGACGAGCCCCTTCGAGATGGCGAGTCCGAGGCCGTGGCCCGCCATCGCGCCCTGCCCGCCGCCGGCGTGCTTGCTGAACAGGTGCGGCAGCCGCTCGGGCGCCACGCCGCTCCCCTCGTCGGAGACGGAGACGGCGACGTGCGCGTCCCCGCGCGCGGCGGCCACCCGGATGGGCGTCGACTCGGGCGCGTGCCTCGCGGCGTTCGCCAGGAGGTTGTTGAGCACCTGCACGATGCGCCGGCGGTCGGCCATCACGGGCGGCAGCCCCGCCGGCAGGTCGACGAGGACGGCGTGCCGGCCGCCGCCGCCGAGGAACGTGCTCCGCGCCTGCTCGACCAGCACGGCCACCTCCGAGGGCTCCGCGGCGACCGAGAGCGTCCCCGAGTCGATGCGTCCCGCGTCGAGCAGGTCGCGGATGAGGCCGCGCATGTGGCCGGCCTGCTCGGCGATGATGCGGTGGAACTCGCGCACCTCGGCCGGGTCGAGCTCGGCCGCCTCCTCCAGCAGCGTGTCGGCCGAGCCCTTGATGGCGACGAGCGGAGCGCGCAGCTCGTGGCCCACCAGGCCCAGGAACTCGGTCCGCGTCCGTTCGATCTCGTCGAGCGGCGCCAGGTCCTGCAGGGTCACCACGACCGACCCGACGGCGCCGTCCTCGGAGCGGATCGGCGTGGCGTTGACGAGCGTCCTGACGCTGCGCCCGTCGGGAACCGATAGCACGACCTCCTCGGCACGCACCGTCTCGCCGGTGCCGAGCTGCTCCGCCAGCGGGAGATCGCCCAGGGACACCTCGCGCCCGTCGGCCCGGCGCACCGAGACGACCTCCTGGAGCTGCTCGACCGGGCGGCCGGCCGTCCGCAGGCTCTCGACGATGCGCCGCGCCTCGCGGTTGATCCAGACGGGACGGCCGGCGCGGGCATCCAGGACCACGACCCCGACGGGCGACGTCTCGACCAGGGCTTCGAGGTCGGCCCGCGCGCGCCGCTCGTTGCGGAGCGTCCGCGCGTTGGTGATCGCGGTGGCGGCCTGCGACGCGAACAGCGTCAGCACCTCCTCGTCCTCGTTGGTGAACTCCTCGCCGTCGGCCTTGTCGGCGAGGAAGAAGTGGCCGACCTCCGCGCCGCGGTGGCGCATCGGGGTGCCCTGGAAGGCGCGCGAGAACATCGGCGCGGGCGCGATGCCGAGCGAGCGGACGTAGCCCGAGAGGTCGGCGAGCCGCAACGGCCCCGGCAGTTCGCGCAGGTGCTCGTACAGGCGGCCGCTGTCGGGCCAGGCGAAGACCTCCTGCTCCTCCTCCGGCGTGAAGCCGGAGAACACGGCTTCCCGAGTGGGTTCGCCGGTTTCGTCGACGGTGGCGATGACGCCGTAGCGGGCGCCGGTGAGCCGGCGGGCGCTCTCGACCACCTCGGTCAGTACGGTGTCGAGGTCCAGCGTATGGCTGATGCGCAGGATGGCCGCGCTCAGGGTGGAGATGCGCTCGCGCAGCGCTTCGATCTCCCGCCTCGCGCTCCCTGAATCCGTCACGTCTCCTCCTCGCCGATTCTGCGACCCACGGTATGTTGGCGCAACCCGACGGCTCGCGAGTGGATGGCCAAGCTGGAGGGCGCCGTGACCGGATTCATGGCGGGGCAGCAGGTGCGCGCCGGCTGATCCCGCCGGGCCTCGACCGCGCGGTGGCTATCGGTCGTTCGGCTCTGGGGCGCCGTTCGGGCCGCCCGGGCGCGCGCGCAGGTCGGAGGCGTCGCGGCAGCCCTGGGCGGCGTCGAGCAGGTCTTCGAGGGTGAGCGCGGCGATGTCGACGCCGGCAAGCGCCCGTTCGACGTCGCCCATCCCGCGCCCGGCGAGGATGGTGCGCAGCACCGCCGTGCGCTCCGCCGCACGACCTTCCAGGCGGCCTTCCGCACGACGTTCCAGGCGGCCTTCCGCACGACCTGCCGCGCGGCCCTCAGCGTGCGCCCGGCGCAGCCACGGCGTGTCGTCGGGTCGGGTGCCGTCGCGATCGCGGAGGGCGCCGGCGACGCGATCGAGGACCCGGTCCGTGGCGCTCGAGGGCTTCGGCTCGTTGAGCGCGGTGTGGATCTCCGCCGCCGTCCAGCCGGGGAACGCCGCGCTGGCCGTCGCGGTCCGGTAGCGGCCGCCGTCGAGCCGATGGACGGTCAGCCCCGGGGCAAGGCCGGGCTGGCGCGACGGCGTCGGGGTGTCGGGCACGTCGACCCAGACCTCCGGGAACCCCCACGCGGCGTAGAGGCCGAGCTTGC
>JAPOYG010000111.1 GCA_026706755.1 Acidobacteriota bacterium
AGTCGAAGCGGCCCAGACGGCCCGCCACCGCCTCGAACACGTCGATGAACGTGGCGCCGATGATCTTCCGCTTGCGCTCGGGATCGACCACCCCGGCAAGACCATCGAGGAACGCGTCCGAGGCGTCCTCGGAGACCAGGGGCAGGCTCAGGCGTTCGGCGAAGCGGGATCGTACCTGCTCTCCTTCGTCGAGCCGCAGGAGACCGTTGTCGACGAAGATGCAGGTCAGGCGGTCGCCGATCGCCCGGTGGACGAGCAGTGCCGCCACCGTGGAGTCCACGCCCCCGCTCACCCCGCAGACCACGCGCCCCTCCGGCCCGACCTGCTCGCGGACCCGCGCCGTCGCGTCGTCCACGAACGACGCCATCGTCCAGTCTCCCGCGCACCCGCAGATGTCGCGCGCGAAATTCCGCAGGAGCGCGGTACCGTGCGTCGTGTGCACGACCTCGGGATGGAACAGGACGCCGTGCAGGGAACGTCCGGGATCGGCCATGACCGCGACCGGCGCGTTCGGACTCGTGCCGAGGACGGCGAATCCGGGAGGCGGCGCCGTCACCAGGTCGCCGTGGCTCGCCCAGACCTGCAGCGTGTCCGGCAGGCCGTGCAGCAGGCGGCTCTCACCCCGGGTCGTCACCGTTGCATGGCCGTACTCCCGTTCCGGTGCAGCGGACACGACGCCGCCGAGCGCCGCCGCCATGGATTGCATGCCGTAGCAGATGCCGAGCATCGGCACGCCGCAAGCGAACAGCGCCGGGTCGCAGCGCGGCGCGCCGGGCTCGGACAGGCTTGCGGGGCCGCCCGAGAGGATGATTCCGGCCGCTCCACGCTCCGCGATGGCCTCGGCGGTCGTGCTGAACGGGAGGATCTCGGAGTAGACCGAGAGCTCGCGCAGGCGCCGGGCGATCAGCTGCGTATACTGCGACCCGAAGTCGAGGACCAGGATCGTTTGATGGGCCACGTATCCAGGATGCGCCGGTGGCCGGCGGGGATCGGATCGCGCGGGTGCCGCCCGACGGAGGCTATTATAGCGGGGTGCGGGTGCGGTCGGTCCGGGCGTGCCGCGGCGCGGTCCTGCTCGCGGCGCTTGCGGTCGCCGCCGTCGTAGCGGGCGCCCAGGAGCCCCCTGCCCCTTCCCCGATCCTGCCGCTCGAGCCGGCTTGGTCGACGGACCTCGGGGGCAGCCCGTCCCACCCGCCCGCCTACGGACCGGACGCGGCTTACGTGGTGCTGCGCGATGGCACGGTCGCGTCCGTCGCCCTCGACGACGGCCGCATTCTGTGGTGCGTGGGCCAGCCGGCCGACTGGGCTCCGGCCGCCGCCGACGGCCTGGTCGTAGTCGCCTACGACCGGCGCCTCTTCGCCCTGTCGGCCAGCGACGGGGCGGTCGCGTGGACCTTCGCCGCCGACGCGCCCGTCAGCGCTCCGCCGGTCTGGCGCAGCGGCTGGCTCGTGGCCGGCCTCGAGAGCGGCGACGTCGTGGCCCTGCGCGCCGCGGACGGTCTGGAGCTCTGGCGCCGCCGCTTCGGCGCCGTGCTGCGTACCCGTCCGTCGATCGCGGGTCAACGGCTCTACCTGCCGCTGGAGGATGGTCGGATCACCGTGCTGCAGCTCGCCAGCGGCGACCCGGTATGGACCCGGAGCATAGGCGGCCGCCCCCGCGAGGTGCTGGCGCTCGACGCCCTGTTCGTCGGTTCCACCGACAACTTCTTCTATCGCCTGGCGCTGGACGATGGGGCCGTCGAATGGCGCTGGCGCACGGGAGGCGACATCGTGGGCGCGCCGCGCATCGATGCCGAGCGCGTCTTCTTCGTCGCCGCCGACAACGTCGTCCGGGCCCTCGACCGCCGCAGCGGCGTGCAGCGGTGGCGCGAGCCGCTGCCGTTGCGCCCCACCGAGGGGCCGGCGCTCGTCGGGCCGGCGCTGGCCGTGGCGGGAGTCTCTCCCGAGGTGCGGTTCTTCGATCCGCGCAGCGGCGCGAGCGCCGGGATCTACCGCGCTCCGGGGGAGCTGGCCGCGCGCCCGTTCCTGGTCCCCGGCCTGCCGTCGAGCGGGACGCGTCTCGTGGTGCTGACCGCCGACGGCCGAATCGCCGGACTCGAGGCCGGCTATGGCCCTCCCCGCGCGCCCCTCGCGTTTCCGCCGCCCCCGTTCCTTCCGGAGCCGGCGCGGCGGGCGCTGGCCGACGTGCTGCCGGTGGACGAGGCGCCGCTCCCGCCGCCGCCGCCGCCGGTGGTGCCCGAAGCAACCGAGCCGGCGTCCTCCGACGATCTCCCGGATGCCGGAGCCCCGCCGGACGAGCCCGAGGCGCCCGCTGCCGGGGGGCGCGGCCCGTTGCGCGCGGAGCCGGCGACTCACGCGGGTTGAGATGATCGTCACCGGAAGCCGGTGGCGTCGCATCGTCGGGCTCGCGGGGGCGGCCGCGCTCGCCGTCGCCGCGGGCGGGTGGCTGATCGACCGAGCGCGTTTCGGCCCGCCGCCGGAGGCCCGCGAACGTATCGAGCGCCAGGTACAGGAACGGTTCGCGGCGATTGCCGCGACCCTGCGCCGGATGGCGATCGATCTGGCGGCCGAGCCCGGCGTCGAGCCCGCCCTGGCCGGTGACCGGGCCGCTCTGAGCGGTCTGTTCGAGCGGGCTCGCACCGCGGCGGCGGCGCCGACCACGGCCTTGACGGTCTACGATGCGGGCGGTGCGGCGCGGGCGTGGGCCGGGCGACCGTCGGAGATTCCCCGCGCCCGGCTCCTGGAAGGCCGAGCGTTCTTCACGGCAGCCGGTCCCCTCGGCTTGAGACTGATCTACGTCGAGCCCATCGCGGCCCTTGCGGATCGGCTGGAGGAGACCGGCGGCTGGCCGCGGGGCGCCGTGGCCGCGGAATGGGTACTCTCCTCCCCCGCCGGACTCGATGCCGGCACCGACAGCTTTCGCCTCGACGGATGGACTCCAACCGTCCGTCTCCGGTCCGCCGGCGGTGGCGGGGCGCAACCTCCCCCGCCCGATGCCTTCCTCGTCCATTCCCCGGAGGGCGACATCCTGCTCCTGGCCGAGGTCACGGATGCCGACGTGGCCGCGGCCCGGACGGGCTGGCGTCGGGCCGTGCGGAGTCTGGCCCTCGGGCTCGCGGGAGCGATCCTCCTGCTGGCCGCGATCCCCGAGCTCGCCCGGTCGCCCGGTCGGGCACCGGGTGGAGTCGTGGCGCGCAGAGTCGGCGCGGCGGGGCTGACCCTGGCCATCGGCGCCGCGGCGTCCTGGACGGCTGCGACGCCCGGTGCAGACCGTTGGCGCCTCTTCTCGCCCGACGTCTACGTGTCGGCGGGCGCCGGCTACCTGTTGCGGTCGCCGGCCGACCTCTTGCTGTGCACTCTGGTGCTGACCGTTCTGGCCGCCGCCGCGATGCGCTTCGTCGGGATATCCCGGGTCGCGTGGCGGCGTCGGCGTGCGTCCGCGGCGGTCGCGCTGCTGGCCCGGTTGGGCGGGGGCGCCGTCGCGGCGGCGCTGGTGGCCGCCTACCAGCTCCTGCTGCACGACACCGTACGCGGGACCGTCGTCGACGTGCTGCGTCCATCTCTGCAGCCGCTCGATTCCGGCCGGTTCAGCATGCTGCTGGGCATGGTGCTCGGCGCGGTGGCGACCGTCTGGATGGCGGTGGCGGTCCTGCTCCTGGCGGAGGCGCGCTGGGGGCGTCGCCTGCCGTCGCGCGTGCTGCGCGTGCTCGGCTGCGTGCTGCCGGGCGCCGCGCTGCTGGCCGCAACGGACCTGCCGGCCGGCCCGTTCGCGACGCTCCTGGCCGGCTGCGCGGGCGCCGCGCTGCTTGCCGCCCCGATGCGGCCGTCGCTCCGGCACGCGTCGCAGACCGGGCGGATGCTGCTCCTGCTGGCCGCATATCTCGGGCCCGCGATCCTGGCCTACCCTTCCATCCTGCACTATGGCAGCGCCGCCAAGCGCGAGTTGATCGAGGGCGAGTACGCGCTGCAGGCGGCCGGCCAGCCCCAGGCTCTTCGCGCCTCCCTGGCGCTGGCCCTCGAGCAGATCGACGGGGTGGCCGGGGCCGAGCTCCGAGGGCAGGGCGGGGATGCGACCGCCGCCGGCGGATTGCTGCGAGAGCGGGCGGCCCGCCGACCCGACCCGGACCGCGCGTTTCGCCTGTGGCGGCGGACGGAGCTTGCGCGACGCCGCCTGACGTCCGCGGTCGAGCTGTACGGCGCAGACGGTTCCCTGCTCAGTCGCTTCGCCCTGAACATTCCCGACTATGCCGCACCGGACCGCGGTTTCCTCGGCACCACCTGCTCCTGGGACGTGTTCGGAGAGGTGTTGCCGTTCGGATCGCGCGAACGCAAGCACCTGCATGCGGAACGCGCCCTCTGCGCGCCTGCCGGGGACGGTGGCGCCGGTGCTCGGCCGGACGTCCGCGGATCCATCGTCGTCCACGTCGCGCTGGACTACGAGCCGCGGCCGTTCGGCGCGTCGCGAGGCACGTACGCGGCCCTGCTCGGCGCCGACCGCGACGCGGCGAGGCGAGGGCAAGGCCAGGACGTCGAGCTCGCGACCTACGGTTGGGACCTGAGCCTGCTCTACGCATCGGGAGCGGCGGTCTGGACGCTCGACGATCCCCTGTTCGCCCGGATCTACGCCTCCCGGGAGCCCTTCTGGACGCGCCGGACCTCGGCCGGGCGCGACTACCACGTCTACGTCGTCAACAACCGCGTCGGGATCTTCGCGCTCGGGTATCCCGTGTCGACGCCGGGTGACCACGTCGTGCGGCTCGCCGAGATCGCCGCCCTGGGCGGGCTCGGGTTTCTGGGCTGGATGGGGGTGCTGCTGTGCGCCGGCCCGCTCGCGCGGGCCGGCCATGGTTTCGGGCGCGATCTGCTGCGCGAAGTCAGGACCAGCTTCTACCGCCGGCTGTTTCTCGCCTTCGTTGCGGTAGCCGTCATTCCCGTGCTCGCTCTCGCGTTCGTGATTCGCAACTACGTCACGGGTCAGTTGCGCCGCGACGTGGAGGCGGGCGCGGCTCGCACGGCCGCGGTGGCGCAACGGGTGGTCGAGGAGCTGCAGCAGCCGGCCGACCGGCCCCTCGCCGTGATCGACGACGACGCGCTCGTCTTCGTGAGCCAGGTGATCGACCAGGACATCAGCATCTTCGAGGGCCCGCGCCTGGCCGCGACGAGCGAGCGCGACCTCTTCGCGTCGGGCCTGCTGCCGACTCGCACGCCCGACGCCGTCTACGAGGCCATCGCGCTCGGCCAGGCGCCGGCGTTCGTCGCCGAGGACGCGGTCGGCTCGCCACCCCACCTGCTGGCCGCCACGCCGATCCGTTCCGCGGGCTCGAACGCGATTCTCACCGTACCGCTGGCGTCTCGCGAGCAGGAGATAGAGCGCCAGATCGCCGAGCTCGACCGGGGCATCGTGCTGGGCGTGACGCTGCTGATCCTCCTCGGCGCGGGGAGCGGTTTCTACCTCGCGGAGCGGATCGCGGACCCTGTCAAGCGCCTGACGCGGGCGACGCAGCGTATTGCCCGCGGCGACTTCGATGCGCAGGTCGTGGCCCGGGCGGCGGACGAGTTCGGGAGGCTCGTGGCCGCGTTCAACGGCATGGCCGAAGACCTCAAGCAGCAACGGGAGCGCCTCGAGCGGACGCATCGCCTGGAGGCCTGGGCCGAGATGGCGCGGCAGGTCGCCCACGAGATCAAGAATCCCCTGACCCCGGTCCAACTCTCCGCCGAGCACCTGCTGCGCGTGCACGCGGACCGCGGCGAGCCGCTGAGCCCGGTGCTGGAGAGCTGCGTTTCGTCGATCCTGCAGCAGGTGCACCTGCTGCGCCGGATCGCGTCCGAGTTCTCGAGCTTTGCCGGCTCGCCGCGGGTCACTCCCGAGCCGACTTCGCTCGACCGTCTCGTCGCGGGCGTCCTCGACCCCTATCGAATCGGTCTCGACGAACGGATCCGTATGGTGGTTGACGTGCCGGCCGCGCTCCCGGCTCTCTCCGTCGATCCGACGCTGGTCACCCGCGCCATCACCAACGTCGTGGAGAACGCGCTCCATGCGATGCCCGGCGGGGGCGTCCTCGCGCTGGAGGCCTCCGCCGACGATGCATGGGTGGCGCTCGCGATTCGGGATACCGGCGTGGGTCTCGACGGGAAGGCGCTGGCCAGGATCTTCGAGCCGTACTTCTCGACGCGGGCTTCGGGCACCGGGCTCGGAATGGCGATCGCCAAGCGCAACGTGGAGCTCAACGGCGGCTCGGTCCACGTCGCGAGCAGCCGGGGCGAGGGTACGACGGTAACGCTGCGCCTGCCTCTGCCCCCGCCCGGCTCCCCGTAGAGCAGCGCTCCCGTCGGACCCGTCAGGGTCCGCCGTCGGTGGATCTACGAGAGTGCTGGCGCCCAGGAGTTTCGCGCCAGCGAAACTCCCGTCGGACCCGTCAGGGTCCGCCGTCGGTGGATCTACGAGAGTGCTGGCGCCCAGGAGTTTCGCGCCAGCGAAACTCCCGTCGGACCCGTCAGGGTCCGCCGTCGGCTGCCGCCGACGGCTCGGCACCGGAACCGCCACGCCGTCGGGTGCGTCCGATGCGTCCCGCCAGCAGGCCGATGAGGCCGGACAGCATGTACGTGTAGGCCGCGGCGACGAGGACGATTTCGGGCTGCACGACGACGGCGGCGATGACCGCGGCGATCACCAGTGGCGTGAGCGACGAGCGGCGGTGGCCGGGCAGCAGCGCGCCCACGCTGCGGTAGCGGATGCGGCTGACCATCAGCCCGGCGGGAACGACCACGAGCGGGAGAGCGAAAAGGACGGCGCCGGCGACGTCCTGCAGCCCCTCGGGATACAGGAAGACCGTTGCCGCGGGTATCCCGGCCGCGGCGGGGCTCGGAAGCCCGAGGAAGTAGCGCCGGTCGTCGTCCTTCGCCTGGATGTTGAAGCGGGCGAGACGGACGGCGGTCGCGGTCACCCAGAGGAACCCCGCCGCCCAACCGAGGCGCCCCAGCGGCTCGAGACCCCAGGCGAAGACCAGGATGGCAGGCGCGATACCGAACGAGACGACGTCGGCAAGCGAGTCGAGCTGCTCGCCGAAGTCGCTCGTCGCGTTCGCGAGGCGGGCGATCCGCCCATCGAGCATGTCGAGCACCATCGCGGTCCCGATGAAGGGGGCGGCGGTGACGTAGTCGCCCCGCATCGCGCTCACGATCGACACCCAACCGCAGAACAGGTTGGCCACCGTGAACATGCCGGGCAGCAGGTGGACGCCCCGCCGCAAGCGCCGCTGGTGGCGCGCTGGGGGCCGCAACACGGAGAGGACCGCCGCCATCACTCGTCTCCCGGGGTCGCCGACAGCGTGGCCACCACGGTCTCACCTCCCCGGACCACGTCGCCCGCCGCGGCGGCGACGGTGGCCGAGGGGGGAAGAAACAGGTCCATTCGGGATCCGAACTTCATCACCCCGAGGCGTTGCCCGAGCGCGACGCGCATTCCGGGAGCGAGGCGGCAGACGACCCGCCGGGCCAGGACACCGACCACCTGCCGGCAGACGATCCGCTGCCCGTCGTGATCGATCCAGATCTCGCTGCGTTCGTTCTGCTCCGCCGCGCGGGGCGCGTACGCCGGCAGAAACCGGCCGCGGCGGTAGCGGATGTCGACGACGCGCCCGCTCACCGGCGTTCGGTTCACGTGCACGTCCAGGGGCGAGAGGAACACGCTGATCTGCTGCCAGCGTCCGTCCGGGGCTACCCCGGGCTCGGCGGGTCCGGCATGCACGACGCGCCCGTCGGCAGGCGCGACCACGACGTGGGCATCGGCGGGAGGCGAGCGATCCGGGTCGCGGAAGAAGAAGGCAAAGGCTCCGGCTGCGGCCGCGAGGAGCGCGGCCGCCCCCGGGGCGCCGAACGCCCACAGCGCGCCGGCCGGCAGCAGGGCTGCGACGATGAAGGGAACGCCGGCTCTGTCGATGCCCATCGCGGGTGAGGGGCCCGCGGTTGCGGGCGGGCGAAACCGTTTTGGAGCGCCTCAGGCTGTGTCGACGGCGGGTGTCCCGCCCGGCGCTACCGCTGACCGGTGACGGCGGAGGATGCGCTCCATGCGGTCCTTTAGCTGTAGCTTGCGCTTCTTCAGGGTCGCCTTCTCGAGCTCTTCGGCGTGCGACGGGTAGGCGTGGCCGACGAGCTCATTCAGGCGCGCGTCGAGTTGGTTGTGTTGCTCGGCAAGGTGACGGAACTCCTCGTCCTTCTGCAGCAGAACCTCGCGCAACTGCTGCGTGTCTGGCATTCCTCCTCCTTGGAGAGCGCGCCGGGCACGGCGCGATTGCCCGCGCGACCGTATCACACGGGATGACCCGATTCAAGACGAGGGGGCGCGAGTCCGCGCGCCACCACACCTAGCGCCGCCAAACCCGTCACAGGCTCCGTGTTCGGCCCCAGCCCCCACCGGCCCAGGAGCTGGCGCCGCCGAACTCCACTTGCGTTGCTTTCTGCGGCGCAAGCTCCTAGGGACACGGTTCGGGAAGGCAGACCCCCCCGGGGATGGTCGGAGTGCCGGGATCCCTGGTCCGCTCGACTTCGATGTCCCGCTGGGCGTAGTGGTTCCAGGAGAAGACCTCCTTGATCGCCATCGCGAGATCGAACCCGTGCTGGGCCACGTGCGGCACCGAGAAATTGAACTCGAACGGGAACACGGTATGGCCCTCGAACTCCTCGTTCCATGACCCCACGACGTACACCGGAGCGGGCAGGACGGCCCTGCCGACCGACGCTTCCCAGATCGGGACGACGTGCTCGCTCAGGTGCACCTGCCGAACCCGCTTCATGAAGTCGGCGTAGACTCCGCGGCCGATCTCCAGCGTGGGATGCCCGGGCTTGGCGAAGCCCGCCGCCATGCTCGGGATTATCAGGGGCGGCCGCCCGGTGAAGCGGCAACGCAACTGACTGACGATGGCATTCATCCGCCGCAGCAGCGTGATCTGGTTGTCGATGTAGGACGGCGACATCACCACCGACTGCGCCCCCGGCTTGAAAGCCACGTGGTGGTAGCGGTAAACGGCGTCGAATTGAACCGTCCGCAACTCGCGGTCGCGGGAGAGTCTCCCGGTCGGCGTCAGGGACAGCTCGTCACCGACGAGAAAGGGCGGGGCTCCGTAGATGTCCCGAAACACATCCCGCAACTCGCCGACGAATGCGTACTCGTCGGCCTGCGGCGGGAGGAAACCCCAGGCGTGCGACGCGAACAGAAAGATGACCGGCCGGTCGTCGAGCAGGAAGACGCGCGACGGCCGCCTGTCCCGGATCTCGGCGAGGAAACGGGCCATCGCCGCGAAGTCGTCCCGAAGAAGCGCGCGCACTTCCGGCAGATGCACCGCGACCCGACCATAGGGTCCCACCGGCAGCGCGATGGTGCTTTCGTAGAGCAGGCAGACATAGCGCGACCCGGCGTTGGGGGCCGACAGGAATCCCCGCCGGTAGTTGTCCTGGCACACACCGTTGTGGGGGTCGCGAACCGGGATCCAGCTCAGGGCGTCGACCGTGATCCCGAACTCGTTCTTCAGGTCGTGGAACGTCGTCTCCACCGCCGGGTCGTCCGATAGGTAGTCGCCCCCCTTGAACCGCGCCGTCTGCAGACCCGGCGGCCGCCGGACCGACTTGTACCAGCCGTAGTGCCAGGCGACCGTGATGGGCCGGGGCAAGCTCACCTCGACCCCGCTGGCATAGCGGGCGACAGTGCTCGACACCGCGTCCACCGCGTCCGCGTCGACGATGCCGCGGCCGAACACGTCCGCGCGCGGATCGAAGCTCGGGCGCGGGACCAGCCCGAAGCCGCGCTGCGCGAAGAGCGCGGTCTCGACGATCTCGCGATCGCCGTGGCCGATCCTGCCGTTGCCACTGACGTCGGCGACATACAGCGGCAGAATGGGCGGCTCCCCCTGCGCCTGGAGCGGGTGCAGGCCGTGGGACGCGGCGCCCGCAACCGCTGCGCCGGCCGTCGCGAGGAAGCTGCGCCGGGTCAGGTGTTGCACTTCGCGGAAGCTCGGCCCCGCTCTTCGCGAGCGGACCGCGGAACGGCGTAGGCTATCACACGCGGGCGACGGGACCAAGGCGCCCGGGAGGGCGGCCCGCCGCGGGCCGTCCCATTTGCTACACTCCGAAGGGGACGGGTTTCGACGGCATGCGAAGAGAAGAGCGCCATCACCTGAAGGACAACGCCCTCGCCGC
>JAPOYG010000357.1 GCA_026706755.1 Acidobacteriota bacterium
CGGGGGCGGCGATTCACCAGGGTCCGGACAACGCGAGGGTGCAAATGAAGGCACGACGGCTCGGTCGATGGAATGGTACGGTGGCGGTGGCAGCGCTCGCGCTTCTCGTCGCGGGGGCGGCCTGGAGCGGCACGGCGGCGCAGGAGCGCACGGTCTGGGACGGCGTCTACACCGAGGAGCAGGCGACGCGCGGCATGGCCACCTACGAGCAGGAATGCTCGCAGTGTCACCTCGAAGACCTGCTCGGGGACGGCATCGCTCCGGCGCTGATCGGCGCGCCGTTCCATTTCCGGTGGAGCGACCTTTCGGTGGGCGACATGCTCGTCGCCATCCGGACGACCATGCCGCAGGGCGCGCCGGCCAGCCTCAGCCCACGGGCCTACGCCGACATCGTCGCCTACATGTTGAAGGTCAACGACTTCCCCGCCGGAGACACGGAACTGCCGACCGGCGTCGACGACCTCGAGGGCATCATCATCGTCGAAGACGCCCCGTAGGGGTCCGGTTCCTTGCCCGCGCAGACTCCCAGCTCGACCGCAGGGTCGGGCTGGATCGGGTAGTCCCCGCGTCGCGTCGGGAGCTCGCACCACGGGCTCCCGACGCGATCGCCCGGTTGCGCCACGGCCGCGCGGCGGCGGCGTGAGCGGTGGCTCGCGCGGCTCGGACCGGGCCGCCCCTCCCCGCACCCGGCCTGCCCTTCCCACTCGCGCACCCGCTTTCGGCACCGGCTTTCGGCACGACCGGTCCCCGGCCGCCGCAACCGGGCCGCGCCTTCCGCATCGCCGGGAGGAACGATGGGATGTCTCCCTCTGCGTGAACGTCTTCAGGAACCGCGCCGGGGGAAGAGGCAGGATCACATGAGCAGCAGGACCATCGTCGGGACCGTGACGACGGCCACGATGTCCATGACGATGCCGTACTTGATCATGCTCGTGATGGGGATCTTGCCCGAGGCGTAGACGATGGCGTTCGGCGGGGTCGAGACCGGCAGCATGGCAGCCACCGACGCCGACAGGCCGGCCGCGACGACCGGGACGACCGGGTCGACGCCCGCGGCCTGGGCGATCGAGATGATGATCGGCACGGAGATGTTGGTCGCTGCCGTGTTCGACATCGTCTCCGAGAGCAGGACCGTGAACAGGGCGGCGGCGAAGGTGAGCGCGACGCGTTCGGCCGGAACGAGACTCGTGATCCCCTCGCCCACCACCTGGGCCAGACCGGTCGTCGCCGACAGCGTGCCGAGGGCGAGCCCGCCGCCGAAGAGGAGGATGGTGCCCCAGTCGATCTGGGCCGCCTCCTTCCAGGTGATCGTGCTGCGCTGGGTGGCGCTTACGGGCAGCAGGAAGAGCACCGCCACGCCGACGAGCGCGGCGACTGCCTCCGGCACGCTGGCGAGCACCGCTTCGGCGACCGGATGATCCGGCCCGAGGACGAGCGGCAGCAGGCCGGGGATGATCCACAGCGACACGGTGACGCCGAACGCGATGACCGCGTTCCGCTCGCCGGGCTTCCAGGGTCCGAGCGCGCGCCGCCGCTCCGCGATGATCCGGTCGGCTCCCGGGATCTCCCGCGTCCCCGTCCTCCCGATCCAGTTGAAGTAGCCGAAGACGATGCCCATCAGGACGACGGTCACGGGGACCGCGACGAGCATCCACTCCACGAACGTGATCCGGATGCCGAGCTGCTGGTCGAGCATGCCGATGGCGATCAGGTTGGGCGGCGTGCCCACCGGCGTCGCCATCCCGCCCCGCAGCGATCCGTAGGACGTCATCAGCATCAGCGCCGTCCCGTAGCGCTTGGGGACGTTGCCCTCGGACTCCATGAAGGCGAGCAGCGACATGCCCATGGGGACGAGCATCGCCGCCGTCGCCGTGTCGCTCATCCAGGCCGAGAGACAGGTCGCGATGGCCCCGTAGGCGATGAGGATGCGGGTCGGGCGGGCGCCGATGAAGCGCCACGACAGCACGGCGTACGCGATGCGCTCGTTCACGCGGTGGACGAACAGCGCGCGGGCGAGGATGAAGCTCCCGACGAAGAGAAAGATCAGCGGGTTGGCGAACGGAGCGAACGTCTCCCGGACCGGAGCGACGGCGAGCAGAACGGCCAGCGTCGGGCCGAGCAGCGCGGTGACCGGCAGCGGCAGCGCCTCGGTGATCCAGAAGACGATGACCAGCGCGACGACGGCGGCCAGCCGCTGCGCCTCGGGTGAGAGCTGCCCGAACGGCAGGACCAGGACCAGGAGGAAGACCAGCGGGCCCAGGACGAGGCCGACCCGCCGGCGGGTCGCGTCGAAGCGCGCCTCGGCGCTCGACGGCGCCGGCGGAGCGGGCTGGGGACGGTCGGTCATGGACGAATGCCTGGAACACCTGCGTCGCTCGTCCGCGGCACAGGCTCCCGGGCGCCCGTAGCCTAACATGGGGCGCTTCGCGCGTGGTATGCTGAATCCCGACGTACGGCTTCGGGCTGCGCACCCGCCCGGAGCGGAGGGGTCACGAGATGCACGCAGGAATGCTGGCGCTGCTGGGACCGATCGGCCTGCCGGAGTTGGTGATCATCCTGTTCATCCTGGTTCTCGTCTTCGGCGCCAAGCGGCTCTCCGGCCTCGGCCGCGGGATGGGGCAGGCGATTCGCGGCTTCAAGGACGAGATGCAGACGGACGACGACGCCGAGCCCGCCCCCAAGGCGAAGGCCGAGGCGGACTAGCGAGGCCCCGAGGGCGCGCGAGGATCACGGCTCGCGCATGCGGGCAGACCGCATCCCGGCCGGCCGTGGGCGCTTCGCCGCCCTGGCCCTCGCCGCCCTGACCATCGCGGCTCTCCTGTTCGGCGGGTTCTCCTCCACCTTTCCCCCCGGCAGCTTGCCGCCCGTCGAAGCGCCTTTCACGATCGACGATCGCGGCCCCGCGCCGCCTGCGCCCCCTTCCGCCGGCCCGCGACCCGGCCAGCCGGTCATGGGCGGGACGGGGTGGCGTGTCGTCTCCAGCCGCTCCGTTCAGGGCATCCTGATCGTCGAGGTGGAGACGGCGGGGGCGCTCGGCGGACCCGACCTTGCGGCCAGCATCATCGGCCCGGCCCGCGCCGGGCACCTCGAGGCCCTGGTCTACTTCCGCCGTCCGGGCGAGCGTCTGGCCGACACGCGGGTGCAGTGGACGCCGGCCGGCGGCTACGTGACGCTCGCCCTTCGCTGACGGGGTTCGGAATCGGCGGCGGCCGGCGCGCCCTGAGGGGGGCCTCCGCGTGCGGACGTGGCGCAGCCCCTCAGCGGATGAGCACGGTCTGCGGATACTGCGCGTACCAGCCGAACCAGAAGGCGCGCTGTGCCGCGACCCGCGGAAGCCGGCGCTCCGGATCGGCTTCGGCCACCAGGGCCTCGGCGGTCACCGTCCAGCCGCCCCCGGTGGTGTCGACCACGCGGGTGTCGCCGGCCGCGCGCGCGAACCGCACCCCGCCTGCGGCGTAGACCCGGTTCGCCCCCTCGCGGCTCGTCACGACGACCAGCCGGTGCCCCGCCTGCACCGTCTCGTACAGCCGGTGCCGGGCCAGGTAGTCGGCCGCGATCGCCACCGGCCGGCGCCCGCCCGCGGCGGTCTCTAGCATCAGGACCAGCACCTCGTCCTTGTTGCGGAGCCGGTCGTCGCGCTGCGGCACCTGGAACATCAGCCGGTCCGTGGAGAAGTACTCCCGATAGGCGGCACCCTCCGAGTAGTCCCGCCGGTGACCGGTCGCGATCGAGAGGACGGTGGTTCCGGGGTGCATCCGGCGCCACTCCCCCCACGTCGTGGTCACGACCGCCCGGTGCGTCAGCCGGAGGCCCGAGCCGACGAGCGGGCCGACCGCCGGCTCGCCGGTGATCGTGTTCCAGAGGCTCCCGCTGCCGTGATCGAACATCAGCTTGTTCGAGCGATAGAGCAGGCCGCTGGTGCCGAAACGCACGTGCCGGCCGCCGACGACGCTCTCGTACGGGATCACGGTGCCGCAAAGGGTGCAGTAGACGATCGTCAGCTCCAGCCCGCCGATCCGATCGAGCGCCATCTCGTGCCAGGCCAGGATGCGTTTCGGATACGCGCGCGCCTCGCCCCCGGCGGCGATTCCGAACACGACGTGATCGTCGTCCAGGTAGGCGGCCTCCGCGGCCGCCACGTGCCGCGGATACTCGAGCGGCGGGATCCCGTTGACCCGCACCCCGCCCCAGACGATTTCGTCGAGGCGGATCGTCGACGTGACGCCGTCGGGGAAGAAGCGCTGGAACGCAGGATCGATTTCCGCGTACCACGTCCCCTTCAGGAACGCGTAGCGGGGATGCGGGTCGTACGGCTGCTCCCAGATCCAGCGTTGCGCGCGCATCAGATCGCCCCCGAAGCGCTCGCCGGTCCGCTCCTCCAGAAACCCCACGAGACGGCGCCACACGCGCGCCGCGAGCGGCTCGGACGCGCTCGGGGCATCGAGGCGGCTCGGGCGCGCGATCAGGGTGACGAGGTCCCAGATCATCCCGCTGTACCCGTCCCGCCAGCGGACGGCGATGCGGTCGAGGGCCTCGGCGGCACGGTCGTCGTCGGGCGCGAGCGCCTCGAAGAAGTCGCCGATGTCGGGATGCGGCGCATCGGCCGCCTGCGGCAGGCGTTCACTGCCGGCGGCGGAGACGGCCGTCCCAGCGAGCAGTCCAATCGCGGCGGCGGTCAACACGCGACGCATGCACGCCCCCTCCCAACCGATATGGTACGCTCCTGCCGACGGATGCCGACGCCGACCCCGCTCATCAGCGCCGAGCAGATCCAGGCCCGCGTCGGCGAGTTGGCGACCGCTCTCGCGCACCGGATTCCCGACGGCGAGCCGCCGCATCTCATCGGCGTCCTGAAGGGCGGGTTCATGTTCCTGGCCGACCTCGTCCGAGCGCTCCCGCGGCCGGTGACCGTCGACTTCGCCCGGCTCGCGAGCTACGGTACGGGCACGACGAGCTCCGGCGAGGTGCAACTCCTCACGGCCCCGCATCCGGTTCGGGACCGGCACGTGGTCGTCGTGGAGGACATCGTCGACACCGGGCTGACGCTCGAGAGGCTGCGCCGGCACCTGCTCGCGGATCGGCCGCGCAGCCTCACCACGGTTGCGCTGCTGGACAAGCCGAGCCGCCGCCGCTCGGACGTGACGATCGATCTCGTCGGATTCACCGTCGAGGCCGACCGTTTCGTCGTCGGCTACGGCCTCGACCTGGACCAGCACCACCGTCAGCTTCCGTACATCGCGGTCCTGGACCCATCATAGCCCCGCCGGCCCGCAGAAAGAGAGGCTCCCGTGGCCCCAAGCAACGCCGCGTCGCCCGCGCCGTCCCCGGGCGACGGCGACCCCGACGGCGTTCGCGCCCCGGCACCGGGCCACGGCGACGGCGACGACGCCTGGGCCACGGCGATAACGCGCGTCCGGCCCGACAGCATCCGCGTCCGGGGCTACCGCCTCGACGAGATCATGGGCCGCCTGTCCTTCGGCGAGGCCATCTACCTGCTTCTCGTGGGCGATCTCCCGTCGCCCGCGCTCGGCCGCCTGATGGAGGCGGTGCTCGTCTCCGCCATCGATTACGGGGTGCGGCCCCCTTCGACGCTGGCCGCGCGCACCGTCGCGGGCACCGGGGCTCCCCCGCGGGCAGCGGCCGCGGCCGGCGTGCTGGCGCTGGGATCCCAGCTCGGCGGCGGCGGCAGCATCGAGGCCAGCCTGCGCTTCCTCGATGATGGCATCGCCCTGATCGACGACTGGGTATCGCCCGACGACGCGGCGCGCCGGCTGCTCGACCACTGGACCGAGACGGCGGGCGGCGAGGCGCCCCCGGGCTTCGGCCATCGCCGCCATTCGCGCGACCCGCGCGCGGCCCGGCTGCTGCAGTTGGCGTTCGAGCTCGACGTCGACGGCACCTACACGCAACTCGCGCGCGCCCTGGAGCAAGAGCTGAGCGAACGCCGTACCACCGCCGGCAAGGCCCCCGTCTCCCTGAACGTCGACGGGGCCATCGCGGCGGTCTGCGGCGACATCGGCTTCGACGCCGAGACGGCGACGATGCTGTTCACCATCGCTCGCGTCCCCGGCCTCGTCGCGCACTCGCTGGAGGAGCAGCGCCGCGAGGCGGCGATGCGGCCGATCGACCCGGCCCGGCACGTGTACGACGGGCCGAAGGCGCGCCGCCTGCCCGACTCCCCGCTCTGAGGTCCTGCGCGCCCTGACGGGCGGAGTCGCCCCTCCCGAGCGCCCAGGAAGTCCGCGCGGGCGGAACAGACGGGACCGTCAGGTCACGCGGGTCGGCGGACGACGGGGAGCGGACGACGGGGAACGGAGGGAAGCAGGAGAATGGTGGGCGCTAGTGGATTCGAACCACTGACCCCCGCCGTGTGAAGGCGATGCTCTACCACTGAGCCAAGCGCCCACTTCCCACGTTGCCGCAGACGAGTACCGTAGCGCAGCCACCGAACCGAAGGCAATTGCGCGTCGCCGTGAGGCCAGTCTGCGCCGCAAACCGGCCTTGCGCGACCTCGCGCGAGCGCAGATGCGCGAGGTCGCGCAGGCTCCTACCGTGCCTGTTCGAGGAGCGCCTCCAGCATCCGGGCGTACTCCTGGTCCGCCTCGGCGAACGCCTCGTCGTAGTCGTCCTGCGACAGGCCCTGACCTCCCGGGTTACCGTCGAAGCGGAGCACCCGCGTCCCGTTGTCGTAGACGTCCACGGTTCCGCCGCCCGCCAGCCCGTCGGCCCCGACGTCGGTGACCAGGATCTTGGTGTTGGCGATGGAGGCTGCGTTGAGGTCGATGTAGACGTCCCGGTACTGCTGAGCGCCGATCTTCTCCACGACGTAGACGGGAGCCTCGTAGCGGGCCGAAACCACCAGGAGCTGCCCGGGGAAGGCGAGCGCGGCCATGAAGCGGTCGGAAGTCCCGTCGCGCGCCGCCATGGCGTCCAGATTCGCCGCCGCCAGCACCTCGGCCAGTTCCGTCGCGA
Organism: Acidobacteriota bacterium; assembly: GCA_026706755.1. Classification (GTDB taxonomy): domain Bacteria; phylum Acidobacteriota; class Vicinamibacteria; order Vicinamibacterales; family UBA8438; genus JAGWAJ01. Next base: position 6,973 of record JAPOYG010000357.1, read on the forward strand.
GCGGGGACGACATCGACGTCTGCGCGCCGGCCGGGCCGGACGCACCGAGCAGGACGGCGACCAACAGCGGCAGCAACCAACGACCCGGAACCCTGTTCCGCATGACCTCACCTCCCATCGCACCCGGCTGAGGGCCTTCCGCCGTTTCAGTGGATTTCCACGTTCTATCACTGCGACCGGGCGCCGTCAACGCTCACCGCATACGGCGCCCTGACGGGCGCATCGGCAGTCTGCGATCCGCGCCGCTCCACGGCGCGGACTCCTCGCCCGCCGTTCGTCGCCGCGACCGCCAGGTCGCGCTGCGGCCTCCGCTCGGCGCCCAGCCAATCCTTCAGGAGTCCGCGCCGTTCTACGGCGCGGACTCCTGGCCGACCGACCTCGCACGCCCGCCGTCCCGCGTCCGCGCTTCGCCCGGACCCGGGGAGGTCTCGTTCAGATTCCGCAGCGCGGCCAGGCCCGCGCGGAGGACATGCGCCAGGATCATCCCCTGCCGCGCCGGCTCCGCCACCACGTTCCGGGCCGTCTTCAACATCTCGTCGATCCGCGCCGTGAGACGCTCGAACGCCTGGTCCACCCGCTCGATGCGGCCGATGGCCAGCGACGAGAGCCGCGCGGCGTCGTCGCTCAGCGTGCCGACTCGATCGACGACGGGCCGCAACTCCTGCTCGACCAGCTCGATCAGCCGGTTGACGCGTCGCGAGAGCAGCACGCCGCAGACGAGCATCGCGACCTGAACCACCGCCATGACCGCGGTCGCGGCTGCGATGACGCCCAGCAGCAGGCTTGCACCGTCCATCACGTCTACCCGTGCTCCTCCACCGGCTCGACCGAGCCCTCTACCGACGGCTCGAAGGCCCCGCCGCCCCGGTCGGCGGCCGCCGCCAACTGCTCCCGCTGCCGCTGGACGAACTCGCGTCCGCGCTGCGCCGCACTCGTCGCGCGCTCGCGCCCCTCGCGCGCCTTCTCGTTGAGCAGCCGCCGGTTCTGGACGCCCGTGGACGGAGTCCACAGCAACGCGACGGCCGCGCCGGTCACCGCGCCCATCAGGAACGCCATGAAGACGACGCTCGCATGTCCGTCGTGCTCTCTCGACATGAGACTCCCCTTCCCGGCCATCATCTCACATCAGCCGGGTCACCGACCCCGAGGTCCTCCTTGCGGAGCGCCCGCACCTCGTCCCTGAGGGCCGCCGCCCGTTCGAACTCCAGGTTCTCCGCCGCGGCCCGCATCTCGGCCTCGAGCGCCGCGATGTGCCGATCCCGCTCCTCCCGGCTGCGGAACGTCCGCTCGGGGGCCGGCTCCGCCGGGGTCACGTAGTCCCGGTCGTAGACGCTGGAGAGCATGTCGTCGATGCTCTTGACGATGGACGCCGGCGTGATGCCGTGCTCACGGTTGTACTCGGCCTGCCGCGTGCGCCGGCGCGTCATCTCGTCGAGCGCGGCCTGCATCGACTCGGTCGTCGAGTCGGCGTACATGATCACGCGACCGTTCACGTTCCGCGCCGCCCGGCCCGAGGTCTGGATGAGCGCTCCCGCCGAACGGAGGAAACCCTCCTTGTCGGCATCGAGAATCGCGACCAGCGACACCTCGGGGAGATCGAGCCCCTCCCGGAGCAGGTTGATGCCGACGAGCACGTCGAACGCCCCGCGCCGCAGGTCGCGGAGTATCTCCACCCGCTCGAGCGTGTCGACGTCGGAGTGGAGGTACCGCACCCGGACGCCGAGCTCCTGATAGAACTGCGTCAGGTCCTCGGCCATCCGCTTCGTCAGGGTAGTGACCAGGACCCGCTCGCGGCGCCGGGTCCGCTCGCGGATTTCGTGCAGGAGGTCGTCGACCTGGCCCTTGACGGGGCGCACGTCGACGGCCGGATCGACCAGGCCGGTCGGCCGGATGATCTGCTCGACGACGACGCCGCCGCTCCGTTCGAGCTCGTAGGGGCCCGGCGTCGCCGAGACGAAGACGACCTGCCCGACGCGTTCCTTCCACTCGTCGAAGCTCAGCGGGCGGTTGTCGAGCGCCGAGGGCAGGCGGAACCCGTACTCCACGAGCACTTCCTTGCGCGAGCGGTCCCCGTGGTACATGCCGCGCACCTGCGGCACCGTCTGGTGGCTCTCGTCGATGATCGTCAGCGCGTCGTCCGGGAGGTAGTCGAGCAGCGTCGGCGGCGGCTCGCCGGCCGACCTCCCCGAGAGGTGGCGCGAGTAGTTCTCGATGCCGTGGCAGTAGCCGATCTCCTGGATCATCTCGAGGTCGAACATCGTCCGCTGGTGCAGCCGCTGCGCCTCGAGCAGGCGGCCGGAGGACTCCAGGTGCGTGCGGTGCTCGGCCAGCTCCGCCTTGATCGACGCGACGGCCTCGAGAATCCGCTCGCGGGGCGTCACGAAGTGCGACTTCGGGTAGACGGCCAGCTTGTCGAAGCGGCGCAGCGCGCGGCCGGTGAGCGGATCGAACGCGACCAGCTCCTCCACCTCGTCCCCGAACAGCTCGATGCGGAGCGCATGCTCCTCGTACGACGGATAGACCTCCACGATGTCGCCCCGGACGCGGAAGGCGCCGCGCGCGAACTCGTGGTCGTTGCGCTCGTACTGGATCTCGACGAGCTTGCGGAGGATGGCCTCCCGCGACACCTGCTGGCCCCGCTCGAGCGGCAGCAGCATCCCGAAGTAGGCCTCCGGCGATCCCAGCCCGTAGATGCAGGAGACGCTGGCGACGATCACCACGTCGCGCCGCTCGAAGAGGGCCCGGGTGGCCGACAGGCGCAGGCGGTCGATCTCCTCGTTGATGGTCGCTTCCTTCTCGATGTAGGAGTCGGTCGACGGGACGTAGGCCTCGGGCTGGTAGTAGTCGTAGTAGCTCACGAAGTACTCGACGGCGTTGTCGGGGAAGAAGCGCTTGAACTCCTGGTAGAGCTGCGCGGCCAGCGTCTTGTTGTGGACCATCACGAGGGTGGGCCGGTTCACCGCGGCGATGACGTGCGCCATGGTGAAGGTCTTGCCCGAACCGGTCACGCCGAGCAGCACCTGGAAGGGGTCGCCGCGATCGAGTCCGCCGCTCAGCTCGGCGATCGCGCGCTCCTGGTCGCCGCGGATCTCGAAGTCGCTTTCCAGTTGGAACCGGTCGTAGGTGGAAGGCATCGGGCGCG
>JAPOYG010000405.1:0-2834 GCA_026706755.1 Acidobacteriota bacterium
ACGCCCCGATGCGGAAGGACACCATCTTCCCGATCGCCTCGATGACGAAGCCGGTGACCGGCGTCGCCATCCTGATGCTCGTCGAGGAAGGCAAGGTCCGCCTGTCGGATCCGGTGTCCCGCTTCATTCCGGAGTTCAAGAACACGAAGGTCGCCATGCCGCGAACGGACGCCGCGGGCGAGGAGGGGGACATCTACACCGTGCCCGCGAAGCGCGAGGTCACGGTGCACGATCTGATCACCCACACGTCGGGCCTGGACAGCGGCGGCGCGGCCAGCGACGCGACGTCGCGCGTCGCGCCTCGCAAGATGACCGACACCGTGGCCGACTGGACGGCCGCGCTCGGAGCGGCCCCGCTCGACTTCCAGCCGGGCACAGAGTGGGCGTACAGCGGCCTGGCGGGGATCGACACCTTGGGACGAATCGTGGAGGTCGCCTCGGGGCTGACGTTCGACGAGTTCCTGCGGCAGCGGCTATTCGAGCCCCTGGGCATGAAGGACACCACCTTCAACGTACCCGAGGACAAGAAGGCGCGGGTCGTGACGCTCTACGGTCGCACCCCCGACGGCCTGGAGATCCGCCCGGTGCCGGAATGGGTGGCCACCACGACCATGCATGGAGGTGGCGGCGGTCTCTGGTCGACGGCCGGAGACTACCTGCAGTTCGCCCAGATGCTCGTCAACGGCGGGGAGCTGAACGGCACGCGGATACTGGGCTCGCGGACCGTCGACCTCATGGCGTCGAATCACGTCGGCGATCTGTACAAGAAGGCGGGGCGCGTCGGCGGCGGGCCGGGGAAGGGTTTCGGGTTGACCGTCGACGTCGTGCTCGACGGTGTCGCGGCGCGTGGCGACCACCGGTCGACGGGCAGCTTCGGTTGGAGCGGGGCCTTCGGAACCACCTACTGGGTCGATCCCCAGGAGGAACTGACCGCGATCCTGATGGTGCAGACGCCGGGCGGTCCGCTCCGGGCCGACTTCCAGAACGCCGTCATGCAGGCGATCGTCGACTAGCAGCCTGCGCCGTAGCACGGCGCGGACTTCCGGCGGAGTCTGCGCCGCTTCGTCCGTGGACTGTCGTGGGGGCACGCATCGTGCCCCCACGACAGTCACGCGCTCAGTTGGCTCCCCGCACGCGCCCGAGGCCGACTCCGGCGCCGACGCTCATCAGGACGACCAGCCCGCCCAGGAAGAGCAGCGGAACCGCCGTCCGGCGGGCGACGTCACCCGGTTCCTCGTCCACGAAGCGGAACGTCGGCACGTCGGGCAGGATGCCGGCGTTCATCCGCTCGTCGGCGAGGATCGCCGGCACGAAGAACTGCCGCCACTCGTCGGCGAAGGTGCGAACCTGCGACTGGAAGCGGGCGAAGCGCGCATCGCCCGTCCCCGCCGCGTCGATGAGCACCTCCTGCGCCAGGAGGGCCGGGGAGAGGAAGCGGTAGCGGCGGACCAGCGCGAGCTGCTCGGCGCGGCGCGCGTCGTGCACGGCCGTCACCTCTTCGAGGCGCCCGTTCACGGCGTCCGTGGCGGCCCAGGCGAGCGCCCCGAGGCCGGGCTCGTCGGCCACCACGCCGCTGGCCATTTCCGGATGGTCCTCCAGGTACCGCGCCAGGAGCTCGCTGCGACGGTTCACGGCGTCGTTCGAGGCTTCGCGCTGGGCCGTGATCATCTCCACGCGAGACGGCAGCGGGTGCAGCAGGCCGGCCGCGATGTTGATGGCGGCCGGCAGCACCACCACGAGGACGAGCCACGCGCCCACCAGCACCGTCGCGTTCCAGGCGGAGGACCGCCGCAGGCTGTTCACCCAGGCCGCGAGGGCGAACCAGAACAGGGCGTACAGGATCACGGTGCCGCACCAGAGGAGCACGCGGCCGAACGACGCGCCCCCCGTGGCCAGGATTCCGAGCAGCGACACTCCTGCCGCCAGCCCGACCACCAGGAGCGCCCGAAACGCCAGCTTCGCGCTCACCACGTCGCGGGCGGACACGGGCTGCGACAACGTCAGGGCCAGCGTCCCCTGCTCGCGCTCCTCCGAGAGGACGTTGAAGCTGAGGGCCAGCACGAGCAGCGGCAGCAGGTACACCGTCACGAAGGCGAGGTCGAAGCGCCCGACCATCAGGTTCAGGGGGTTCTCCACCTCGCCGTTCTGCTGGAACGACGATTCGTTGGTGTAGATGCTGACGTCGTAGTAGTACGGCAGGAGGTCGCTCTGGCCGACCGCCAGGGCCGTCAGGGGGCCCGGCTCCAGCGCCGCGGTGTGGGCCCCGCGGGCGCCGCCGAGGACGTTCGGGGCGCGGGGGTCGCTGAAGGGCGAGGACGGCCGCCCCCCGGCCTCGATGGCGGCCAACTCCTGCTCCAGCGCGCGGGTGCGCTCGGCGTTGCCGGTCCGCGCGGCCTCGACCGTCCGCTCCTGGAAGCGCTCCCAGGCCATGCCGTTGACGAGCGCGTAGACGAAGAGGACGGCGAACACCGCGAGCGCGATGCGCAACGCGGGATCGGCCGCCAGCAGGCGCCGCTCGTTCCGCAGGACGGTCCGCAGGGTCACGGCTACGCCACCTCGGCGCGCCGCGCGCCGGCCGCACCAGCCAGGATCGCGCCGGCCACCCACAGTCCCAGCACCAGCAGCGACAGGATCCTGTTGTTCAAGACCCAGCCCAGCGTCGGGGCGTCGTACCGGAGGGGCGGCACCTCGGCCCACAACTCGGGCCCGGCGGTGTACGAGAAGTCGCCGCTGAGGGAGTTCTCGGTCAGGTCGCCGTTCATCTGCGCCATCAGATCCCGGCGGTAGGCCTCCGCGGCCGTCGCGAAGTGCCGGTGCTGCTCCACGTCGGTCCC
>JAPOYG010000405.1:2955-9785 GCA_026706755.1 Acidobacteriota bacterium
CGGTTCCCGAACTCCTCGCTCTCCTGGAGGAAGACCCCCACCTCGTTCACCGGCAGATCGGCGACCTGCTCCACGCCGTACTGCGCGAGGAGGCGCTGGTTCGACGCCTCCCGGTCCGGACGCTCGATGCCCTCGACGCCGGCGGCCATCTCGCGCTGCAGCGTCTGCGCGAACTCGACCGCGGACGGCGTGGGGTGGATCCACTTGGAGAGGTCCACGGCCACGCGCGGCGCCACGAGCCCGTTCACCACCCAGATCGCGAGCAGGGCGACCAGCGCCGTGCGCGCCGAGCGGGCCCGCGCCGAAACGGCCAGCGACAGCCCCACGAAGGCGGCGAAGTAGGCCAGGTAGACGCCGGCCAGGACGGTGCCCCGGGCCAGCGCGGACCCGGCCGGGCCCTGGCTCCCCACGACGAGGGCCGCCGCCCCCACGATGGCCGCCGGCACGAGCAGGAGCGCCAGCGCACCGGCCACGCCCAGGGCCTTGCCCAGGGCCAGATTGGACCGGCCGACCCCCGTTGCCAGGAGCTGGCGCAGCGTGCCCTGCTCCCGCTCGCCGGCAAGCGCGCCGAAGGTCAGCAGGATGATGAGCAGCGGCACCAGGAGCTGCAGGACCTGCGCCGCCGTCAGCGCACCGATGCGCTGGGCGGCCGTCGCGTCCTGGGCCGGGCGCATGAGGAAGTCGTTCTGCCGGTGGGCCTCCAGCCACACCGACGTGCCCGTGTAGGGGTCCACGCCCTCGTCGACGAACGACAGGGCCAGGCGGGGCTTGAACGCGTAGATTCCGTAATGGGCCGCCGAGTGGGGGTTCTTCTCGCCCTGCGACTCCCAGTGCTCGCGCGCGGTGGCCCGGGCGGCCGCGAGCTCTTCCTCCGCCTGGCGCGCCTGAACCCAGCCGTGTCCCAGCGAGACCAGGAGCAGCGCGCCCACGAGGGCCGCACACCAGCGGAAGCGGCCGTCCCGAACCACGTCCGTGAACTCCTTGCGGACGATGTGCTTGATCATCGATGGCTCCCTATTCGTGCATGTGCTCCAGGTAGATGCGCTCGAGATCGGCGTGCCCGATCTCGTCCGTGCTCAGCTCCGTGACCAGGCGCCCGTGCCGCATGATGCCGACGCGGGTGCCGCTTTCCTTGGCGCGGAACAGGTCGTGGGTCGCCATGAGCACGGCGACGCCGCGGTCCCTGAGGCTCGCCAGCAGCTCGGAGAATTCGTTCGACGCCTGCGGGTCGAGACCGGACGTCGGCTCGTCGAGCAGCAGGGCGTCGGCCTCCTTGGCGATGGCGATGGCGACGCCGACCTTCTGCCGCATGCCCTTGGAGTACTCGGACACGCGGCGACGGACGGCGGCGGGCGGCAGGCCGGCGCCGACCAGGATGTCGGTGAGCCGCTGCGGGGCCAGCGACCCCCGCCCGCCCAGCGCGGCGAAGTACTCCAGGTTCTCGAGGCCGCTGAGGTTGCGGTACAGCATCACCTGTTCGGGGATGTAGGCCAGGCGCCGCTTGGACTCCAGGGGTTCGGCGGCGACGTCGAGGCCGGTGACGTGCACGCTCCCGCCCGTCGGCTCGATGAACCCCAGGAAGAGGTGAATGGTGGTCGTCTTCCCGGCCCCGTTCGGGCCCAGCAGGCAGTAGATCTCGGACGGGCCGACGCGGAGGTCGAGACCCGCGACGGCCTCCACGTCGCCGTACCGCTTGCTCAGCGCACGGGCTTCGAGAACGGGCGCCGGCGCGGCGGCCTCGGACGCGGACGGCGCGTCCATCGTCAGGACTTCGCTCATGGATCTCGATCGGGGTCCCGGACGTATGACCGGGACTCCCCCTCCAACGCACTTGAAGATCAGAACCGCCGTCGACGCGCCGACAGCGCGCCGACGCCACCACGGAACCGGGGAGCTACGCGTGCAGGCGAATCGTCAGGCGGGAGGCGCCCGGGAGCCGTGCCGCTCGATCTCCGCAGCGCGGGCATGCCCCAGCGCAGGCGCATGGACGCCGGCGTCGAGCGCCGGATCGGGGTGCTCGTGGACGATGGAAGCGATGAGCGGCGAACCCTGGACGTGGCACAGGACGCACGTGTCGCCGCGCCCCTCCGCCTCCTCGTGGAAGTGAGGCGTCGCCGCGAGCGCCAGCAGCACGAGCGCGGCAACCGCGCCCCACTGCTCCAGCGTCGACCTGCTTCGGCGCATCGCAGCCCCTTCTATCGCGTTTGCGCGGCCCCGTCAAGGGGCGCCGTCGCACGGTGCCGTTTAGCGCGCGGCCGCCCGCCGGGAGGGAAGGGCCGACGGGCGGCCATGCGCACGGAACGGGGCGCAAGCGCCCCGACCCACCTAGTGGAACCGCACCGCGTAGCTCATCCGGACTCCGCGGCCCATCTCGGGCGCCCGGTCCTTGATGAACGAGGTGTGGTTCCGATACAGCACGTTGGTCAGGTTGCTGGCCGTGAACGACACGATGTGCGCCGTCCGCTGCCGCGGCCAGACGTACGACCCCCGGACGTCGATGACGGCGTAGCCGTCCGTTGCCGTCTCCCCGCGGAAGACGTCGTCCTGCCGCCCCGCGAACGCCACCTGCGGGGTCAGCGTGAATCCGCCGTACGGCACGTCGAGGCGCACCGTGCCGTGAAGCGGCGGAATGCGCGGCAGCGCCTCGCCGGTCGCCGTGAGCTCCGCGTCGACGCGCCCGAGGCCGAGCGTGGCCCAGGCCTGTCCGCCGAGCCGGACGGCGGCCTGCGCGTCGAATCCGACGAAGCGGCCGTCGCCCTGCAGGATGTCGAACACCGGCAGGTTGTCCGCCACCTCCCCGCTGCGGTTGCCGAAGATGAAGTTGCGGACGTCATACACGTAGAAGTTCAGATCGCCGCGGACGCGCTCGCTCCGGTGCCGCAGGCTCAGGTCGAGGCCGAGGGTGGACTCGGCGTCGAGGTCCGGGTTGCCGACGTCGAAGGAAAGCGTGCCGACGTGGGGACCGAAGTTGTACAGCTCCTCGATCGCCGGGGCGCGGTGCGAACGGGTGAGGTTGGCGACGAAGGCGTTGCCGGCGCCGAGGTCCGCATGCAGCCCGAGCGACGCCGACGCACCCGTGAACTCGCGGTCGCGCGGGTCCGGCGCCCGGAGCGCATGATGATGCCCGCCCTCCTCCCCGTCGTGGTCGTCGTGGTCGTCGTGGTCGTCGTGGTCGTCGTGCGCATCGTGGTCGTCGTCATGCGCATCGTGGTCGTCGTCGTGCGCATCGTGGTCGTCGTGCGCATCGTGCCCGTGTCCGCCGGTGCGCTCCGCCGCCCGGTAGTTGTCACGGTCGACGCGACCGCCGAACTGCACCCGGAACGGCCCCACGCTCAGTTCCTCGTAGGCGAAGGCCGCGAACGACGCGAGATCGGTCCGCGGCGCCAGCGCCTCGACACCCGCGGCCTCGAAGTCGCGGAAGCGGGTCCAGGCACCGAAGCGCCCCGACAGACGGGCCGTCTGTCGCTGGTCCAGGTCGGCGCGGACGATGTAGGTGCGGTTGTCGTAGCGGGTGCCGACGCGCTCGCTGCCGCCCTCGATTTCCAGCTCGTTGTGGTTCCAGTCGATGACGTTGAGGCTGACCTGCAACCCCTCGACGACGGGGTTGGAGAGGTTCTGGAGACCGACGTCGAAGCGCATCGCGCTACGCTGCCAGTCGAGGGCGATCGCGGTCTCCTCGTGGTGGTCGTCGAGGTGGTCGTCGTCGTGCCCGCCCGGCTCTTCGTGGTGCCCGTGGAACTCGCCGGCGAACGGCACGCCGTAGCGGCCGTCGTTGAACGTCACGCCGGCGCTCGCGAAGAGCCGGTCGCGCGACCAGCCGCCGCCGGCCCGCGCGTTGGCCGACTCCGTCGCCGAGTTTTCGACGACCCCCTCGGGCGTGCTGTAGTCCTCGGTGCGCCGCGTGCCGCCGCCGGCCCAGTAGTACACGCCGTTCCGCGCGTGCTGCAGGGCCGCGTTGGCGCCTGCCTGCGCGTTCGCGCTCCCCAGATCGGCGCTGAACTGCCCCCGCGTGCCCTGGAACAGCGACTCGCGGTAGCTCGCGTGCGGCGTGACCACGTTCACGAGGCCGCCGACGGCGTTCGAGCCGTACAACAACGCCGCCGGCCCGCGGACGATCTCGATTCGCTCCGCACCGTTGGGGTCGACCGCGACGCCGTGGTCGCCCGACTCGCCCGACAGATCCCCGGTGCGGATCCCGTCCTCCAGAATCAGCACCCGGTCGCCGTCGAACCCACGGATGATCGGCCGGTCCGCTCCGGGCCCGAAGCTGCGGACGGCGATTCCCGGTTCGCTCCGGAGAACATCGGCGAGACTGCCGGCCGACTCCCGGGCGACGTCGAACACCTCGAGCGTGGAGACGGCGTTGAACGCCTCGAGTGCCGTCTCGGTGCCGACCGGCGAGGCGGTCACGGTCACCTCCTCCCGCACGGGCGAGAGGCCCAGCACGAAGTCCGCGGTCGCCGCCGTACCGGGTTCGACGATGACCGTCCGACGGCCCGCGGTCAGGTGCTCCCGTTGCGCCACGACCTCGTACGAGCCCGGCGGAACACCGCCGATCTCGAACCTTCCCTGTTCGTCGCTCAGCGCGAAGGCGCCGGAGCCGACGACGAGGATCACCGCCCCGCGGACGGAGCCCCCGGTTTCCTGGAGCGTCACCGTGCCGCGTACGACCCCGGTCTGCTGGGCCCGCAGCGGTGTTCCCGCGGGGGCGGCCGCGACCACGGCCGCCCCCAGACATATCGCAATCGATCTGTGCATCCCCACCTCGTCCTGAGCCCTGACGTTTCGTCCGCCCGTTCTCTGTGCAACGCCTGACCCGCGCCGGGTCCCGACCCCGAGCGCCGGGGATTGGCTCCTGGCGACGCCGCGGTCGCGACCCGAGCGGGCCCTTGAGATGCGGTGGCCTCACCGGAGCGCGCATGCAGGCGCGCATGAAACAGGAGGCTGTCGCCGGCTTCGGCGGTGCGACGAGGAGAACGGAACCCGTCTAGCGGGCTATGCGGGCGGGCCGCGGGCGGGCAGGCGGCGGTGATGATCCGATGCGATCCAGACGCCGTCGTCAGTCGGCTCCATCTCCTCCGGAACGTCCGTCCATCCAACCTGCAGGGATTCGGACGGTTCAGCGGCGGGCTGATGCCGGAGCTGGCAGACGGCGCAGTCCTGGTCGACTGCGTGATCCTCGTGACAGATGACCTCGGCGACCGTGGCCCCGGCCAGGGCCAGCGCCAGGACGACGATCCAGGCGCGCCACGCGGCGCAGCGTCGCAACAGACCCGTGGGTGCGGGTCGTCCTTCGGCCATCCGTTGTCGACGCTAGCAGAGATTGGCCGGGGCGGCAAGGGGGGGAGGAGGCTTGACTCCGGCTCGCCTTTCCTTCTTGAATAGGCGGATGGTGTCGCCGAAGCGGACCGCGGCGTGGGCCGTGCTCCTGCTGTTCGTGCTCGCGCTCGCGCCGTCCGGCATCGTGCTTCACGAGCACGATGGGCAGGCCGATCACGCGGACTGCGACGCCTGTCACTTCCGGTACCTGTCGGGAGTCGAGTCCGACGGCACGCCCGTGTCGTCGGCACCGGATCTCGTCGCCCGCGCCGTAGTTTCCGCCGCCACGGACGGTGAGCGGGGCGCAACGCTCGGCATCCGTCCGACGCGCGGGCCACCCGCGTAACCGCCTCGTCGCGCCCCGCCGCGACAACCCGTACCCGCATCAACGCCGTCGGTGGAGATCGGCCCTGCACACGCCCGGACACGGGCGGGTGCATGCGCGCTCCAGCGCTCGCCCTGCTCGAAGAAGGAGAAGCACCATGTCACGCCCGCGCAGAAGTCGGACTGTTTCTCGTCGGACCGTCTCTCGATGGATGACCGTCGCCGCCCTGCTGGCCGCGTGCGCCGCGGCTCCCGCGCCCGCCGGGGCGCAGTCGCAGGAGGCGGCCGAGCCGCCCTTCATGGCGGGGGAGCCGCTCGACCTGTCGTCGAACGCCAAGACCTTCGGCGGCTTCCGCTTCGCCGAGAGCATGGCCTACGACGAAGCCCGCGACCTCTACGTCGCGGTCAACGCCGGGATCGCGCAGAACGTGATCCCGAACGACGGCTACATCTCGCTGATCAACCCCGACGGCACGACCCACACGCTGAAGTGGATCGGCGTCAACCGGAACGGCCTGACGCTCAACCACCCGCTCGGCAGCGACATCATCAACGGCCTGCTGTACGTGGCCGACATCAACGTCGTCCGGTGGTTCGACATGGAGAGCGGCGAGCCGCGGGGCAGCGTCACCGTGGAGGACGCGCAGCGCTTCAACGACATCGAGGTCGCCGAGGACGGCACCATCTGGGCCACGCAGACCGGTACCGAGGAGAGCGCCACCTGGCGCGTCTACCGCATCGGGCCGGACGGAGACTCGTCGGTCGTCGTCGAGGGGGCGCCGCTGGCCCGGCCCAACGGCATCGCCTTCGACCCGGACGGCAACGTCGTCGTCGTGAACATCAACGACAACGCCGTGCTCACGTTCTCGCCCGACGGCGAGCTCGTCACGACCGAGCACGCGGTGGACGGGGGCAACGACGGGCTCGTGATCCTGGACGACGGCACGAAGTACGTCTCCAGCGTCCGGATCGGCACCGTCTCGCGCATCCGTCCGGGCGAGGAAGCCGAGGTGGTGGCGTCCGGCATCCCGAGCGCCGCGTCGATGGCCTACGACTCCAAGCGGAACCGCCTGCTCATCCCGATGAACAACTGGAACGCCATCACCATCGTCGAGCTCGACTGACCCAAACAACAGGAACGGACGGACGGAAGGTGACCCGATGACTGCCACGACAGGACCGACACG
>JAPOYG010000128.1 GCA_026706755.1 Acidobacteriota bacterium
CCCGGGAACCGTCGCCTGCGGCTCCGATTCCCGCCCAGCCGGCCTACAGGAGTCCACGCCGTTCTACGGCGCGGACTCCTAGCCCACCGATCGTCGCCCGGCGGCGCCGCCCGGTACCCAACCGATCCTACAGGAGCGTGCGGCCGTGCCGCGGCCGCGCCTCCCGGCCCCGTCAGGCGGCGCCGCTCAGCTCGTCGAGCAGCCCGCTGACCCGCGTCAGGAACGCCAGCCCGGCCTCCAGGCGGGGGCTCGACGCCGCCAGCACCTCGCCCTTCGTGAAGCCGGCGGTGACGCGCCCCGTCTTGGCCCGGGCGGTCCACCAGGACGCCCCGTCGCGGTTCCGCCCGCGCCCGCCGGCCGGCGATCGCTCCTCGCTCGCGGCGAGGTCGAGCTCGAGCACCGCCGGCGGGAGGAGCGTCGCCGCCGGCCACGCGTTCACCAGGGCCACGAGGCGCGCCGGGTCGATCCCCGCGTCCGTCCGGAACTTCACGACCAGGCGCGCTCCGTCCCGCTCGATCGACTCCACGCCGAGCCGCCCGGCGAGGATGCGAATCCGCCCGTACTCGGCCAGGTGCAGCAGGGACGGGTGAAGCGGCCCGTAGCGGTCGACAGCCTCGTCGAGCGCCGCTCGGAGCTCCGACTCGTCCCCCGCCGCGGCCATCCGGCGGTACAGGGCGAGGCGCTGGTTCGTCGCCCCCACGTACGACTCGTCGATGCGCAGGTCGACGCCGAGGCTGATCCGCGCCCGGCGTTCGTCGGCCTCGGTCTCCTCCCCGCTCAGCTCGCGGACGGTCTGCTCGAGCAGCTTCACGTACATGTCGAAGCCGATCGCCTCGATGTGGCCGCTCTGCTCGCCGCCGAGCAGGTTGCCGGCCCCGCGGATCTCCAGGTCCAGGGCGGCGATGCGAAAGCCGCTGCCCAGCTCGCTGAACTCGCGCAGCGCAGCGAGCCGCCGCTTGGCGACCGGCGTCAGCACGTCGTCGGCGGGCACCACCAGATAGGCATAGGCCCGCCGGTCGGAGCGTCCCACCCGCCCCCGCAACTGGTAGAGCTGGGCGAGGCCGTACCGCTCCGCGTGGTTGACGACGATGGTGTTCACGTTCGGGATGTCGAGCCCGTTCTCGATGATCGTCGTCGCCACGAGGACGTCGTAGCGCCGCGCCACGAAGTCGATCATCACCTTCTCGAGCACGGACTCGCTCGTCTGGCCGTGCGCCACCGCCATCCGGGCCTCCGGCACCAGCCGGCCGATGAGGCTCGCGACGGAGTAGATCGACTCCACGCGGTTGTGCACGAGGTAGACCTGACCGCCCCGCTCGAGCTCCGTGCGGATGACGCGCGCGATCATCTGCGCGTCGAAGCGCACGACGGCGGTCTGGATGGCCAGCCGGTCGCGCGGCGGCGTCTCGATGACCGACATGTCGCGGATGCCGGCGAGCGACATGTTGAGGGTCCGCGGGATCGGCGTGGCGGTCAGCGTGAGCACGTCGACGCGCTGCCGCAACTGCTTGATCCGCTCCTTGTGAGCCACTCCGAAGCGCTGCTCCTCGTCCACGACGAGCAGTCCCAGGTCGCGGAACTCGACGTCCTTCGACAGCAGCCGGTGCGTGCCGACGACGAGGTCGACCCGTCCGGACTTGAGGTCGGCCAGCGTCTTCTTCTGCTCCGCCCGGCTCACGAAGCGGCTCATCATCGCCACGTGCACCGGGAAGCCTCCGAACCGGGCCCGGATGGTCTCCAGGTGCTGGTAGGCGAGCACCGTGGTGGCGGTCAGCAGCGCCACCTGCTTGCCGTCCATGAGCGCCTTGAACGCGGCCCGCAGCGCGACCTCGGTCTTGCCGTAGCCGACGTCGCCGCACAGCAGGCGGTCCATCGTGACGGGCGACTCCATGTCGCGCTTGATGTCGCTCAGGGCCGACCGCTGGTCCGGCGTCAGCTCGTGCTCGAACGCTGCCTCGAACTCCTCCTGCCAGTGCGTGTCGGCGCTGAACGCGTACCCCGGCAGCGCCTTGCGCGCGGCGTACAGCTTGAGGAGCTCGTCCGCCATGTCGCGCATCGACTTGCGGACGCGCGTCTTGGCCTTCTCCCACGTCGTGCCGCCGAGCCGATCCAGCGACGGATTGGCGGCGCCCGTGTACTTCTGCAGCAGGTCGAGCTGCTCGACCGGGACGAACAACTTGTCGCCCCGGGCGTAGCGCAGCTCGACGAACTCCTGCGCCGCCTCGCCGTCCACGCCGAGGTGCCGCAGCCCGACGAAGGCGCCGATGCCGTGGTCGACGTGCACGACGTGGTCGCCGACCTTCAGGTCCCGGAAGTCGGACAGGAACGTCCTGGCGATCGAACGGCGCTGGTGGCGGACGGCGCGCTCGGCCTCGAAGAGGTCGGTCTCGGCGTAGAGCTGCAGCCCCGCCTCGGGGAGCCGGAAGCCGCGCGACAGGATGCCGGTCGTCACGAGCACGGTGGCGGATGCCGTCGTCTCCGCCCCCTCCGCCGGCACGCCGACGAGATCGTGCTCGGCCAGCAGCTCCACGATGCGCTCCGCCCGGCCCGACGTCTCCGCCACGAACACCTGGACGTCGCCCCGCTCGCGTCCCCGGCGGACATCGCCGATCCAGTCGCCGAGACGCCCGCGGAACTCGGCCGCCGGCTGGCACGCGACGTGCCGTGCCGGCGCGTGCTGCACCGGCAGCGTAGCCTCCGCGGGCGCGCCACCGGCATCCGCCTCGTCGATGGCGAGCGCCGCGAGCGTCGTGGCCTCGGCGAGCCAGCCGACCGCGATGTCCCGGGGCACCTCGAGCTCCCCGGGGGACGGAGCCGCGTCGCCGCGCTCCTCGGCG
Organism: Acidobacteriota bacterium; assembly: GCA_026706755.1. Taxonomy (GTDB): domain Bacteria; phylum Acidobacteriota; class Vicinamibacteria; order Vicinamibacterales; family UBA8438; genus JAGWAJ01. The sequence goes on from JAPOYG010000128.1 coordinate 2,838, forward strand.
TCGTCCCGACTCGCGTGCAGCCGCTCCTCCGACCGCCGGAGGCTCTCCCCGGTGTCGAGCGGCTCCGAGACCACGAAGCGCGCCCCGGCGCGCGCGGTGTAGTCGTGGAACACGGCGCCGCGATCGAGCCCCCATTCGTCGCCGCCGGGCGGCTCGAACTGATCGCGCAGCGGCACCGCGGACACCCGATCCAGCGTCGCGACGGAGCGCTGCGTGGCGGGATCGAAGCGGCGCAGCGACTCGATGCTGTCGCCCGCGAACTCCACCCGCACGGGGTACGCATCGCCGGCCGGGAAGAGGTCGACGACGCCCCCGCGGCCGCAGAACTCTCCGTGCGTCTCGACCGGATCGGCGTGGCTGAATCCGGCGTCCGCGAGCCGGTCGGCCAGGTCGCCCGGCGTCGACGTGCCGCCGACCTCCAGATCGACCACCGCCCCGAGCAGCCGCTCCGGGGGGCTCAGGCGGGGGAGGATCGCCGGCGCCGAGGCCACCACCACCCGCGCCCGGCCGCCGGCGAGGGCGGAGAGGGCGCGGGCGCGGGCGGAGAGGATGCCCATGTGGGGCGTGATGCCGCGGTACGGGTCGACCTCCCGGGAGGGGAACGGCAGGACGCCGCGGTCGAGGTCCACCTCGCCGAGTCCCTCCAGGGCGCGCAGGTGGAAGCGCACGTCCGCGGTCATCTCGTCGACGTCGGAGTCGCGCGGCACCACCAGCACCACCGGTCCCGCCCCGGAGAGCGCGGCCGCCGCGAGCGCCTGCGCGGGCGGCGTCACCCCCGCGAGCGAAGCGCCGCGGCCGGGCGGTCCGCCGGCGAGCCCGGCGCGCCGCGCCGCGTCGTGCAGCAAGGTCCCCAGCGTCAGCGATCCGGAGATCGTCGGCACGGGATCACGATCCGCCGCCGACGGGTTCCGGCGGCGGCCCGAAGCGGGCGTTCGGGCTGAAGGTCCACTGGTGGCGCGGGCGGTAGATGCCGGCGTCCTTCGTGTGCGACTTGACCCGGAACGTGTACAGGAGCCGGTGATAGTCGTACTGCACGCCGCGCCGCGTGTGGGCCGCCACGTCGAGCTTGTACGTGCCTTCGACGAGGTCGAGGCTGTCGATCGCGAAGACCACCTCGCCCGATCCGGACAGCTCGACCGGCTCGAAGCCCTCGACGTCCGTGTTCGTCCCGTAGCAGCAGGTCCCGTCGGCGCTGAAGATGCCGATCCCGAAGACGAAATCCCGTACGGGCTCCGGCGTGTGGAAGCCGAGCCGCACGGCCAGCCGGTCGCCGGTCTGGAAGACGTGGGCGGCATTGCCGCCGCGTTCGATCGTCACCCGCTCGATGCGCACGGGGCCGGCCCCCCAACGCCCCTCCGTGGCCTGGAACATGTCCTGCGGAACGGGGACCTCTCCGTCGCCGGGGGAAGATTCCCGGCCCGGGGGGGGCTCGTCGCCGGGGGATGCCTCGCCGCTCGTTCCGTCGCCCGGAGCTGCCCCGTCGCCCCGGGACGCCCCGCCGCCCGGGGTCGTTCCGTCCTCCGCGGCCGTCCCGTCCCCCGCATCCGTCCCGTCCTCCGCGGCCGTCCCTTCCCCCGGATCCGTCCTGTCGGCGGCCGCGGCCGAGGCGCCGGGGGGCGCGCCGTCCCCCGGGGGGCCGGCTCCCTCCCCGCCGCGGGGCGCTCCGTCGCCGGCGGCGGGGGCGGCGGGGACGGCGGCGAGGTCCGCCACCGCCGCCAGGGCCCGGCGGTCCTTCATCGCGATGTCCTCTTCCTCGCGCCGGGCGACGTCCGTCGTGTAGGCGTGGACGACGCGCCGGGGGTCGCCCTGGGCGCGCACCCGCCCGGCATCGATCCAGATCGCCTCGTCGCAGAAGCGCTCCACCATGTTCAGCCCGTGGGTGGCGAGCAGGATGGTCCGCCCGCGCCGCTTGAACTCGCTGAACTTGTCGCGGCACTTCTGGCCGAACGCCTCGTCGCCGACCGCGAGCACCTCGTCCACGACCAGGATGTCGGGATCCACGTGCACGGCGACGGAGAAGCCGAGCCGCATGTACATGCCGGTCGAGTAGGTCTTGACCGGAGCGTCGATGAAGTCCTCGAGCTCCGCGAACTCCACGATCTCGTCGAACTGCTTCGCGATCTCGCGCCGGCCCCGCCCCAGCATCACGCCGTTGACGAAGATGTTCTCGCGGCCCGAGATCTCGGGGTGGAAACCGGCGCCGAGCTCGATGAGCGCCGCCACCCGCCCGCGCACCTCCACCGACCCCGACGTCGGGCTCGTGATGCCCGTGACCAGCTTCAGCAGGGTGCTCTTGCCGGAGCCGTTGCGCCCGATCAGTCCGACGCACGCGCCGCTCGGCACCGCGAGCGTGACCGCGTCGACGGCGCGGACCACCTCGTGGGGGCGCAGGTCGCTGGCGAGGCTCCCCTTGAGCAGGGCGCTCTTGAGGGTGGAGAAGCGGCGCTGGTAGGCGTAGCGCCGGTACAGCTTCGATACGTCGCGCAGCGAGATGACCGCGTCGCTCACACTTCCTCCGCGAACGAGTCCCGCAGGCGGTCGAAGAACGCGTAGCCCGCCGCGAACAGCATCGCCCCGCCCGCGGCCAGCGCGAGCAGCCACTTCCAGTGGCCGAACGGGCCGTCGTAGAAGAGGATCTCCTGGTAGGAGATCGCCAGGTGCGCGAAGGGGTTGAGATCCATCAGGACCTTCCCGAGCGGGCCCAGCCCGGCAATCTCGGGGCCGCGCCCCGCCACCGCCGCCATCGGGTAGATGATGGGCGTGGCGAAGAACCAGAGCGTGAGCACGTTCGCCAGCAGGTCCTTGATGTCGCGGAAGTGCACCGTCAGCGCGGCCAGGAAGAGGCCCAGCCCCAGCGTGAGCAGCAACTGCACGGCGACGACCACGGGGAACCAGACGAGCTCCGACAGCCGCGGCGCCGCGGGCGCCAGCAGGATGAGCGCCGCGACCAGGATGGGCAGCGCGAGCAGGAAGTGGACCATGTTCGCGACCACGGCGACGACGGGCAGCACCTCGGCCGGGAACAGCACCTTCTTGATCAGATTGCCGTTGACGACCAGCGAGTTGCCGGCCTCGGTCAGACCGGACGAGAACCACGTCCAGGGCAGCAGCCCGCAGAACAGGAAGAGCGCGTACGGCTCGATGTCCACCGGCCGGAATCCGTCGAGCACGACGGAGAAGACGAACGTGTAGACCAGCAGCAGGAGCAGCGGATTCGCGAAGGACCAGAAGAAGCCGAGCACGGAGCCGCGGTAGCGGGCCTTGAGGTCCCGGACCACGAGCGCCTGCACCAGCCCGCGGTGCCGCAGGAACCGCGCCAGATTAGCCCACATCGACGTCGATCACGATGACCGTGATGTTGTCGGGACCGCCGCCGTCGTTGGCGCCCCGGACGAGATCCTCGCACGCCCGCTCGGGGGTTGCGGCTCGGGACAGCAACGCTTCCATCTCCGCGTCGGAGAGGACGGACGACAGACCGTCCGAGCAGAGCAGCAGCCGGTCGCCGGACGCCAGCGGAACGTCGCGCACATCGGGCTGCACCGGGTCCACGCCCGACAGCGCGCGGGTCACGACGTTGCGCCAGGGGTGCTCGCGGGCGGCGGCGGGCGTCAGCAGACCGGTCTCGACCTGCTCCTCCACCCACGAATGGTCACGCGTGAGGCGCTCGAGGCCGCCGGACCCGCGCAGGTAGGCGCGGCTGTCACCGACGTGCGCGAGGGCCGCGCCCCGCTCGCCGACGATGACCGCCACGGCCGTCGTCGCCATCCCCCGGAGCTCCTCGGCCCGCCCCACGCGATCCGCGATGCTCCGGTTCGCCACGAGCAGCCCGGCCGTCAGTCGATTGCCGTCCGTGCCCATCGCGGCGTCGGGCGGGGCCGGCCAGGCGCCGGGCGGTGCGCCCCCGGCGGTCGCCTCGATGAAGCGCTCGACCTCGTCGACCGCGATCCGCGCGGCCACCTGCCCCGCTACGTGCCCGCCCATCCCGTCCGCCACGACGAACAGTCCGAGATCGGGACGCGCGCAGTAGCAGTCTTCATTGGTCGCGCGCCGGCGGCCGGGATCGGTGCGCGCGGCGCAGGCGAGGCGCATCTCGCCACCTTACCACCCGGTCACGCGGGACCGGTCGCGGCGGGCCCGCGAGCGTCGCACGGGCAACTCGCCCGACGGCGCGGCATCACAGGCCGGCGGAGCCGCGCACGCGCGCCCGGGAGGCGACCTGCAGGCGCGCCATCGACTTCAGCAGCGCGATGCGCGCCCGCTCGAAGTCGACCTCGACGGCCTGCGCCAGGCGCTCGCGCGCCCGTTCCACCGCGGCCTCCGCGCGCCGGATGTCGATGTCCTCGGCGCGCTCGGCGACGTCGGCGAGGATCCGCACGCGATCCGGAGCTATCTCGGCGAAGCCGAAGGCGACCGACAGGAAGGTCTCCTCGTCCCCCTTGCGGAACCGCACGGCGCCGACCTGCAGGGCGACCAGGAGCGGGGTGTGGCCCGGGAGCACCCCGAGATAGCCCTCTGCTCCGGGCAGCTCGACCTCGTCGACGGTCTCGTAGGCCACCGACCGGTCGGGGGTGACGATCTCGAGCGAGAGATGCGAGGGGAGCGCCATGGTGCCCGGTTCCCCGGCCTACGCCGCGGCCTCGGCCGCCGCCGCGTTGGCGACCGCCTCCTCGATGCCCCCGACCATGAAGAACGCCTGCTCCGGCAGGTGATCGTGCTTGCCCTCCACGATCTCCCGGAAGCCGCGCACCGTGTCGGCGATGGGCACGTACTTCCCCTCCTTGCCCGTGAACTGCTCGGCCACGAAGAACGGCTGCGAGAGGAACTTCTGGATCTTGCGCGCCCGCGACACGGTCAGCTTGTCGTCGTCGGAGAGCTCGTCGATCCCGAGGATCGCGATGATGTCCTGGAGGTCCTTGTAGCGCTGCAGCACCTGCTTCACGTCGCGCGCGACCGCGTAGTGCTCCTCGCCGATGACCCGCGGATCGAGGATGCGCGACGAGGACGCGAGCGGATCGACGGCCGGGTAGATGCCGATCTCGACGATCGCCCGCGAGAGGTTGGTCGTGGCGTCGAGATGGGCGAACGTCGTCGCCGGCGCCGGGTCGGTGTAGTCGTCCGCGGGGACGTAGATGGCCTGCACGGACGTGATCGACCCCTTCTTGGTCGACGTGATCCGCTCCTGGAGCTCGCCCATCTCGGTGAGCAGCGTCGGCTGGTAGCCGACCGCCGAGGGCATGCGGCCGAGCAGGGCCGACACCTCCGAGCCCGCCTGCGTGAAGCGGAAGATGTTGTCGATGAACAGCAGGACGTCCTTCGCCTCGGCGTCGCGGAAGTACTCGGCGACGGTCAGCGCGCTCAGGGCCACCCGCAGCCGGGCGCCGGGCGGTTCCGTCATCTGGCCGTAGATCAGGGCCGCGCGCGACTTCTCGGAGCTCTGGGTGTCGACGACGCCGCTCTCCTGCATCTCCAGCCAGAGATCGTTGCCCTCGCGCGTGCGCTCGCCGACGCCGCCGAACACCGAGACGCCCCCGTGCTTCAGCGCGATGTTGTGGATCAGCTCCTGGATGATGACCGTCTTGCCGACCCCCGCGCCCCCGAACAGGCCGATCTTGCCGCCACGCAGATAGGGCTCCAGCAGATCGATGACCTTGATGCCGGTCTCGAACATCTGGAGCTCGGTCGACTGGTCCTCGAGGGTCGGCGCGGGACGGTGGATCGGCCAGTGCTGGTCGGTCTCGACCGGCCGGTCCGGAAAGTCCACCGGCTCGCCGAGCACGTTCAGCACGCGGCCGAGGGTGGACGGCCCCACGGGCATGGTGATCGGCCCGCCCGTGTCGACGGCCGCCATCCCGCGCTGCATGCCGTCGGTCGGCTTCATGGCAACGGCGCGCACGCGGTTCTCGCCCAGGTGCTGCTCCACCTCCGCGATCACGTCGAGCGCATCCGACCCCTCCCCGCCCTGGATGCGGAGCGCGTTGTAGATCGGCGGCAGGCGGCCGCCCTCGAACTCGACGTCGACCACCGGCCCGATGACCTGGACCACCTTCCCCTTCGCGTCTCCGCCTGCCTGTGCCATCGCTAGAGCGCCTCCGCGCCCGACACCACCTCGATCAGCTCGCGCGTGATGGTGGCCTGGCGCACCTTGTTCATGTAGAGCGTCAACCCGCCGATCATCTCGTCGGCGTTCCGCGTCGCGGCGTCCATGGCCGTCATCCGCGCCGCGTGCTCCGCCGCCGCGGACTCGAGCAGCGTCCGGAAGATCTGGGTCTCGACGTTCCGCGGCAGCAGGCTGGCGAAGATCTCGGCCGGCGTCGGCTCGAAGAGGAACTCGCCGGTCACTCCCGCCTCCGGGTCCCCGTCCGCATAGTCGATGCGCGGTATCGGCAGCAGCTGCTCGACCACCACCGGCTGCTGGATGACGCTCTTGAACTCGTTGTAGATCACGTCCACCCGCGAGACGGCGCCGCCCGTGTACTCCTCGATCGCGGCCCGCGCGACGGCCTGCGCGTGGCTGTAGCGCAGGTCGTTGAAGAAGTTGACCAGCTCGAAGCGCACGTCGAATCCGCGCCGCACGAAGAAGTCGCGGCCCTTGCGCCCCACGAGGCCCATCACGACCGGCCGGCCCGCCTCGCCCACGTAGCCGGCCGACCGCCGCAGGATGTTGGCGTTGAAGCTGCCGCACAACCCCTTGTCGGCGGTGACGACGAAGAGCAGCACGGGCGCATCGGGAGCGATCGGCGGGGCCAGGAGCGGGTGCATCGTGGTGTCGACCCGCTCGGCGAGGTCGTTCAGCACGCGCCCCATCAGCTTCGCGAACGGCCGGGCGCCCACGATGCGGTCCTGGGCGCGGCGCAGGCGCGACGCGGCGACGGTCTTCATCGCCTTCGTGATCTGCTGCGTCGACTTGACGGCGCGAATGCGCCGGCGGAGGTCGATGAGTGACGGCAT
>JAPOYG010000327.1 GCA_026706755.1 Acidobacteriota bacterium
GAGCTGTCGAACAGCGTCCCGTTCGTCAGCCATCCGGTGTAGTGGACGCTGACCGTCGACAGTCGGTTGGGCCGCCGCGAGCCGGTACCTTCCTGCAGCACCTTGTGGGCCAGACCGGAGTCGGTGACCTCCGCGTCGGCCGGGACTCCGCCGACGTCGGACGGCGCATCCAGGTTCTGGGGCGCGGCGGCCGCGGCCAGGCCCACCGCCGCAACGAACGTCGCCGCGAGGGCGAGGGAACTCCAGGCACTGATGATCGTCATGCGGCGGATCCTACTCCAAGGCCGGCATGCCCATTCGCGGGGGGCAGCGCTGTGACGCGTTGCGGGACCGGGGCGCGGCGCCAGCGGCCGCCCCGGTCCCGTCGTCGGAAGAGCGACAGCGATGCTCGACCGGGCGGGCGCCACTGACGGCCGTGCGCGGCGCCCGCCCGCCGGAACTACTGCCCGCCTTCGATGAACTCCGCAAACGCGGACCACGGCGCCGGGCGTCCGTGGATCGGCACGATCGTCTCCACGTCGAGGCCGAGCCGCTGTACGTTGCGATAGAGGCTCAGGTTGCTGGCGTTCGGCTCGGCGGGAGCGGGCCGGCCGGGACCCGGCGGCGTGTAGAGGTCCGCCTCTACCAGCAGCTTCTCCTGCGGGAGGTAGGCAATCAGCATCCCGGCCACGTGGGCCAGACCCTGCACGAGGTGCAGCTCGACCAGCCGCGTCTCGTGATCGCCGAGGATGTACTTCTGGTCCAGCGTCTCGAAGATGTAGCCCTCCGACCACTCCTCGGGCGGGAACAGCGAGAAACGGTCCGGCTCGAGCAGCCACGGGCGCGCCCGCAGCACCTCCTGGTAGTAGGGGCGGTTCCCCTCGTGCGTGACGACGGTGGCACCCTCGTGGACGTAGGCGCGGAGGCCGCCCAGGTGGTCCCAGTGGTGATGCGTGGTCACGACGTAGCGGATCGGCTTGTCGGGGATGAGGCGCATGACCTCGGCGATGACGGCGAGCGACCGGGCTTCATTGAGCGGCGCCTCGATGACGGCGACGGAGTCGCGGAACTCCACCGCCACGCTGTGGTGCGTGCCGCCGGCCATCAGCCAGACACCCTCGGCCACCTGTTCCGCCTCCACGCGGAGGGGCGGCACGGTGGCGTTCCGCACCGCGTCGGGCACCGTGAGGGCGGCGCCGTCGACGTTGACCTCCACGCCGTCGATGGTCGTCAGGCCGAACGTGTGGTCGCCGCCGCTCACGTTCGGTTCGTGGGCGCCGTCGTCGAAGTCCTGGTGCTGGTGCCAGTTCATGGGGAACATCATTCCTCCGCCCACGTCCTGGTAGTTCGTGTAGACGGTCTCGTAGTACAAGTCCCCGACGACCGGGTTCGGCAGCCACGTCTGGACGCGCTCGATGACGTGGTCCTCGGTGATGGTGCCGTTGATGCGGTACCGGTCGAGGGCGATGAACGAGACGACGGTCACCCGCTGGCCGTACTCGTTGCGCGTGATCGCGATCGCGTCGTCGGCCGCCAGGGCTCCCTTCAGGAACCCGTGCGGTGTCAGGAAGATCTCCAGCAGGCGCTGCTCGGCGACGGCCGGCATCGGGATCACGCGGTCGATCTGCGTGTTCCAGGCGTGCTCGCCGCGGACCAGCAGCGTCTGGCGCTGCTCTCCCCGAATCGGCACGCCGCCGCCGCGGGCGGCGTAGTTCCCCTGCCGGACGACCCGCTCCTCCCGGGACGAGTTCGTCTCGAAGTCGATCGTTCGCTCGTAGGCGGCCAGCTCGTAGCGCGGCCAGTCGTCGGCCGGGGCGAAGTTCTGGCCCAAGCGGCCCAGCCAGCCGCTCCCGCTGTAGCGGATGGACATCATGTCGGTGACGCCCATCGTGTCCGCCGCGGCTCTGAGGGCGGCCTGCGCGTCCGCATCCTGCGCGGCGGTGGGCCCCGCGGCCAACAGGCCGACGGCAACCAGGAGTCCGACTCGTTTCAGCATGTGCTTCCCTCCACATGGGTTCCCGGTGGGTTCCCGACCACCGGCCCGAGCGGGTCGCCTTGCGGACGACCCGCCGCGGGCCGTGGGGCACTCAGCGTAGCCGTTTCGAGGCGCGTTGACCACGGTCGCGCCGGAGGCGGGCCGGCTGGTTGTTGTCGACGTCGCCGCACGGAGTCGATCGCCGTCCAGTGGGCGGTTCGTCTCCGCGCGCGTCGGGGATTGCTCAGCTCGCAAAGACGTCGTCGAGCTTGAGCTGCAGCCCGTTGAGCAGCGCCGTCCGCAGGGTGTCCCCCCGACGGAAGGTCTCGGCGAGTTCGAGCCGGCCGTCCCGTTGCCGGTGGACGGCAACGGTCTCGGCCATCGGATCGACGATCCAGTACTCGAGCACGCCGTGTCTCCCGTACAGGTCGTGCTTGTAGCCCAGGTCCCGGTCGGCGGTGGACGGCGAGAGTATCTCGATCACGAGGTCGGGTGCTCCCCGGACGTTTTCGTCGGTGAGCGTGTGCTCGCGCGCTCGCGAAACGAACAGCACGTCGGGCTGCACGACGTCGGTGTCGGACAGCCACACGTCGAACGGTGCGACGTACACCTCGCCCAGTTCGTGTTCTTGGCTGAACCGGCTCAGTTCGATGTACAGCCTCCCCAGGACCTTCTGGTGTTTCCTGTTCGGTGCGGGAACCATCATCAGATTGCCGTTGAGCAGCTCGTAGCGCTCGTCGTCGGGTGTTGCGCAGTAGTCCTTGTACGTCTGCCTGACCGCGCCTTGAGTCGTGGTGGCCATGGGCGTGCTCCTGGGCTGGGTACCACAAGTCTGGTGGAATCCGGCCTTCTGCTGCGCTGGCCATCCTGCCGTGGCCGAGCCGCCAGCGTTCGCGGCGCGGCTGATGATGGCCCGGTTCCACAATTCGGAGCGTAGGAGCTTGCGCCGCAGAACGTCAACAGCGTGGAGGGCCGCAGCTCCGCCGCTGCGGTGGGCTCATCGCCCCAGGGCTGCCGGGAGCCGCCGCAGTCCTCGCAAGACCGCCGAACGCGGGAGGCGCGCGTTGGTCAGAAACTCGCGATGGCTCCGGCCCCGCCGCCACGCCGGCGCACGCGAGGGCTCGGCCAGCAGGCAGTCGATCAGGTCGATGTCGAAGTCGTAGAGCAGCACTCCGTGGTGGAGCAGCCCGCCGCGGACACGGCGCTGGGCGTGCCCGGCGAACTTCCGATCCTGAAGCGCGAGGTCGGTCGAGCGGGCAGCGATGCCGCCGCAGCCCGGACCGCCGGCCTCCCGGGTCAGCACGCCGGCCTCCCGGGCCAGCAGCCAGTCGTAGCTGTGGGCAACGTCCGCCAGCCGGGGGCGCGCCTCGAGCGACAACACCAGGGCGAAGGTCAAGCAGCCGGGCCCGACGACCACCGCTCCGCCCCCCGAGACCCGCTCGAGCAGCGGGACGCCGCGCGCGGCGCGCGCGGGCGCGCGGACCCACCGGGCCGGCTCGCCCCGCCGCGGAAGGATGACCGCGGGCCACGCCGATTCCCAGATCAGCAGCCGCTCGGCGCCGGCCGCGCTGCGCGGGGTGGCGCGCGCCAGTGCGTGCAGCGCATCCGTCTCGAGCGCCAGGCCGCGCTCGGGTGGAACCCGTCCGTGGTCCTCGACGAGCATGGAGGCCGTCCGCCGCCGTGGCGCGGCACGCGGCGCCCGCTTCGGGGGCTACAATCGGGAGCCACCCTGCCACCGGCCAGGTCGATGGAGGCGAGCGGGCGCGGGGCCGCGAGGGTGTGGGGACAGTCCGGAGCCGCCGTGCCACCGCCTGAACGACCCGGGCCAGTCTACCTGGACTGCGCGGCGACCTGCCCCATCGACCCGCGGGTGCAGGCGGAGCTCCGGCGCTACACCGAGGTGAGCTTCGGCAACGCCGGAAGCCGCACGCACGTCCACGGGCGGGTCGCGCGGCAGGCCGTCGAGCGGGCCCGAGCGCACGTCGCGCGGGTGGCGCGCGTCCGCCGCAACGAGGTCGTCTTCACGAGCGGCGCCACCGAGTCCAACAACCTCGCCATCCTCGGCCTCGAGTCGTACGGGCGCGCGGAGCGGTGCATGCACCTCGTCGGCACGAAGATCGAGCACCACGCGGTCCTGGAGCCGCTGCGCGTGCTCGCCTTGCGCGGCTTCGAGCTGACGCTGCTCGATCCGGAGCCCGGAGGCTGGATCGATCCCGAGCGCGTGGCCGCGGCCCTGCGCCCCGAGACCCTGCTCGTGTCGGTGATGCAGGTCAACAACGAGACCGGCATCGAGCAGCCGATTCCCGAGATTGCGGACCGGCTGGCGAGCTCGCCGGCCTTCCTGCACGTCGACGCCGCGCAGGGATTCGGCAAGGCGCTCGCGGCACTGCGGCATCCGCGAGTCGATCTGATCAGCGTGAGCGGCCACAAGATCTGCGGCCCCAAGGGCGTCGGCGCCCTGCTCGCCCGGCATCGGGACGGCGCGCGCCCCCCGCTGACGCCCCTGCTGCACGGCGGCGGGCAGGAGCTGGGCCTGCGGCCCGGCACCCTTCCCGTCGCCCTGATCGCCGCGTTCGGCAGGGCCGCCGAGCTGGCCCTCGAAGAGCACGACGCGCGTCTCGGGGCGGCCGCCGCGTTCGGCGAGCGCCTGCTCGCGGGGCTGGCCCCGCTCGCGCCGCGGGTGCACGGAGACCCCGCCCGCCGGCTGCCCTACATCGTCAACCTCTCGATTCCCGGCTGGGACAAGGAGGCGCTCATCGAGGCCTGGGCCGGGCTGGCCGCCATCTCGGACGGCGCCGCGTGCACCTCGCAGTCCTACACCTGCAGCCACGTGCTGGCCGCGATGGGCCTCCCGCCCGAGCAGGAAGCCGGCGCGGTGCGGCTGTCGTGGTGTCATCTCTCGGAGCCGCCCGACCTGGAGGCGATGACCGGCGCGCTCCTCACGGGCGCCGTCCCCGCCCCGGCGCTGCGGCCGTCCTGACGATGCCGGCCCCGAGCCGCTTCGTGCGCTACCGGCGCTCCCGGTTCGCGACCCGCCTGCCGGTCGGTCACCGCTTCACGCGCTCGCACTACTGGCTGAGCCGGGAGGCCGAGGGGCGCTGGCGGGTCGGGTTGACGACCTTCGCAACCCGCATGCTGGGCGACCTAGTAGAATGCGCGTTTGCGGTCGAGCCGGGCGCTCCGGTCCAGTTGGGCCAGGCGATCGGCTCGATCGAGGGCTTCAAGGCCGTCTCGGACATCTACGCCGTCGCGTCCGGCCGCTTCGGCGGAGCAAACCGGGCCCTCGACGCCGACATCACGCTGGTCGAGACCGCGCCGTACGGAGACGGCTGGCTCTATTCGGTCGACGGGTCGGCGGATCCGGACAGCCTGGACGTCGACGAGTACGTGCACGTGCTCGACGCGACCATCGATCGCATGCTGGAGAGCCGCCGCGAGAGCGACGGGGAATGACGGAAGGGGAATGACGGGAGACGAGCCGCAGCCCGGGACCGCGGCGCCGGACGGCGCGCCGGGAGTCCGCGCCGCAGAACGCTCGTCGAGGGTGCGAGCGCGCTACGTCATGGTCGGCGGCTTCCTCGGGGCCGGCAAGACGACGGCCATCGTCCGGCTCGCGCGCCTGCTGACCGACCGCGGGCGGCGGGTCGGGCTGATCACCAACGACCAGAGCGTCGGGCTCGTCGACACCACGCTCGCCCGCGCGCAGGGCTTTCCGGTCGAGGAGATCACCGGCGGGTGCTTCTGTTGCCGGTTCAACACGCTGATGGAGGCCGCGGACCGACTGAACGCGGAGGCCCGCCCGGACGTATTCCTTGCCGAGCCGGTCGGGAGCTGCACCGATCTGCGGGCCGCCGTCAGCTATCCGCTGCGCCGGATGTACGGCGACGCCTTCGAGATTGCGCCGCTGAGCGTGCTCGTCGATCCCCTCCGCGCCCTGCGGGTGCTGGGGCTGGAGGCGGGCCGCTCGTTCTCGCGGAAGGTGCTCTACGTATACGACCGGCAGCTCGCGGAGGCGGACGTCATCGTGGTGAACAAGGTCGACCTGCTGGACGCGGCTCGGCTCGGGCGGTTGCGGGACGCGTTGGCGGAGCGCTACCCGCAGGCCGAGGTGCTGGCGATGTCGGCGCGAGAGGGCACGGGGCTGGAACCCTGGGTCGAGTTGGTGACCCGCGGCTCGATGGGTCTCGGCGCGGCCCCCGACGTGGACTACGACACCTACGCCGAGGGCGAGGCCCTGCTCGGCTGGCTGAACGCCACGGTGCGCGTGCGGTCCGCGGCCCCGTTCGACGGCAACGCGCTGCTCCGCGAGCTCGCCGCGGCCATGGCGGACGCGGTCGGCGCGGGGGAGATCGCCCACCTCAAGATGACGCTGACCGCGGACGAGCTGCCGGCGGACATCGCGGTCCTCAACCTGGTCGCGGAGGATCGGGGCGCCGAGCTCGCCCACACGCTGAAGGCGCCGGTCGATGCGGCCGAGCTCATCGTCAACCTGCGCGCCGAGCACGAGCCCCTGCGCCTGCGCGAGGCGGCGCTCGCGGCCCTCGTTGCGTGGGAGGCGGCGGGACGGGACCGCCGGGCGGAGGTCGAGCACGTCGAGCACTTCCGGCCGGCCCGGCCGACTCCGACCTATCGTCTGGCGACGGCGTGATGCCCGAGACCCCGACCACGGCGGCGCCCGCGCCCAACCTGATCTACTGCCGCTGCGCCTACGCCCGCGTGGTGCCGCGCAAGGTGAAGGACGGGGTGCTGGAGGCGCTGGCGGCGTCCGGGGCCGACTTCGACGCCGTACCCGACCTGTGCGAGATGTCGGCGCGCCGGGATCCGCGGCTGGCGGAGATTGCGGCGGCCGGCGGGGCGACGATCGCCGCCTGCTACCCGCGCGCGGTGCGCTGGCTGTTCTCGTCGGCGGGGGCGCCGCTGGACGGCGAGCGGGTGACGATTCTCAACATGCGCGAAGAGACGGCTGAGGCGGTGGTGGAGTCGATGCTGAAACCGAACGACGGAGAGGGCCGGTGAGCGGCGCCGGCGCATTGTCCTTGCCCGTGCTGCGGGTGGCGCTGTACGAGGGGCGCGGCGCCGAGCCGCTGGACGGAGCGCAGCGCTTCGCCGTGATGCAGACGCTGCTCGACCGGGGCTACCGCGTGACGCGGGTGGGAGCGGGCGGAGCCGCCGCGCCCGCGCGGGCGGACGACGGGAACGCGCTGGCGGTGCTGGGCCGTTTCACGGAGCGCCAGCCGGGGGAGGCGGTCGCCGACTCGGGCGGCCGGGTCTGGTTCCGGGACATCGCCGGGGCGACGGCGGACGGGGTGGCGGCGGTCGTGGACGCCATCCGGGGCGAGTGCGAGGTCCGCGAGCCGGGCGCCTGGAAGCCCTGGTTCCCCGTCATCGACTTCGACCGCTGCACCAACTGCATGCAGTGCCTGAGCTTCTGCCTCTTCGACGTCTACGGCGTCTCGAAGGGCGGCCAGATCCAGGTCCAGAACCACGACAACTGCAAGACTGACTGCCCGGCCTGCTCGCGCGTCTGCCCCGAGGTGGCGATCCTCTTCCCCAAGTACCGCCACGGACCCATTCACGGCGGCGAGATCCAGGCCGACGACGTGCGCCGCGAGGCGATGAAGGTCGACATCTCGGCCCTGCTCGGCGGCGACATCTACGCGGCGCTGCGCGACCGGAGCGCGAAGGCGAAGTCGCGCTTCTCCAAGGAACGTGACGAGGAGCGGGCGCTCAAGGAGCGTCAGAAGTGCCTCGTCAAGCTGCAGGAGAACCTCGACATCCCGGCCGAGGTGCTGGCGAGCCTGCCGAGCCTCGAGGACATCCAGGCCAAGGCCGAGGCGGCGAAGGCCCGGGCGCAGGCCGCGGTCGACGCCGCCGCCGCGGCGGCGCGGCAGGAGGGCTGACGACGTGGTGCTCGGACTGGCCAGGCGAATGCTCACCGAGCCCGACCCGCGCGCCCTGCGCAAGCTGGTCTGGAACATGGGCGTCAAGGGCGTCCGCTCGGTGCAGCTCTACAAGCGGCGGCTCAAGCGGGGCGAGCACTTCCCGCCGTTTCTCTTCATCTCGGTCATATCGGGCTGCCAGTTGCGCTGCCAGGGCTGCTGGGTGGACGTCGAGGCGCCGAGCCGCAAGATCGAGATCGACGAGCTGAACCGCATCGTCGGCGACGCCAAGCGGCACGGCAACAGCTACTTCGGCATCCTGGGCGGGGAGCCGCTGCTGCACCCCGACCTGTTCGACCTGTTCGCGGCGCACCCGGACTGCTACTTCCAGCTCTTCACCAACGGCCACCTGATCGACGACGCGCGGGCGGCCGAGCTGCGCCGCCTGGGCAACGTGACCCCGCTGGTCAGCATCGAGGGCACCTCGGTGGTGAGCGACGAGCGCCGCGGCCGGACGGCCGTCCTCGACAAGTCGCTGGCGGGGCTGGAAGCCTGCACCCGGAACCGCCTGGTGACGGGGGTGGCCACCAGCGTGTGCAAGACGAACATCGACGACCTGGTCCAGGAATCGTGGCTGCGGCGGCTCATCGACCTCGGCGTGCACTACGCCTGGTTCCACACGTACCGCGTCGTCGGCCCGCAGCCGACGGCCGAGATCGCGCTCTCGCCCGAGGAGGTGCTCCGCGTGCGCCGCTTCGTCGTCCGTATGCGCGCGAGGCTGCCGATCGCGATCATCGACGCGTACTGGGACGACGAGGGCCAGGCGCTCTGCCCCATGGCGACCGGCGTGAGCCACCACATCAGCCCCTACGGGGACATCGAGCCGTGCCCGATCATCCAGTTCGCGACCGAGAGCATCTATGATCGGCCGAGCGTCTACGAGACGATGACGGCCTCGTCGTTCCTCAAGGACTTCCGCGAAACGGCGGCGAGAACGACGCGCGGCTGCATCGTGCTGGAACGGCCGGATCTGGTCCGCGAGCTCGTGGCGCGGCACGGGGCGCGGGATACGACGCAGCGGCAGACGGCCTCCGCGGAGCTGGCGGAGTTGACGCCGCGAAGCAGCCAGTACGACCCGGGGAACGAGATCCCGGAGGAGCACTGGGCGTACGCGTTCGCCAAGAAGCACTGGTTCTTCGGGTTCGGGGCCTACAGTTGACCGTCGGCACCCGGCTACCGGCGTGACGGGGGCGGCCCGACCGCACGTCGCGCACGACAACCGAGACATTCACGGAAGGGCTCGTGAGCTACCCACTGCCGGTCGTCAACCTCCCGCGCGCGGTGCCGCCCACGGCGATGCGCCCGCCGCAGGAGACCATCCCGCAGACCCGGACGGAGCGCGAGGTGATGCTGCGCCAGGTCCAGGCCTACGTCGCGGCGCACCGGAGCGAGATCACGCCGCCGCTGGTGCTGGACGAGCTGCGCGCCCGTTCCGAGGAGGTCGTCCGCGCGCACGGCATCGACGCCAGGTACCTCGACTACGTCGGCGTGCTGCTCGGCAACGAGACGTGGCGCGAGCACCTGGCCGCCGTCCCCTACGACCGGCGCCTCCTGCTGCTGCCGAAGTGCCTGCGGGTTGAGGATCGCTGCCCCGCCCCCTTCGACGAGTTCGGTCTGCTGTGCAAGCAGTGCGGCCTGTGCACCATCCAGGACCTGCAGGAGGAAGCCGAGAAGCTCGGCTACGCGGTGCTCGTGGCCGAGGGTTCCGCGCTCGTGATGGCGCTCATCCAGACCGGCAAGATTGAGGCGATCGTCGGCGTGAGCTGCCTCTCGGTGCTGGAGCGGGCCTTCCCCTTCATGGAGGCGGCGGCCATCCCGGGCGTCGCGATCCCGTTGTTGCAGGACGACTGCAAGGACACCGGGGTGGACGTCGAATGGGTCTGGGACTTCAT
>JAPOYG010000564.1 GCA_026706755.1 Acidobacteriota bacterium
GAGTGCCAGTCGTAGCAGCCGTAGAACGCCGGCGTCAGCTCCCGCGGCGGCCGCGCGTCGGCGTCGTCGTTGAGGACGTGCGCGATCTTGTTCGGGTACTCGCGGTGGACACAATCGAGGGCGAGTCCGGCGAGGCGTGCCGCCACTTCCTCGTCGGGCTGGGCCCCAGCGGTCGGATTCGCGCCCAGGGCGAGGGTCAGGAACGTGGCGGCAGCGGGACGGCGGCATGTCCAGGTCATGGAGCGGAGATTACCGGATCGCGTCCAACGCGCGACCCTCTGCCGGGCGGGTCAGCGCCCAGACCGACATTCGTCGCCTGACGGCTTGCCTGGAGCCCCAACCAACCCTCCAGGAGCCCGCACCGTCATACGGCGCAGACTCTCATGCGATGCCGAGGTTGCGCAGGATGGCGAGCGTCGACCGCGATCGATTGAGCCCGTAGATGTGGAGGCCGGGCGCCCCGCCGGCAAGGAGCGCCTCGCATTGCCGGGACGCGAACTCGATGCCGAGCTCGGTCACCGCGTCGTCGTCCTCCCCGAGCCGGTCGAGCTCGGCGACGAGGGCCCGGGGCAGCGTCGCCCCGCACAGCGTGGTGAAGCGCTTCACCTGCCGCGTGGTCAGGATCGGCAGGACGCCGGGCGTGATGGGGACGGTCACGCCGAGCGCGCCCGTCAGGTGGTCGACCATGGCGAAGTAGTCGGCGTTGTCGAAGAAGAGCTGCGTCAGGACGAACTCGGCGCCGTGCTCGATCTTGTCGCGCAGGCGGCCCCAGTCGACCTGGCGGCCCGCGCCGCAGTCGGGATGGCCTTCGGGGAAGCCGGCGCAGCCGATCGCGAACTCGCCGGCTCGCGCCCTGAGGACGTCGATGAGCTGGTAGGCGTAGTCGAAGCCGCCCTCCGGGCGCTCGAAGCCCCCGCCGGGGGCGGGCGGGTCGCCGCGCAGGGCCAGGATGTTGCGGATGCCGAGCCCGGCGGCCTCGTTCAGGAAGTCGTCCATCCCGGCGCGCGTGAAGCTGGTGCAGGTGACGTGCGCCATCGCCGTCATGCCGTGCTCGCGCTGCATCCGATCGACGATCTGCAGCGTGCGCGCCCGCGTCCCCCCGCCCCCCGCGCCGTAGGTCACCGAGTAGAAGTCGGGCCGCGCCTCGGCCAGGCGGGGCAGCACGCGCTCGAACAGGCTCTCGTCCCCCCGCGGGGTCTTGGGGGGGAAGAACTCGACGGAGACGACGGGGCGCCCGGCGGCGCGCTTCGCGGCGTAGATGTCGGGAATGCGCTCGACGGCCGCCGGCGCGCGGCGCGAAGGGCCGGCGGTGACGGAGGACATGCCAGCCCAGTATAGCGGGGCGCTCGGTACGAGCTACGGGGCGGAGGGGGGACGGCCACCCGGGGATTCGAGGTCGCCGCAGAGACGCTCATCTGGTACACCAAGAAGGTCTGCCGAGGCTCCCCGTTCGCCGGCCCGTCCCGTCGGCGCGGCGTTGCGGGTGCGAGCGGGCCCGCGCGGGTTCGGCAAGGACCCGAAGGACGTACGATGTGCACGACAATCACCCGCCGCACGCGCGAGTCGGGGTGGCGGCCCGGAAGCGAGGCAGCTTCCCAGGGGGAGGACGCATGACGGAAGCGAAATCTGATCGGACGCGGGCCGCCACGGGCGGCGGGTTCGTCGATCGCGCACTGAACGCCATCGAGGTGGTCGGCAATCGGCTGCCGGACCCGGCGGTCCTGTTCCTGCTGCTGCTGGTGCTGACCTGGATCGTCTCGGCGCTCCTGTCGCCCGTCGAGTTCACGGAGATCGATCCGCGCAGCGGTGAGCCGTTGCGCATCGCCAACCAGTTGACGGGCACTGCGCTCGCCACCTTCCTGGTGCGGCTGGTGCCGACCTTCACCGGATTCGCCCCGCTCGGCGTGGTGCTGGTGGCGCTGCTCGGCGTCGGGGTGGCCGAGAAGACCGGCTTCATCAACGCCGGGCTCAAGCTGATCCTGGGCCGTACGTCGCGCAGCCTGCTCACCCCAATGCTGATTCTGGCCGCCATAGTCAGCCACTCGGCGGCCGACGCCGGCTACGTGCTCGTCATCCCCCTGGGCGGGGTCATCTTCTACGCGGCGGGCCGGCATCCCCTGGCCGGCATCTCGGCCGCGTTCGCGGGGGTGAGCGGGGGCTTCTCGGCGAATTTCATTCCGTCCGGCATCGACCCCCTGCTGCAGGGCTTCACCCAGCAGGCGGCCCAGATCCTCGACGCCAGCCGCCAGGTCAACCCCCTGAGCAACCTGTGGTTCACCTCGTTCTCGTCGCTGCTCGTCATCGGCGTCGGCTGGTACCTGACCGACCGCGTCATCGAGCCGCGCCTGCAGTCGACGCCGGTCGACGGCGACCCCGAGCAGATGCCCAAGATGGAGGAGCTGACCGACCGCGACCGCCGGGGTTTCCTGGCCGGCATGGGGGCCCTCGTCGCGGGGCTCCTGCTGCTCGCCCTGTGGGCGCTGCCGGCGGACTCGGCCCTGCGTTCTTCGCAGAACGGAGCGCTGACCAGCTTCGGCGCGCCCCTGATGGGCATGATCGTGCCGCTGATCTTCCTCCTGTTCCTGATACCCGGAGTCGTGCACGGCTACGTCGCTGGTACCGTCAAGACCCACCGGGACATCGTGGCGGGCATGACCACCGCGATGGGCACGATGGCCTACTACCTGGTGATGGCCTTCTTCGCGGCCCAGTTCATCGCCGCCTTCAACAACTCGAACGTCGGCCTGCTGATCGCGCTCAAGGGCGCCAACTTCCTGCGCGACCTCGCCCTGCCGCCGCAGGTGACCATCGTCGGAATCATCGTGCTGACGTCAGTGGTGAATCTGTTCGTCGGTTCGGCATCGGCCAAGTGGGCGCTGCTGTCGAGCATCTTCGTGCCGATGCTCATGGGCCTCGGCATCGCCCCCGAGCTCACGCAGGCGGCGTACCGCGTCGGCGACAGCGTGACCAACATCGTCACTCCATTGATGCCCTACTTCCCGCTGGTGGTCGTCTTCTGCCAGCGCTACGTCAAGTCGACGGGCATCGGGACCGTGGCCTCGCTGATGCTGCCCTACGCGGCCACGCTGTTCGTCACGTGGACCCTGTTCCTCGTCGTGTACTGGATCGTCGGCCTGCCGCTCGGCATCCAGGGCGCCTACACGTATCCGTGATGCACGACCGGGCGCAGCATGCGGGGCAGGCGGCGCCGCCTTCCGCGGGTCCGGTCCGACACCGCGAAGCGGCCCGTCTGCGCCGGGGCGGACGGGGATGACAAGCGGGGGTTCGTTATGCAGAATGGCCGCATGGAATCGAGCAAACCGCCGCCGTCCGGCTCGTTCTCGCCATATGTGCCCGAGACGTCGAGCCTCCCGGAGCTGACGTTCCGCGCCGTCTTCCTCGGCACGTTGATGGCGATCGTCCTCGGCACGGCCAATGCCTACCTGGGCATGCGCGCGGGCCTGACGGTCGCCGCCATCTTCCCCGCCGCGGTGGTCTCGATGGCGGTGCTGCGCCTGCTCGGCGGGTCGGTGCTCGAGGAGAACATGGCGCGGACCACGGCGTCGGTGGGGGAGGCGCTCGTCGCGGGCGCCATCTTCACGATCCCGGCGTTCGTCATCAGCGGCGTCTGGGACGAGCTGCGCTACTGGGAGAGCACCGCCATCATGCTCGTCGGCGGCATCCTGGGCGTGCTCTTCATCATCGTGCTGCGCCGCACGATGGTCGTGGAGGCGGACCTGCCGTTCCCCGAGAGCGTCGCGGCCAGCGAGCTGGTCAAGGCCGGCCAGGGCGGCCGGCAGACGGGTGCCGCGTTCGTCTTCCAGGCCATGGGCGTGGCCGCCGCCTGGGAGCTCCTCAAGAACAGCAACGGCGTCAAGCTCGTGGCCGACTCGGCCACCTGGTTCGTGTCGCTCGGGCGGTCGACCATCGAAGTCGCGGGGCAGCAGGTGAGCTACGTCGGCGGCTTCCTGCTGCAGTCGCCGGCCGCCTCGCCGGCGCTGGTCGGGGTCGGCTTCATCGTCGGCCCGCAGATCGTCGCCACGCTGTTCGCGGGCGCGGTCCTCGGCTGGCTGGTGCTCGTCCCCCTGGCGCTCTTCCTGAACCCCGAGCTCAGCGCGGGAGTGACCACCGCGGCGGGGTTCGGCGAGCTGAGCGAGGAGTTGTGGACGACCCAGGTGCGGCCCCTCGCCGTCGGGACGATGATCGTCGCCGCCTTCTACACGCTCTACAACCTCCGCACGTCGCTGATCCAGGGCATCGGGGGCGCCTTCGGCTACCTGGGGGCGTCGCGCACGGAGGGCTCGGGCCGGCTGGACACCGACGTCGACTTCCGGAAGGTTGCCGTCTCCATCGTAGCTCTGGCGGTGCCGCTCTTCGGACTCTACTGGTACTTCAGCGGGAGCCTCCTGGGGGCGCTGCTGCTGACCGTCCTGATGATCATCCTCGGCTTCCTGTTCGCTGCCGTCGCCGGCTACCTGGTCGGGCTGCTCGGGAGCTCCAACAACCCCATCAGCGGCCTGACGCTCAGCACCCTGCTCATCGCGGCGATCGTCATGGTCTTCATCGGCGTCACGGGGAACAGCGGCATCCTCGGCGTGCTCGCGGTGGCCGGCGTCGTCTGCTGCGCCTGCGGCATCTCCGGCGACATGCTGCAGGACCTCAAGGTGGGCCACATCCTCGGCGGCACGCCGTGGAAGATGCAGGTGGGCGAGCTGATCGGCGTGACCGTCGCCGCGATGGTGCTGATCTACCCGATGATCCTGATGGACCGCGTCTACGAGATCGGCAGCACCGAGCTCCCGGCCCCGCAGGCCGGCCTGATGGCGCTGATTGCGGAGGGCATCGTCGGCGGCGAGATGGCGTGGCCGCTGGTGCTGGCCGGGATGGCGCTGGGCATCGGGCTGATTCTCGTCCAGGCACCGTCGCCGATGCTGATCGCGGTCGGGATGTACCTCCCGTTCCCGTCGACCTCCGGCATCGTCGTGGGCGGCATCATCCGCTGGTGGCTCGACCGTACCTTGGCGGAACGGAAGGCTACCGGCGAGCAGCAGACGCGCGCCACCAACACGGGCGTGCTCCTGTCGTCCGGCTTCATCGCGGGCGAGGCGCTCCTGGCCGTCGGGCTCGCCTTCGTGGTCGGGGCGAGCGAGGTGTTGCCGTGGCTGGTGCTGCCGACGGTGGCCAACAGCGCCCTGGGCGGGGCGCTCGTCTTCGTCCTGCTGTACTACATGCTGGTCCGCATGCCGCTCAACGCTGCGGGCAGCGGTCCGTCGGGCGCCGGGGGGCGGTGAAGGCGGGCGGATCGGACGCGGAGGTCGCGGCCTTCTGGGATGCACGCCCGCGCCGGCGCCTGGACTGGCGGGAGGCGGACGACGGGCGATGCGTCGTGCTGCGCCCCAAGTTCGGAGAGGGCCGCGCGGCCCGCTGGCTGGCGTCTCGCGTCGCCGACCCCTTCTACCGCATCCGGCTCGACGACGTGGGCGCGTTCGTCTGGAAGGCGTGCGACGGCGAGACGCCGCTGGCGGCCATCCTCGACCGGATGCGCCAGGCGTTCGGCGCGCGGGTCGAACCGGCCGAGGAGCGCCTCGGGCGCTTCGTGCAGTCGATGGTGCGGTCTCGCATGATCGAGCTGTAGTCCGGTGCCGGGACCGCGACGCCCCGCAGCCGGCCCGCGCCGTGCCGAGTCCTGCGGCTCCTGGTCAGCCGCTGTCAGTCGTTCTGGGTCACGGGTTGTCGGGCGGCCGCCACGCATCCGCCCGCCGCCGGCCCTCGCGGGCGTCGTCCGGGGTCATGCGGTCGGCCAGCTCGTCGCGGCGTTGCGCGTAGAGCCGCCGCGTGAACTCGTCCGGCGCGCCGCGGAAGGCCAGCTCCAGCCACATGTACGCGAGCACGGAGTCCCGCTCCACGCCGGCGCCGTAGATGTGCAGGTAGCCGAGCCCGGCCTGGGCGGGGGCGTAGCCCTGGCGGGCCGCCGCCGCGTACCAGCGGGCCGCCTCGGCGTCCGTGCCGGGGACGCCTCGGTTCCGGAAGTGGAGCAGCCCCAGGTTGTACTGCGCCGGCGCGTAGCCCTGCTCGGCCGCGCTCCGGATCCACCGTGCGGCCTCCGCGTCGTCTCGCGGCACTCCGCGGCCGGCGTAGTAGCGGCTGCCGACCTCGTTCTGGGCGACGGCATCTCCGCTTTCGGCCCGCTCCAGCAGTCCGGGCGGGAGCTGAGCGCCGGCCGCCGCCGGCACCAGCAGCGCCAGAAGCGCCAGGAACGCGGGCAGGGCCGGCAACGCGGGCGGCGGCAACGCGGGTAGCGCCGGCAACGCGCGCAACGCCGGCAGCACCCCGCCGCCGCCGGCGGATCCGGCGCGCGACGACGGGAGCGCTCGTCTCACGGAGGGTCTCATGGGGCTCGTTTCCGCCGGGCGCAACGGGCATTCCGGGCGCGCGCGGTCGGTGCGCCGGTGGGGTAGGATCCTGCGGTCGACGCCGATCCTCCACCGCCGCGGCGCGGCGGCCATTCTACCTTTCCGCGGGGGCGCTTCCGCACATGGACGATCACCACACCTACATGCGTGCCGCGCTGGCCGAGGCGGCCCGGGCGATGGGGGCCGGTGAGGTGCCGATCGGCGCAGTCGTCGTCGACCCGCCGTCGGGGCGCATCATCGGACGCGGGTCGAACCGGCCGGTCACCACGGTCGACCCGACGGCGCACGCGGAGGTGCAGGCGTTGCGCGACGCGGCCCGCCGCGCGGCCAACTACCGGCTGACCGGGGCGGCGCTCTACGTCACGGTCGAGCCGTGCATGATGTGCGCGGGAGCTCTCGTGCACGCCCGGATCGGGACGCTCGTGTACGGGGCGCCGGAGCCCAAGGCGGGCGCGGTCAGAACCGTCCGCCGCGTGCTCGACCACCCTTCCCTGAACCACCGCGTGGAGGTGGTTTCCGGCGTGCTCGACGCCGAGTGCCGAGCCATCCTGCAGTCGTTCTTCGCCGGGCGTCGCGAGGAGCTCGGGCGCACGGGCGCGTAGCGGCGTCGCCGCCGCGAGCTCAGGACGCCGACCGGGGCGTGTAGCGGTTGGTGATCGGCAGCCGCCGGTCCTTGCCGAAGGCGCGCGTCGAGATTCTGACGCCCGGCGGCGCCTGCCGCCGCTTGTACTCCGCGCGGTCGACCAGGCGCACCACCCGGTCCACGGTGGCGCGGTCGAAGCCCAGCGCCGCGATGCCGTCCACGCCGAGGTCTCTCTCGACGTAGGCCTCCAGGATGCGGTCCAGCACGTCGTAGGGCGGCAGGCTGTCGGAGTCGAGCTGATTCTCCCGCAGCTCCGCCGTCGGCGGCTTGTCGATGATGCGCTGGGGGATCACCTTCCCCTCCCGGTTGCGCCAGGCGGCCAGGCGGTAGACCCACGTCTTCAGCACGTCCTTCAGGACCGCAAACCCGCCGGCCATGTCGCCGTAGAGCGTGGCGTAGCCAACGCTCATCTCGCTCTTGTTTCCGGTGGTCAGGACGAGCCACCCGAACTTGTTGGAAAGCGCCATCAGCAGGTTGCCGCGAATGCGCGCCTGCAGGTTCTCCTCGGCGACGTCGGGCGCCGTGCCGGCGAACGGCTCGGCGAGCGCCGCGCCATAGGTCCGGGCCACGTCCTCGATCGGCAGCTCGAGCAGCCGGACACCGAGCCGTCCGGCGAGGAGCGCCGCATCCTCCCGGTTCATCTCCGCCGTATAGCGAGACGGCATCGAGACGGCGGTCACGGCGTCCGGGCCCACCGCGTCGGCCGCAACGGCGAGCGCGAGCGCGGAGTCGATGCCCCCCGACAGGCCCAGCACCGCCCCGGGGAAGCCGTTCTTCCGCACGTAGTCCGCCGTCCCCAGCGTCAGGGCCCGGTACACCTCCGCTTCGGCCGAGAGCGGGGGCCCTTCGCGCGACGGTAGGAGCGCAGGGCTGCCGCCGGCCGCGGCGCGTGGCGCGGACACCCTCAACACGTGCCCTTCCGACACGTGGCCTTCCGGCGGTCCGGCGGGCGTGTCCGTCCGACCGTCGGCCCGGGGGGCGGCGGGGGGCAATGCGGTCGGCGCGGCACGCCTTCGCGCATCGCGCGCCCGCAGGTCGGCGGCCCGCGCGGCGTCGATCTCGACGACGATGAGATCCTCCTCGAACTGCGCGCCCCGGGCGACGACCTCGCCGTCGGGCCCGAGGACCAGGCTGTGGCCGTCGAAGACCAGCTCGTCCTGCCCGCCCACGGCGTTGCAGAAGGCGAGAAAGCAGCGGTGGTCGATGGAGCGCGCCCCGAACAGGTGCTCCCGCTCCCCGCCCTTGGCTCGGTGGTAGGGCGAGGCGGAGAGGTTGATCAGGACCTCCGCGTCCCCGTCCGTCGCCGCCCATTCCGCCGGCCCGCCCGGCACCCAGATGTCCTCGCAGACGCTGACGCCGACGCGGCAGCCTCCCAGGTCGATCACCACCGCTTGCCGGCCGGGCGCGAAGTAGCGCCGCTCGTCGAACACGGCGTAGTTGGGCAGGTGATGCTTGCGGTAGGTCGCCACGATGCGTCCGTCGGCCAGAACGGCGGCCGCGTTGTGCAGCGCCGGCGGCACGGGGAGGCCTGTCGCTTCCGCCGGGGCCCGGCCAACCGGTGCGCCGACGACCGCGACGATGCCGCGGGCGGCGGCGGCCACGTCGTCGAGGGCCCGTCCCGCGTCCCGGATGAAGCTCGGCTTGAGAAGCAGGTCCTCGGGCGGGTAGCCGGTGATCGAGAGCTCCGGGAAGACGACGAGGTCGGCGCCCCGGTCGCGCGCGTCGCCGATGCCCGCGCGGAGCCGGACCGCGTTCCCGTCGAGATCGCCGACGGACTGGTTGATCTGGCAGAGGGCCAGACGGAGGCGGGAATCCATGCCCTGGCGTGCCCCGGGAGCTCCTGCGGCGCCGGCGCCCGGGGTCAGCGGGACGCGGCCGGCGACGGAGGCAGATCCGGGATGCCGATCGCGCTCGCGAGCTCGCGCACGGCGGCCTGCACGGCCCGCAGGTTGTCGGGACCCAGCAGGAGGAGCTGCTTCTCGACCGGCGGGAGCTCCTCGAGGAGTTCGTCCTCGTAGGCGAAGAAGGACGCGACCGGCACCACGACGGGATCCGGGGCGATCGCGGGCGCTTCCAGCACGCGCACCATCGCGCGCCTCAGCGCCACCGAGAACGGCGTGTCGGGATATCCGAGCTCCCCGTACGCTTCATTCAGCAGCGGCTCGAGCCGCCGGTAGATCTCGGCCGCACCCTCGAGATCGAGGGTGCCGAGGATGCGCGTCAGCTCGTCGTAGCGCCCGTAGCTGGCCGGATCGAGTCGCTGCCCGGCGCCGTCGGCGCGGGTCCGGATGCGGCTCCGCGGCCGCATGAACGGCACGTGGCGCGCCGGGTTCGACCCGTCCGCCACGTTGTCGACGGCGACGACGAAGCGCCGGACCAGGTCGTCCGTGACGAGCCAGGTCGCCAGCCGCGGGTGCTCGGTGAGGGTGGGCAGCAACTCCCGCACCAGCTCGTCGCTCGCGTCGAGGAGGATCGGCTCGGGTTCAGGCTCTTCCAGCGGTTCCGGCGCCGGCGCGGGCGGCGGGGGCTCGGCGGGCGGTACGGCGGCCCGTTGCGGCGGCTCCGGCGCGTCGTCCGGGCCGAGGCCGAGATAGAGAGCCGCGCCGACGATCAGCACCAGCGCCCCGGCGGCGGACAGGGTGGCGGTCCGGTGCGCACCCGCGGTCTCCAGCAACCGCCCCAGGTCGA
>JAPOYG010000453.1:0-2371 GCA_026706755.1 Acidobacteriota bacterium
CCGAAGAACCCCTTGCGGAACCGGAAGCGCGCCCGGGTGTCGACGCTCCAGACGCGATCGCCGGTCTCGAGGTCGACGGCGTGGAGCGCACCCTGCGCCCCGAAGGTGTAGACCCGGCCGCCGGCGACGACCGGGGCGGACCGCGGCCCCTCGTCGAAGCCGAAGTCGTCGCGGTACGTCGTCGGGTAGTCGTAGCGCCAGATCGGCTCGCCGGTGCCGGCGTCGAGCGCCTCGAGCACCTCGGAGCCGCGCTCGCGGTGGAAGAGGAGCAGGCGGTCATCGACGACTACCGGCCCCGCGAAGCCCTGGCCCACGGACCGGCGCCACAGCTCGGGCGGCGCCCCGCCGCTCCACTCCCGCGCCAGCGGCAGGCCGTCGTAGCGCCCGTCGCGTCCGGGCCCCAGAAACTGCGGCCAGTCCTGGGCCGCGGCGGGGGCGGCGGGCATCGCCACCGACGCCAGCACGGCCAGCACCGACCCGAGGCGCATGATCGACGACATCCGATCGAATCCGGACACGCGGGACCTCCCCCCTGACGCTCAACCCGAACTGCCAGCCCCGCGGACGCCCCCGGCGCGCCGCCAGTCGCTGGCGAGCATCCCGTAGACCACATGGTCGACGAAGTGATCGTAGAGCCACTCCGCCTCGCGCACCATCCCTTCCTCGCGAAACCCCAGGCGTCGCGGGACGGCGCGGCTCCGCCGGTTGCCGACCGCGCAGCGAATCTCGACGCGGTTGAGCCGCGCCGCGTCGAACGCGTGGGCGAGGAGCGACCGGCAGGCGGCCGTGACGAGCCCCCGCCCCTGGTACGCCTCGCCCACCCAGTAGCCGAGAGAGGTGTGGCGGTTGCGCCAGTCGATCCGGTGGTGGCCGATGATGCCGGCGATGGCGCCGTCGACGCGGACCGCGAACTGGGCGCCGTCGTTGCGCGCCGCCTGCCGCTCGGCGGTCCGGATGAAGGCCCGCGTGTCCTCGACGCGGCGGACGCCGTCGAGCCACGGGAGCCACGCCCGCAGGTGCGCGCGGTTGGCGTCGGTGAGGGCGAACAGGTCGGCGGCGTCTTCGAGATCGAGAGGGGTCAACCGGACGCCCGCGGAGATCGCGATCGTCTGCATGCGGCGGGCGCGATTATACTGAACGGTCGCCATGGGCCCGCCGCCCGATTGCCCGGCGAAGGAGGAACGGTGAGACCCTTCCGGATTGCCGTGACCGTTACTGCGAGCCTGCTCGCCGCCCTGCCCGCCGCGCCCGCCCGGGCCCAGAGCGAGGGGGCGAGCGCAAGCGCCGTCCGCATGATCGCCGTCGAGGGGGAGGCCGCCCGCTACTGGTCGCGCTGGCGCGGCCCGTCGGGACAGGGCCTGGTGGAAGGCACCGGTTACCCCGATCGCTGGTCGGAAACCGAGAACGTGGTCTGGCGCGCGGAGGTGCCGGGCAGCGGGAACTCGTCGCCCATCGTCTGGGGCGACCGGATCTTCCTGACCACCGGCCGCACCGGCGGCCGCCAGTTGTCGATCCTGGCCTACCGCCGGTCGGACGGCGCGCTGCTCTGGGAGACCGACGTCGCCCCCGGCGGCCGGGAGTACGTCCATCCCAAGAACGGTCCCGCCGCCGCTACTCCCGTGACGGACGGGGAGCGGGTGTACGCCTCGTTCGGGAGCCGCGGGCTGGTCGCCGTGGACCTCGACGGCAACCGCCTGTGGCACACCGAGGTCGGCCAGATCGACAACTACCACGGACCGGCCGGCTCGCCGCTCCTCTACCGCGACCGGATCATCCTCTACCAGGACCAGCGGCCGCACGGCTTCGTGGCCGCCTACGACACCGCGACCGGGGCCGAGGTGTGGCGCACGGAGCGTGAGGCGACCGTCGGCTGGGGAACGCCGGCGGCCATCCGCGTCGGCGACCGCGACGAGCTGGTGATCAGCAGCTCGCGGAGCGTCAACGCCTACGACCCCGCCACCGGCGAGGAGCTGTGGCGCTGCCGCGGGAACAACTTCGAGGTCATCCCGACCCCGGTGGTCGAGGCGGGGCTCGTCTTCTGCACGTCGGGGCGCGCCGGGCCGACGCTGGCGATTCGACCGGGCGGGAGCGGCGACGTCACCGACACCCACGTGGCGTGGACGACGCCGCGGGGATCGCCGTTCGTCCCCTCGCCCCTGGCACACGACGGCTACCTCTACACGATCAACGACATGGCGAGCATCGTCACCTGCTTCCGGGCCGCCACGGGCGAGGTGCTCTGGCAGGGCAGGCTCGGCCGTGCCGTGCGCGAGGGCTTCTCGGCCTCGCCGGTGCTCGTCGACGGCAAGGTGTTCTTCACGAACGACGACGGCATCACCTTCGTCCTGCGGGCCGGACCGGAGTTCGACCT
>JAPOYG010000453.1:3144-5937 GCA_026706755.1 Acidobacteriota bacterium
CCGTTCGGCAGGTGGCAGTAGCCGCACGCGACGACGCCCTCGCCGCCGCCCCGGGCCACCACCTCGGGCATCGGCGGGTGGGCGTCCGGGTGCCAGTCGGGCGGCCCGTTGTCGATGTTGATGGCCGAGCGCGGCATCGACACGCTGGAGCCGGGCACCGTGACGATCTCGTCCGGGTCCACCGGGTCCGCGGTCACGTCGGGGTCGTTGATCACGTAGGCCCACGGCAGCACCGCGTTGGCGCCGTCGGTCTCCTGCTGCTGTGCGTCCAGGGGCACGCCCGCCGCGAGTCCGACCGCCGCCAGCCCTGCCATCCATGCGCCAATCGACTGCTGCATCGGAACCTCCGCGTGTGTCCGCGCGCCGCGAAGCGCACCCCTGCGCCCGCAATCGGCCCATCATACACACGCCCCACATCGCTCGAGCCCGTACGCCTGACCCGGCGGTCGCGTCGGGCCTCCAGGCGGGAGTGCGCGTAGCCGTGGCAGGCCGACGTGAAGCGGTCGCTGCGGAACGATCCGGCCGGTCGGGACCCGGCACCTCGCAGGCGACCGGTAGTCCCGGCGGTTCGACCTGCGGGGCAACACTATCGCGGCCCTGGTCAGGCCCGGCTCCGGGCGCGCGCGAGCCCGTAGTACGCTGGCGGGATGGCCGGCCACACCGACCTCTGCTTCCGCTCCGCGGCCGACCTGGCGCGTGCCATCGCGGCCCGCGAGGTCTCGGCGGCGGAGGTGATGGAGGCGCACCTGGCGCGGATTGCGCAGGTCAACCCGACGCTGAACGCCATCGTCACCCTCGTCCCCGACGACGCGCGCCGCGCGGCCGAGGCCGCCGACGACGCGCTGGCGCGGGGAGAGCCGGTCGGGCCGCTCCATGGCCTGCCGGTGGCGCACAAGGACCTGACCCCCACGCGCGGCATCCGGACGACCTTCGGCTCGCCGATCTTCCGCGACTTCGTCCCCCCCGACGACGCGCTGATCGTCGAGCGGCTGCGAGCCGCGGGCGCCATCACGATCGGCAAGACCAACACGCCGGAGTTCGGCGCCGGCTCGCAGACCTTCAACGCGGTCTTCGGGGCCACCCGGAACCCCTACGACCCGACGAAGACGTGCGGCGGAAGCAGCGGCGGCGCGGCCGTCGCGCTGGCCACGGGGATGGTCCCGCTCGCCGACGGCAGCGACCTCGGCGGCTCGCTCCGCAACCCGGCCGGCTTCTGCAACGTCGTCGGCTTCCGTCCCTCGCCGGGCCGCGTCCCGATCTGGCCGAGCCAGGCCGCCTGGTTCCCGCTCGGCGTCCAGGGGCCGATGGCGCGCTCGGTGGCGGACGCGGCGCTGATGCTGAGCGTCATCGCGGGCCCGGACCCGCGGGCGCCGATCTCGCTGCCCGAGCCGGGCGGGACGTTCCGCCGCCCGCTCGACCGCGACGTCGCGGGGACGGTGGTGGCCTGGAGCCGCGATCTCGGCGGCCTGCCCGTCGACCCGCGTGTGACGGCAGTGGTCGAGACGGGGCGGGCAACGCTGGAGCGACTCGGGTGCCGGGTGGAGGACGAGGAGCCCGACACGACCGGCGCCGCCGAGGTGTTCCAGGCGTGGCGTGCGTGGTACTTCGAGCTCTGCTACGGGGCTCTCCTCGACGATCACCGCCACGAGATGAAGGACACGGTGGTCTGGAACATCGAAGAGGGCCGCCGGCTGGCCGGGCCGCGGCTGGGGGAGGCGATGCGCGCCTGGACCGTGCTCCTCGACCGCGTGCGGCGCTTCCTGACGCGCTACGAGTTCCTGGTGCTCCCGGTCACGCAGGTCCCGCCCTTCGATGTCGACCGCCCCTACCCGACCGAGATCGACGGCGTCCCGATGGCCACCTACCTCGACTGGATGCGCTCGTGCAGCGACGTCTCCGTGCTGGGGCTCCCGGCGATCGCCGTCCCCTGCGGCTTCACCGACGACGGACTGCCGGCGGGCATCCAGATCGTCGGCCGCCAGCAGGACGACCTCGGCGTCCTGCAACTGGCCCACGCCTTCGAGCAGGCGACCGGCGCCGGCAGGCGACGGCCGCCGCTGGGCGCGCCGGCGGGTTGACGGCATCCGCCGGGGGCGGCCCGGGCGCTCTCCGCGTCCCGGTGCGGCGCCCCTCGAACGTGTGAACCGGTCAACGCCGGTTGCCGAGGAGCGCCTCCAGCTCGGCGACGCGGGCAGCGGCGGCCGCCGCGCGGGCCTCGGCGGCCAGGCGGCCCTCGGCTTCCTCGTCGTGGCTGCGCAACGCGCTACGGGTGGCCGGATCCCGGAAGCGCATCTCCCGCCCCGGCGCGGCGCGCAGCTCGAGACCCAGCGTCTCGCTGCGGAGCACGAGCGCACCGTCCGCCTCCGTCACCGCCGGTTGACGAACGTAACCCGAGCCCCCCAGGCGCTCGCCCTGCAGACGCTCCGGAAGATGCGCTCCGAGCGGGTCGAACCGCCAGTACTCGCGCACGCCGAGCCGCGCGTACACCGAGCGCTTCCTCCCCTGGTCGTCCCGCCACGTGCTCGGCGAGGCCACCTCCAGGACGAAGGCCGGCGCCTGTCCTTCCTCCCAGAGCTTGTAGTTCTGCCGCGGGCGGTCCTCGACGCCGAACACCACGAAGACGTCGGGGGCGATCGACGTCCGCGGATCGCCCTCGCGGTAGTAGATGAGGAGGTCTCCCGAAACGTACACGTCCGGGCGGCCCTTGAAATGGCGGGTCAGGGCGCCGATGCCGTACATGATGGCGCTGCGCTGGGCGTCGTTCTCGGCCATCGGCAGGCCGTCCGAGCTCGG
>JAPOYG010000453.1:6362-9729 GCA_026706755.1 Acidobacteriota bacterium
GCCAGGTCGTTCGCCGGGATGAGCTCGCCGGTGCGGCGGAGATCGGCGAACAATCGTGCCCACCGCCGGGCGATGGCGGCGTCGAAGTCGACTATCGCTTGTTCGGTTTCTCGGGCCGCCCGCCGCGCGTACGGCGGCTTGCGCTAGTCTGTCAGCCGCCGGTGCCGGGAGACCTCGGGATGACTGATGCACTCGCGCCACGCCTTGTCGCACGCCTCGCCGCCGTGGCCATCGCTCTCACGCTCGGCGCAACCGCTGGGCCCGAAGCCCAGCCCACCCGCGTCGAGACAGTGGAGCTCCGCTCCCCCGCCGTCGACCGCCCGATGAAGTACGACGTCTTCCTGCCGCGCGGGTACGACGATCCCGTCAACGCGGAGCGCCGCTACCCGACGCTGTACCTCTTGCACGGCGAGGGCCGCAGCTTCCTCGCGTGGCGGGAGATCCTCGACGGCGCGGCGGTCGCGGGCGGGCGCGAGATGATCCTCGTGATGCCCGACGCCGGCGAGTCGTACTACGTCAACTGGTCGAGGACCGACGACGGGCGGCGCGACGCGTGGGAGGACTACCTCGTCGATGACGTCGTCGGGCACGTCGACGCGCGCTACCGGACCGTGGCGGCGCGCGAGGGGCGCGCCGTCGCCGGCTTCGGGATGGGCGGCTACGGCGCCCTGACCGTCGGATTGCGCCATGCGGACCGATTCGTCTCCGTCGGCAGCCAGTCGGGCCGCATCGACTACGCCCGTCTGGCCGCCGAGCGGCTCCGGCTCGGCGGCGACGCCGATCCGCCGCGGGGCTTCACGCCGGAGGCCGAGGCGCGGCGGCGTGCCGACGACCCGCGGATCGGCCTCGCCGGCTTCAGCAGCATCGTCGACCGGACGCCCCGCGGCCAGCCGTTCCTCACCGCGGCCGAGGCGGAGGCGCACGACCCGTTCCTGCTCGTGATTCGGATGCGTCGCGGCGACCTGCCCTTCATCCAGATCGACTCCGGCACCGCGGGCCCCTATCTCGTCACCACCCAGGCGTTCGCCGAGATGCTGATCGACGCCGACATCCCGTTCCAGTACACGCAGCGCCGGGGCGGGCACGACGTCGACTACTGGCGGGGGGCCTACCGCTACGCGCTCGACGTGCACTTCGAGACGATGCGGCGGGCGCTGGAACGGCGCGAGCCGTAGGACGGGCGCCGTCGGGGGTAGAATGGCGCGGACGCTAACAATCCGGGACCGCGGGAGGCGCTGATGTCAACTCGATCCAGTCGATTCGTCACCATTCTGGCCGCCGTCGGTCTGGCGGCGGCGGGCCTCGTCCTCGACGGGCCCACGGCAACCGCCCAGCCGGCGGTCATGCTCGATGCCGACGACGTCGGCGGCGTGGTGCGCAGCGCCGGAGGCCCCGAGGCGGGGGTATGGGTCATCGCCGAGACCGACGACTTCGCGACGCTCTACCGCAAGATCGTCGTCACGGACGACGAGGGGCGCTACGTCCTGCCCGACCTCCCGGAGGCGGACTACGAGGTCTGGGTGCGCGGCTACGGGCTGGTCGACTCTACGCGAGTCGGCGCGCGGCCCGGGCAGACGCTGGACCTCACCGCGGTCGAGGCGCCGACGCCGCGCGACGCGGCGCAGGTCTACCCGGCCAACTACTGGTACTCGCTGATGGAGGTCCCGGAGAAGGCGGAGTTCCCGGGCACCGGCGGGGACGGCAACGGCATCCCGGCGACCGTGCGCACGCAGGCCCACTGGATCGACCTGCTGAAGCAGGGCTGCCAGCTCTGCCACCAGCTCGGCAACCTGCCGACCCGCGAGATTCCCAACGCCGCGGACTTCGACTCGACCGAGGCGGCCTGGGCGCACCGCATCGTCACCGGGCAGCGGGCCTCCAACATGGCCCGCACCATCAGCCGCTTCGGCCGCCAGCGCGGCATCTCCGCCTACGCCGACTGGACGGATCGCATCACGGCGGGCGAGGTGCCCGCGCAGCCCCCGCGGCCGCAGGGCCGGGAGCGCGACGTGGTGCTGACGCTCTGGGAGTGGGGCGGCGAGACCGGCTACATCCACGACGAGATCGCGACCGACAAGCGCGATCCGAGCGTCAACGCCGGCGGTCCCGTCTACGGGGTCGAGTTCGCCAACGACAAGCTGGTCTGGGTGGACCCGAACACGAACGAGGCGCACGAGGTGGTGCTGCCGGTCCGCGACACGCCGGGCGAAGGCGACTTCCAGTCGTACATCGCGCAGGAGATGCCGAACCCGTCCTTCTACTTCGGCGACGAGCTGATCTGGAACAACCCCGGCAACCCCCACAACCCGATGATGGACGGGCAGGGCCGGGTCTGGATGACCCACCAGATCCGCGGCCCCGGCAACCCCGCGTGGTGCCGCGAGGGATCCGACAACCCGTACGCGCAGTACTACCCGCTGGAGCGGGCGGCGCGGCACGTGGCCTACTACGACCCGGCGACCGAGGAAACGGAGCTCATCGACACCTGCTTCAACACGCACCACCTGCAGTTCGGCTTCGACGACGACGACACGCTGTACCTCAGCTCGGTCAGCGACGTCATCGGCTGGGTCAACACGCGGCTCTACGACGAGACCGGCGACGCGGAGGCCTCGCAGGGCTGGTGCCCGACCGTCGTCGACACGACCGGCGACGGGAGCATCGGCGAGTTCACGGGCCTCCGCGAGGACCCCGATCCCGCGAAGGACCGGCAGATGGGGCGCGGTTGGTACGGCATCGTGCCGGACCCGACCGAGCCCAACGTGGTCTGGGCGGCGTCAGGCGGCGTGCCGGGTCAGATCGTGCGCCTCGAAATCGGCGACAACCCGCCCGAGAGCTGCATCGCCGAGTACTACCAGCCGCCGTTCGAGAACGAGCGCGCCGCCGTCCAGGGCTACTCGCCGCGCGGCGTCGACATCGACCGCAACGGCATCGTGTGGACGGCGCTCTCCGGAAGCGGCCACATCGCGAAGTTCGACCGCAGCCGGTGCGCGGTGCTGAACGGACCCGAGGCGACCGGCCAGCACTGCCCCGAGGGCTGGACGCTCTACGCGACGCCGGGCCCGCAGATGAAGGGCGTCACCGACCACGGGAGCGCCGACTTCCACTACTACCACTGGGTGGACCAGTTCGACACCCTCGGTCTGGGCGACAACGTCCCGATCGCCACCGGCTCGACGTCGGACTCGCTGCTCGCCTTCCTCCCCGAGGAGGAGGAGTACGTGATCCTGCGTGTTCCCTATCCGCTCGGCTTCTATTCGCGCGGGATGGACGGGCGCATCGACGATCCGGACGCCGGCTGGAAGGGACGCGCGGTCTGGGCCGACTACGGCACGAACGCCGTCTGGCACAACGAGGGCGGCAAGGG
>JAPOYG010000275.1 GCA_026706755.1 Acidobacteriota bacterium
ACACGTCGGGCCTCACGGAGTACGCCTGCGACAACGTCGCGGACTGGATCGCGGCGGGCATCGATCCGGAGCGGAGCACGCTCTTCGTGCAGTCGCTCGTCCCGGAGCACGCGGAGCTCTACCTGCTGCTGTCGATGGTCGTTCCCACCCCCTGGCTCGAGCGGGTGCCGACCTTCAAGGAGCAGATGGAACAGCTCTCCGACCGGGACCTGTCGACGCTCGGGTTCCTGGGCTATCCGCTGCTGCAGACGGCCGATGTCGTCATCTACGGGGCGAACTACGTGCCGGTGGGGGACGACCAGGTGCCGCACCTGGAGCTGGCGCGGGAGGTGGTCCGCCGCTTCCGCGGCTTCTTCGGCGATCTGTTCCCGGAGCCGCAGCCGCTGCTGACCCCCCAGCCGCGCCTGCCGGGGCTCGACAACCGCAAGATGTCGAAGAGCTACGCGAACACCATCGACCTCGGGGACGACGCCGAGACCGTGCAGCGCAAGGTGATGCGCATGTACACGGATCCGAAGCGGGTCCGCGCCGACATCCCCGGCACGGTCGAGGGGAACCCGGTGTTCACGTACCACGACGCCTTCAACCCCGACAAGGCGGAGGTCGACGACCTCAAGGCACGCTACCGCGCAGGCAAGGTGGGCGACGTCGAGGTGAAGCGGAAGCTGGCCCGCGCCGTGAACGCCATGCTCGATCCGATCCGCGAACGACGGGCCGCCGCACTGTCGCGCCCGGGCCGGATTCGTGAGATCCTTCACGAGGGCTCCGCCCGCGCCCGAACCATTGCCCGGGAAAGGATGGCGCGGGTGCGGGAAGCGGTGCGGATCACGTACGACTGAGCGCAGCCACAGGCGACGAACGGCGGGCCGGACAGGTACGTTCCGGCGGCGACGGGGCGCGACGCCCCCAGGATGAACCCGATGGCGGACGACAGGCTCCACCAGGTGGCGGTCGGCGATAGCGCGGCCGCCGGCAGCGCCGCGGCGACCGGCAGCGCCGCGACGGTCGGCGACGGAGTCGTCGTTCCCCCCGGATTCGAATCGGTACTCGCGGACTATCCCATACGCGTCGCCAACTTCGAGGGCCCGCTGGACCTGCTCCTGCACCTGATTCGCAGGAACGAGGTCAACGTCTACGACATCCCGATCGTCCTCATCACCGAGCAGTACCTGGAGTACCTCGCGTTGATGCAGGAGCTCAATCTCGACGTCGCGGGCGAGTTCCTCGTCATGGCGGCGACGCTGATTCACATCAAGTCGCGCATGCTCGTGCCGCGCCTGGAGCAGGAGGCGGCCGGCGAGGACGAGGCGGAGGATCCGCGCGAGGCGCTGGTGCGCCGACTGATCGATCACCAGCGCTTCAAGGCCGCGGCCGAGATGCTGCACGAGCGGGAGACGGTACGCAGCGCGCAGTGGACGCGCCCCGACGACCGCCTGGCCGAGATTGCCGGCGAGAAGATCGAGCGGGAGCTGGAAGTCGACCTGTTCAGCCTGCTGCAGGCCTTCCAGGCGGTGCTGGCGCGGGCCCGCGAGCGCCCTCCGGTCCCGCTGCCGGCCGACGTGATCCCGATCGAGGCGCGAATCGAGCAGTTGCTGACCCGCCTGTCCGAGACGGAGGCCTGCGGGTTCGCCGAGCTGTTCGAGGACGCCCCGTCGCGGGCCGAGCTCATCACGACGTTCCTGGCGCTGCTCGAGATGATTCGGCTGAAGCTGATCCGGGTGTTCCAGGCCGCGCCGTTCGACCCGATCCGGGTCTACCGGCGGGCGCGGCCGGCCGACGCCCCGCGCCCGGCCAACGACCCCGGAGAGTCGGCGGGAGGGTAGGGCGCAGTGCGGCGGTTGGCGGGCGAGGAGCTTGCGTGTCCGAGGACCTGAGCGACCTGAAGGCGACGATCGAGGCGTTGATCTTCGCGGCCCCGGAGCCGTTGACGCGGAAGGTCCTGTCGCGGATCCTCGACGACGAGCCGCCGGAGCACGTCGAGGCCGCGCTGGCGGCCCTGTGCGCCGAGTGGGCCGAGCGTTCCGGCGGTCTGCAACTCGTGGAGGTGGCGGGCGGCTATCAGATCGTGACCCGCCCCGAGCTGCATGACCGGGTGCGACGGCTCTTCCACGAGCACTCGGCGCAGCGCCTGTCCGTGCAGGCGCTCGAGACGCTCGCCGTCATCGCGTATCGGCAGCCGGTGACCGCGCCGGAGATTGCGGAGATTCGCGGCGTCAACACCGCCGGCGTGCTGGGCACGCTCGTCGAGCGCCGGCTCGTGAAGGTGGTCGGCCGCAAGCAGGTCATCGGCCGTCCCTTCCTGTATGCGACGACGCGCGAGTTCCTCGACCGGTTCGGGCTCCGCGACCTGCACGACCTGCCGAAGGTGGAGGACATGGCCGAGGCTCTCGGCATGGACGTGCCGGCGGCCCTCGCCGAGGGCGATCCGACGCCCGGGGTGCTGCCCCTCGAGATCGAGGAGCTCGGCGAGGCCCGCGACCCGGCTCCGCCCGCCCCGGAGGCGAACGGCGAGCGCGTGCACTGACCATCCGGCCGGCCGCCGGGAGGCCTCGTCCGCCATGCAGTCCGGCATCCGCCTCCAGAAGATCCTGTCGGCCGCCGGCCGCGCGTCGCGCCGCGCGGCGGAAGCCCTCATCGAGGCGGGCCGCGTCAGCGTCAATGGAGTGACGGTGACGGCCCTCGGGTCGCGTGCCGATCCGGCCCGCGACGACATCCGGCTGGACGGCCGGCGAGTCGGCCTGCCGACCAGCCGCCGCTACCTGGTCCTGAACAAGCCGCGGGGCTACGTCACCACGCGGCGCGATCCGCAGCACCGCAAGACGGTGCTCGACCTGATCCCGGACGTGGCGGACTACGTCTATCCGGTGGGCCGGCTCGACTACGACTCCGAGGGCCTGCTGCTGCTCACGAACGACGGTGAGCTGGCCGCGCGCCTCACCCACCCCCGCCACGGCGTCCCGCGCGTCTACGAGGCGACGGTGCGCGGGGTCCCGACGGAGGCCCGGCTGCGGCGACTGGCGGCCGGCGTGCCGGTGGACGGGCGGCGAGCGGCGCCGGCGGGCGTCCGCCTGCTGGTGAACCGCTTCGCGAAGCGCACGGACGAGTCGCGGCTCCGCATCGTGCTGCGGGAGGGTCGCAATCGGCAGGTGCGGCGGATGCTCGAGGCGATCGGGCATCCCGTGCGCCGGCTGCGCCGGGTCGAGATGGGTCCCCTGCGGCTGGGGCGTCTGCGGCCGGGGGCGGTGCGGGAGCTGTTGCCGGCCGAGGTGACGGCGCTCAGGCAGGCCGCGGGAAAGACGGCGGCGCCGAGGCGGCAGCGCGCGGGGCAGCGTCCACGGGCGCGGCCCGGAGCGGGGAACGGGCCGTCATGACGGCGCGGGCGATCGCGATCGACGGTCCTTCGGGCGCCGGCAAGGGCACGGTTGCGCGCGCCGTCGCGCGTGCGCTCGCCTACCGCTACGTCGACACAGGGGCGATGTACCGAGCCGTGGCCTGGAAGGCGCTCCGCGACCGCGTCAGGGTGGACGACGAGGCGGCGGTGGAGCCCATCGCGTCCCGCGCGACCTTCAATCTGAACGAAGGCCGGGTCGTCATCGACGGGCACGACGTCACGCAGGAGATCCGTACGCCGGACATCGACGTCGCGGCGGCGGCGGTGGCCCGGCTGCCCCGGGTGCGGAAGGCGCTCGTCGCCCGCCAGCGCGCGCTCGCGGAGCAGGGGGGCGTGGTGATGGAGGGGCGCGACATCGGCACGGCCGTGCTGCCCGACGCCGCGGTCAAGATCTACCTCGACGCGTCGCCGGAGGAGCGGGCGGCGCGGCGGGCCGCCGACCCGGCCCACGTGCTGTCGGGCGCCGCGCTCGGGGAGGTGGCCGCCGCGCTCGCGGCCCGCGATCGGGTCGACCGGACGCGCGACGCGTCGCCGCTCGTGCAGGCTCCGGATGCGATTGCGGTGGACACGACCGGGGTTTCCGTGGACGAGGTGATCGATCGCGTGCTCGCCCTGGTGAGGGCCGGTCTTCGCGGCGCCGCCGGCGGGCCGGCGCGCGGCGGAGCGGATTGACGCCACGCCGGTAACTGACATATGGTCTGGTGCTTAGCGAGAATCAGCGGGCTCGCCCGGGCGGCCATGAAGGCCCGGGTCAGGGTCGGCCCGCGCAGCGAGGGAGGCACCCGCGGATGACAGATGCAGCAGAGGCGGCCAGCGAGGTGGCCGAGGAGGCGGCGGCGCCCAGCCCGCAGCTTCCCGAGGCCGACGGCGACGAAGAGGGGATGGACGAGGCCGAGCGCGCGCGCTTGATGGCGCTCTACGCGGGCAGCTTCCGCAACATCGCCGAGGGCGAGGTCATCAAGGGCACCGTGCTCCAGGTCTCCGAGTCCGAAGTGATCGTCGACGTCGGCTACAAGTCGGAGGGCATGATATCCCTCTCGGAGTTCCTCGACGAGAACGGCGAGGCCGCCGTGCATCCGGGCGACACGGTCGACGTGCTGCTCGAGCGCACCGAGGATCGGGACGGCCACATCGTGCTGTCGCGCGAGAAGGCCGAGAAGATGAAGATCTGGGACGAGGTCGAGAAGGCCTACGCGGACCGCAAGGTCGTCCTCGGCCGCGTCATCGAGCGCATCAAGGGCGGGCTGGCCGTCGACATCGGCGTCCGCGCGTTCCTCCCCGGCTCGCAGATCGACGTGCGTCCGGTCCGCAACCTCGACTCGCTCAAGGGGCAGGAGCTCCGCATGCGGGTCATCAAGGTCAACAAGAAGCGGGGCAACATCGTCCTGTCGCGGAAGGCGCTGCTCGAGGAGGAGAACGCCGAGAAGAAGAAGGAGACGCTGGCGACCCTGGCCGAGGGCAAGGTGATGCCGGGCGTGGTCAAGAACCTGACCGACTACGGCGCGTTCATCGACCTCGGGGGCATCGACGGCCTGCTGCACGTGACCGACATGTCGTGGGGCCGCGCGCAGCACCCCTCGGAGCTGTTCAAGGTGAACGACGAGGTCGACGTGATCGTCCTCAAGTTCGATCCGACGACAGAGCGGGTCTCGCTCGGCTACAAGCAGCTCCACGCCGATCCGTGGATCTCGGCCGCCGAGCGCTACCAGGTGGGGCAGCGCCTGTCCGGCAAGGTGGTCAGCCTGACCGACTACGGCGCCTTCGTGGAGCTCGAGCCGGGCGTCGAGGGGCTCATCCACGTGTCCGAGATGTCGTGGAGCAAGCGCGTCAAGCATCCCTCGAAGCTCCTCACCGTGGGCGACTCCGTCGAGTCGATGGTGCTGGGCGTGGATCCCGCGGCGCGCCGCATCTCGCTCGGGCTGAAGCAGATCGAGAGCAATCCGTGGCACCAGCTCACGGAGCGCTATCCCGTCGGCTCGAAGCTGACCGGCAAGGTGCGCAACCTGACGGAGTTCGGGGCGTTCGTGGAAGTCGAGGACGGTATCGACGGCCTCATCCACATCTCGGACATGTCGTGGAGCAAGCGTCTCAAGCACCCGTCGGAAGTGCTGAAGAAGGGCGACGAGGTCGAGACGATGGTGCTCAACATCGATCCCGACAACCAGCGCCTGTCGCTGGGCCTCAAGCAGCTCGCCACGGACATCTGGGATGACTTCTTCTCCGGAACCAAGGTCGGCGACGTGGTCGAGGGGCGCGTCGTGCGCATCACGAACTTCGGCGCCTTCGTCGAGCTCGCCGAGGGCATCGAGGGCCTGATCCACGTCTCCGAGTTCGATGAGCAGGCCGGCGGGGAACGGACGGACCTGAAGGTCGACACGACCATCCAGATGCGCGTCATCAAGCTGAGCCCGTCGGAGCGCAAGATCGGGCTGAGCATCCGCGCGCTCAAGTCGGACGACTTCGAGGTCGACTGGCAGAGCTACGCCAGCAGCGAGTCGCCCGAGGTGACCCTGGGCGACCACTTCAAGCAGCAGACGTCATCCGAGTAGGAGTCCGAGCCCCAGGAGTCTGCGCCGTGGAACGGCGCGGACTCCTGCAGGATTGGCTTGGGTGCCGGACGCGGAGGAGGGGGTTGCGGCATCGACGGCAGGGCCTGATGGTGGGAGGCAGCATGACGAAGGCGGCGCTGGTCGAGGAGGTGGCCCGCGTCGCCGACCTGACGAAGAAGCACTCCGAGGTCATCGTCGATGCTGTTTTCCGCAGCATCGTCGAGGCCCTGCGGCGGGGGGAGAAGATCGAGCTCCGCGGGTTCGGCAGCTTCCGCCTCCGCCGGCGGGAGCCGCGCCGGGGGCGCAATCCCAAGACCGGCGACCGCGTCGACGTGCCGTCGAAGCAGGTTCCGTACTTCAAGCCGGGCAAGGAGCTCAAGGAGCTCATCAACGGCGGGTCGCCCGAGGAGGGGATCGAGCGCAAGCCGTGGAGCGTCTCTGGAGTCCCTGGCGACTTGAATACGTGACGCGCGCCGCCGGCCCGGATGCCGGCGCGTGCGTCTTCTGCGCCGCCCTCGACCCCGCGTCCCTTTCGCCCCTCCTCCTCTGTCGCGGCGCTCGAGCCTTCGTCATCCTCAACAAGTACCCCTACAACAACGGGCACCTGATGGTCGTGCCGGTGCGCCACGTGGGTCGGCTCGCGGACGCGACGGCGGCCGAGCTGAGCGAGATCATCAACCTGGCGCGCATCTCGGAGATGGCGTTGACCGAGGCCTACCGCGCGCACGGCATCAACGTCGGCATGAACGTCGGACGCGCCGCGGGGGCGGGAGTGCGCGATCACCTGCACGTCCACCTCGTGCCGCGGTGGGAGGGCGACACGAACTTCCTGAGCGTCGTCGGCGACACCCGTGTCGTGCCCGAGGAGCCGGCGGCCAGCGTCGCCCGGCTCCGGCCGATCTTCGACCGGCTGGCCGCGTCCGCGCTCGGCACGCCCGCGGCGCCGACGGACGCCTGATCCCGCGCGCCGCTTCGGTTTCGCCACCTCGGACCGGCGGCGACGCGGGCATCCACCATGCGCATCGAGTCCACCCCGCGGCAGGAAGCGTACCGGCAGACCGCGGCGGACTTCGCGGCGCGCTCCATTCGCTCCCGGGCGGGGGAGCTGGATGCGGCCGGCCGCTTCCCTGCCGCGATCGTCGACGAAGCAGCCGGGCTCGGCCTCCTGGGGGTCACCATTCCAGGGGATGACGGTGGCGCCGGCCGCGACACGGTCGCCTATGCCCTCGCGCTGGAGGCGGTCGCCACGGCGAGTGCCGCGGTCGCGATGATTCTTGCCGTCCACAACTCTCTGGTTGCGGAGGTCGTTGCGCGCTTCGGGAGCGACGACCAGCGGCGCACGTGGCTGCGGCGGCTGGCGTCGGGACAGAGCCTGGGGGCGTGCGCGCTCGCCGAGCCGGACGCCGTTGCCGGCGCCGGCGCGGGAGCGCTCGGCGTGGCCGCGGTTCGCGACGGGGAGCGCTACGTGTTGGGCGGACGCACGGCGTGGGTCGCCAACGCCGGGGCGGCGGAACTCTTCGTCGTCTTCGGGACGAGCGAGGCGGGAGGCGAACGGGGGAGGCCGGGTGCGTTCCTCGTGCCGGGTGACGCGCCGGGCCTGCAGCGGGCGGCCGCGCCCGACGCGCTCGGGGTGCGCGGTCTCGATTGCCGGGACCTGGTGTTTCAGGACGTGCGGCTCGGAGGGGATGCGCTGCTCGGGGCGCCGGGGGACGCGCGCCGCGTGCGCGACTGGGCGCTCGACGGTGTGCGCGTGGCGACGGGGGCGCTGGCGGTGGGCATCGGGCAGGCGGCGTTCGACGAAGCCCTGGCCTACGCCTCGCGAACGCAGGCCGAGGGTGCGTCGCTCGGGCGCCGGCAATCGGTCCGCAGCACGCTCGCCGACACGGCCACGGACCTGGATGCCGCGCGGCTCCTGGTGCTGAAGGCGGCGGCGGCGCGCGAGCAGCAGGAGCGCTGCACGCTCGAGGCGTCGATGGCGAAGCTGGCCGCGGCGGAGGCCGCCCGGCAGGCCGCCGACCGCACGGTGCAGCTCCTGGCCGCGAGCGCCTACGAGCGGGGCTCCACGGCGGAAAGGCTGCTCCGCGACGCGCGCGCGGCCGACATCTACCACGGCACGTCGACCGTCCAGCGCCTGACTCTCGCCGCCGAGCTGCTCGGCGAGGCGTCCGGGCTCAGGGAGTGAGCACCAGCCTGAGCAGCCCGACGATCGCGGCGGCCTGGATGCCGGCCACGGCGACTCCGGCGCCGACGAGGCGCCACGCGAGCCGGGCTTCGAGCGCGGCCAACTCGCTCTTCGTTGCCAGGAACTCGAGTTCGCTCTTCGTTGCCAGGGGTTCAATCGTCGCCAGGAGTTCGGTCTTCGTCGCGAGGAGCTCGGTCTTCGTCGCCAGGAGCTCAAGCTCCCGCTTCGTCGCCAGAGGCTCGAGGTCCTTCCTGGTCGCGAGGGGTTCGAGTTCCCGATTCGTCGCCAGAAGCTCGAGGTCCTTTTTGGTCGCGAGGAGCTCGAGCTCCCTTCTGGTCGCGAGAGGCTCGAGGTCGGCTTTGGTCACCGGAGCACCGACGGCGCGGTTGAAGACGTCGACCAGCCTCTCGGCTTGATCTTCGTTGAAGCCGCCCGCGCGGAGTTCCCGGACCGCCGCGTGCGTGTCGAAAGCCACCATCGACATGCGCCTGGAATCCCTGGGTCTGTGTTCACCATAACACAGGCGCAGCGAGAGCACGGGCGCGGCGGGCCGGGGGGTCAGGTAGTCCGTCCGTCGCGGCCCTTGAGCAACTGGCGGGCGATGGTCTGGAGCTGCAGGTTGGACGTCCCCTCGTAGATCTGGCCGATCTTGGCGTCGCGGTAGAGCTTCTCGACCGGGTAGTCCTTCGTGTAGCCGACCCCCCCGAAGAGCTGCACCGCGAGGGAGGTGACGCGTTCGGCCATCTGCGAGGAGTACAGCTTGGCCATCGCGCCCTCGGTGAGGAACGGCCGGCCGGCGTCCCGCAGGCGGGCGGCGTTCCAGGTCATCAGCCGCGCCGCCTCGATCTCGGTCGCCGCCTGCGCCAGCTGGAACTGCACGGCCTGGAACTCGCTCACCGCGCGGCCGAACTGCTTGCGCTCCTGCACGTAGGCCAGCGTGTGGTCGAGCGCGCCCTGGGCGAGGCCGACCATCTGGGCCCCGATGCCGATGCGCCCCTCGTTGAGCGTCTCGATCGCCACCGCGTACCCGCGCCCGGGCTCGCCCAGCACGTTGGCGGCGGGGACGCGGCAGTCGTCGAGGAGCAGCTCGCAGGTGCTGCTGGCGCGGATGCCCAGCTTGTCCTCCTTCTTGCCGACCCGGAATCCGGGGGTGTCCCGCTCGACGACGAACGCGGTGATGCCGC
Source organism: Acidobacteriota bacterium (assembly GCA_026706755.1). Classification (GTDB taxonomy): domain Bacteria; phylum Acidobacteriota; class Vicinamibacteria; order Vicinamibacterales; family UBA8438; genus JAGWAJ01. The sequence continues at coordinate 9,307 of JAPOYG010000275.1, forward strand.
GATAGCCGGCATCGGGGTCGGCGTTGGCGAAGACGATGAAGACCTCGGCCTCGTTGCCATTGGTGATCCAGAGCTTGCGTCCGTCGAGGACGTAGCCGCTGCCGTCGCGGGCGGCGCGGGCCGCCATGCCGAACGCGTCGCTTCCGGAGCCCGCCTCCGAGAGCGCGTAGGCGCCGACCGCGGACGACGCCAGCCGCGGGAGGATCCGCTGCTTCAGATCGTCCGAGCCCCAGCGGTTCAGCGCGTTGATGACCAGGGTGTTCTGGACGTCGACGACGACCGCCACGGCGGGGTCGACCCGCGACAGCTCCTCCACCGCGACCACCGACAGGAAGAAGTGCCCGCCGGCCCCGCCGAGCGACTCCGGTATCTCGATGCCCATGATGCCGAGCTCGAAGAGCTG